>NZ_JACUTY010000037.1 GCF_014859555.1 Thiomicrospira sp. | reverse complement strand
GAATTTATCCTATAAACCGATTGGTAGACCAAACAAAGGGTAGCGTCCCCTTTTAAAAAAAACCGGAATTTATCCTATAAACCGATTGGTAGACCAAACAAAGGGTAGCGTCCCCTTTTATCACCAGGCCTGGTGGTTGATTAAGACGGCTTTATAACTTAAAAATGCGTTCTGGGGTTAAACGGCATTTGTTCGGCCATTTGTTGGTAGAAGGCTTGGGCTTCTTCGGTTTGCGCCGGAGGGGTGTGGATTTGTACGACCACGTATTGATCGCCTGGTGTTTTGCCCAGCCCGCGCCCTTTTATGCGCAATTTACTACCCGATTGAGTACCCGCCGGGATTGATAAGTTCACCTTACCTTTTAAAGTGGGCACTTGTACTTTGGTGCCGAGCGCGGCTTCCCAAGGGGTAAGTGGTAAATCTAACAATACATCTTCGTCTTTCACTTTATAGAGTGGATGCGATTGTAGGTCGATTTCTAAATACAAATCGCCGTTCGGCCCACCGCCAAAACCAGCCGCGCCTTGGCCGCTTAAACGAATACGTTGACCTTGCTTAATACCCGCCGGAATTTTGACTTTGATTTGTTTTTGACGGTTAATCACCTGCCCTCGTGCATCGGCTTGCGGCACTTGTAAGTTCAAAGTGCGTTCGTTGCCGTTGACCGCGTCTTCTAAACTCACGAGAATCTTAACCACTTGGTCGTCGCCTTTTTGTTGGTAACGCTGGCCGCCAAAACCACCGCCGAAGCCGCCACCACCAAAACCACCTTGGCCGCGAAATAAGGATTCAAAAAAGTCGCTAAACCCGCCCGCTTGACCGCCACCATACATTCCTTCAAACCCGGGTGGAGGATCGAAGTGTTGACCGTTTTTATAGTTAGAGCCAAATTGGTCATACATCGCGCGTTTTTCTTTATCGCTTAGGACTTCGTAAGCTTCGCTCAAGTCTTTAAACTTGGATTCGTCACCGGTGGGTTTATCTGGGTGATATTTGCCAGCTAACTTGCGATAGGCTTTTTTTATCTCGGCTTCCGATGCAGCGCGCTCTATGCCTAAAATTTTATAGTAATCTTTATATTCCATGTTCGCTTCCATCTTGTCAGATTGCGTGATTTATTACGCTTTATATAAGGCACGCAGGTTGGTTTTTCAAGCACTAGGCGAATTATTTTAAGTTGCTAGCAAACGGCTTAAGCCGCATAATAAGCTGATTCACAACAAGATAACACGAAAAGTTAGTTCATTATGATGTCAACCCTGGATCAAATTTCGATTCGCCCTAACGGAACCCTACAGGTTTTATCCCATCAAGAAGCCGAACAGCTCTGCGACACCGGCGATAAAGGTCTTAACGAAACCCTGCGTTTATGCGCGCTGGCGGTGTTAAATACTGGCAGCGATCTCGATAGCGGTTTAAAGCTGTTGGAGCTAAACCCAGACTTTAATATTAAAGTAACCGTGCGTGGACGGGGTTTAGAATTGGTTTTATCTCACCCGCCTGCGCGTGCTTTTGTGAACGGCGAGTTGATCGAGGGTTTAAAAGAACACCTGTTTGCAGTGGTGCGCGATCTACTTTATGCACGTAACGATGTACTGGAATCGGATTTATTTAATTTGGACGAATCCTTTGGCATTACCAACGCGGTGTTTCACATTCTGCGCAACGCGGGCGCATTACGCCCGAATGAGCAGCCAAATATTGTGGTGTGTTGGGGTGGCCACGCAATCCCGCGCCACGAATACGAATATGCCAAACACGTAGGTTACACGCTGGGGCTGTACAAAATAAATATTTGCACTGGCTGTGGCCCGGGTGTGATGAAAGCCCCCATGAAAGGGGCGGGCGTTGGCCACCATAACCAACGTTATGAAAACAAGCGTTATATTGGCGTGTCTGAGCCGGGCATTATCGCCGCTGAGGCACCTAATGCGGTGGTTAACGAATTGGTGATTTTGCCAGATATTGAAAAACGTTTAGAAGCCTTTGTGCGTTTGGGACATGGCATTATTATTTTCCCCGGCGGGCCGGGTACACTTGAAGAGTTGCTGTATATTTTAAGCTTGTTATTGCACCCACAAAATTCGGACTTGCCGTTTCCCTTGGTGCTTACGGGCGACGATCACAGTCAGCTTTATTTTGATAAAATTAAACAATTTATCAAAGCCACGCTGGGCGAGATGGCCTTATCGCGTTTGCAAATTGTGATAAACCATCCGGAAAAAGTCGCCGATCTGATGCACGAAGGTATGGAAATCGTACATAAAGACCGAAAAGATACCAGTGATGCGTATTATTTTAATTGGTTATTGCATATTGATCCATCGCTACAACAGCCCTTTGAGCCCACTCACGAGGCCATGAGCCAGCTCAACCTGAGCAAAAACCAACCGGTGCATCAATTAGCCGCCCAGTTGCGCCGTGCATTTTCGGGCATTGTGGCGGGTAATGTGAAAGCCAGCGGTTTAAAAGCGATTGCCGAACATGGGCCGTTCGAATTACATGGTGACCCAGATATTATGCAAGCCCTGGATGATCTACTGGACTTCTTGGTCGAACAAAAACGCATGAAGCTCGACACCTCACAATATGTGCCTTGCTACCGAATTATTAAAGAGTAAACCTTGATGACTTTTGCCGATTTAGATCTTGACCCACGTTTACTGGACGCGCTAGAAGCCCAGCATTTTCATCGCCCAACCCCAATCCAGCAAGCGGCGATACCGCTGATGATGCAAGGCAAAGATGTATTAGCAGGCGCGGCCACCGGCACAGGTAAAACCGCCGCATTTGTATTGCCCGCACTACAACATTTGCTTGACAACCCTAAACAAAGCCGTTGGCCACGTATTTTAATGCTGGCGCCCACGCGCGAATTAGCCATTCAGATTCGCAGCGTGGTGCGTCAACTCAGCCAAAACATGACGGTGCGTTCGATGCTGATCAGCGGGGGCTTTGCTCAAAACAAACAAATCGAAAACTTGGGTCAAGCGTTTCAAATTCTAATTGCCACACCCGGGCGTTTATTAAATTTGCTTGAGCAAGAAGAAATTGAACTGCACGATCTAGAGATGGTGATTATCGACGAAGCCGATCGCATGTTAGACATGGGTTTGGGGCCAGATGTATATGCGCTGTTGGATGCGTTACCCGGTGATTTTCAGGCTGGGTTGTTCTCGGCCACCTTAGCCGGTCATCAGATTCAGAGCTTTGCCGATCGCTTATTGGATAACCCCGAAATCGTGCAGGTCGATGCGGCTAATCAACAGTCTACTCAAGTGCAACAGTTTGTCATATTTGCGGATGATCGCGCGCACAAAGAAAACCTTTTGAAAGCGATTGTCGAAGACCCGAGCTGCCAAAGCGCAATTGTGTTTTGCAATAAAAAAGAACGGGCGATCAGCTTAACCGAATGGCTGCAATCCCAAGATATTAACGCCCAGGTTTTACACGGCGATTTTATTCAGGCCAAACGTCTAGAGAAAGTCAGTAAATTTAAAGAAGGCAAAATAAAAGTTTTGGTGGCCACCGACGTGGCGGCACGCGGTTTAGATTTATTGAATATTACGCATGTTGTCAACTACGACCTACCTTTGCGCGGCGATCTATATATCCATCGCATCGGACGCACTGGCCGCGCACAGAATGTCGGTGTAGCGATCAGTTTAGTCGAAGGTCACGAGCTGAAATCATTAGAACGCATTCAATATCACCTGCAATCTAAAATACCGGTGAGTAAAATTGCTGGTATGGAAGCCCATTTAACCGCGAGCAAAGTTAAAGCGGGCGCTAAGAAAAAAACCCATAAGAAAAAAGCGGCCAAAAAAGCCGCTTCTAAAAAGAAGAAATAACCCCCATAGACTCGCTTTAATCAAGTGCTTGGGTGAAGTTTAGTGACGCTTAAAATGCTTTACTTCGTTAAAAATACCTTGATTAGCGAGTAAATCGATATTCAAAATAATCACCATAATTTCTTCCAACGTTGCTAAACCTCTTACAAACTCTTCACTTACCGCCTTGTTATCGCCAAAAGATGGCGAGTGTTGTAGCTGGTCGATATTGACATCGTGCACGTCGGATACACCATCCACCACTAAACCAATGGTTTTTTGTACATCCAGTTCAGAACCTTCCGCGCGGTGATTAACATGAATCACGATCACAACCGTGCTTTCATCGTATGTGGGTTGGCTGATATTAAAACGTTCACGCATATCAATAATCGGCACCACCGCGCCACGCATATTAATCACGCCTTTTACATAAACCGGCATGTTCGGTAACTGGGTTGGGCTTTCCCAGCCGCGAATTTCTTGAACGCGCAAAATATCAATTCCGTAGGTTTCATCACCTAGAATAAAAGTCAGAAACTGATCTTGATCGCCACCTTTTAAACCAATTTCTCGTTCAATTTCTTGGGTGGCTTGTTGTGCCACGGCTGCTTGCGATTCGCTCATTAAAAATCACTCCATTCATCATTCTGTTTCATTCTAGCCGATTTTTGATTCTTTGAACTAGTGGATTTTGCTTTACTGGATGGATTATTTGGTTTAGCTAACGCTTTAGGCTGGCCAGTGCGGTGGGCTAAGGCCTTAGGTTTAGACGTCGCTGCTATTTTTTTGTTTGTGTTACCTGTATTAAAGAAGGCCATATCTATTCAAAGTAGCGGCTTGCTATTGCACTCGCTGGCTTAAATCACCATCGGCTTGCGCCACTACCACTCGGGTAATATCTTCCACCGCGGCCTGCAAAGCACTCTATATAACAACCATTAAACAAAGAATTAAACCTTTTTCAAACTGTGTGATTTGCCATTAATTCTCGCATCAGCACGGTCGCGTAACGCCCTGGAGCTAGGTCAAAACACACTTCTAATGTTTGTTTATCAGACCACAACCAGCTCAGGTTTTTGGGTAAAACTCTTAACGCACGGCGTTCTTGTTTTAAACCTAAATCTGCCAAAGCTTGGCACCAGGCCTGGTGTTTGGATAAGACTTGGGCTTCTAGTTTAAGCGCGTTTTGCTGTGTGGCTAACTCCCCCGCGCCCACTAAGGCCCCGGTAGGATGAATATCAAGCTCATTAACACGGGCGACTAATTCGGTTGAGCCATCGTCCACAAACCATTTATCTGAGCCTTCAAGCTGAAACACATCACCCGACCAGGCCTGGTTCCAGGCTTGTTGGCGAACACGTTCGGCGAGGATTTCATTAAACAAAAACGAACGTGCGGCGGAAATATACAGACCCCGTTGGGCTGGACGTAAACGCGTGAGTTCGCCATTAAACAAACCTTGTGCCATCACTAAATTCTGTTCGTTGCGGCCAAAACGTTGTTCGCCAAAATAGTTGGGCACACCTTGGGTTTGAATTTGTTTCAAACGTTGCTCCGTATCGGCTTGATCCCCCGTCACATCTCGCAAGGTCAGAATAAACCGGTTGCCGCTCAAACCACCAGTCTGCAATTTACGCTGATGCCGAGTTTGTTGAAGGATTCGAATGGATTCAAACTGAAACTGACTGACATCTGGATTGTCTCGACCCGGCAAATACAAGCTAAACCATTGACGTGTAATGCCGTGGCGATCTTTTAAACCGGCAAAACCAATATCACGTAATCGAATACCCGCCCACTTGGCAAGCTGTTGGGCGACCCAATCGGTATTTTCACCTTGTTTTTCGACCCATAACCACAAGTGTTCCCCTTCGCCACTCAGCGAAAACGCAATGGTTTCTTCTACTTGAAAATCGGCCGGTTCGGATTTAAGACGGGCTTGGGCACTAGGTGCACCATAAGCATAAGGCAGGGTTGAATAATGTGACAAAGGCGGCTCTTGATTAAGCACCAGGCCTGCTTGCAACCAGGCCTGGTGGTATTGACGTTAATGTTTGGTTTATAAGTTACGATAGATTTTGGCGGCCATCGGTGTTTCACGTCCGGTTTCAGGTTCTTCAGCATAGAGTTTAATTTCCAATTGCTTGATATTGCCGGGGCGCAAATATTCGTCGATTAACTGACGTGATCCGGGTGGATCTTCTTTACCCAGGTACAAATATAAATTACGCAACTGACAAGGGTTTTTAGGGTCGGAAGCCATATGACGAATCCAACTGCCGCCTTTTAACTCATAGCCTTCATTAGAAACCACACTCAATGTATGATAATAAGGCGATTTGATAGCCACCGGATGGTCTAAACAAATTTCTAAAACACGTGCGAAGTTACCCGACCCGCGATCCGTATCCGTCAGAAGTTGTACACTCACAATTTCTACAGGCTCTTTTTCACAGCCAGTTAACCAAAACGCGCCCAGAATCAATGCGGCAATTAATCCGTGTCTTTTAAGTTGCTTCATATTTGTATCCTCAAAATTGGTCAGGGAGGTTGTCCTCTGTTCTTGACCGCTCACTTATAATTTTATTTTTACGTTACGGGTTTAATTGTTGAATACCCGCAATTTGCCAATCGCCCTCGCCTTTAGCAAGACGGCGAATGTGCCAAACTTCGTTAAAGGCATGCGCCGGTTCGTTGCGATCTTCTTTAATAAAACCACTGAAACCTAAACTCACGACAAAATAGCCATCTTCTAACGACTGATCTAGCACCTGGGTATATAGGGTATCGACCTCAGTGTGGTTTTCACCAGCTTGGACTTGCTGCATTAAACTTTGCAACTCAGCAAATAACTCGGGTGTGCAATAGCTTTCGATTTCAGCGGCATTGCCTCGATCCCAAGCGGTTTGAATCGCCATAAAGTGCTGCTTGGCACCTTCGACAAAACTCGCTTCATCAAACCAATCCGGCGCGTTTACGCCATGTTGGGCGTAATCACTTAAACCCGAGCCGATCACCGGCACCAGGGGCTCGTTAGGTTTCGACATGTCAGAATCAGAAGCCGAACTCGCCGGGTCGTACATGGATTGATGGGGTTGTCGCGTTTGAGTTTGCGAGCCTTGTTCGTAAGCTAAGGTTCGCTGTTGACGTTGACGTGCACGTAAAAACATCATCAAACCAAAGATAATTAAGGCCACTAATAAAATGTCGAAAAACTGAATGCCTTCAAAGCCTTCACCAAAAATCATCCAAGCCAAAAACCCACCAGCGGCTAAACCGGCCATTGGCCCCAGCCATTTAGCAGAACCGCTTGCGGCTTGACCGGCTGTTGCCGCTTGACGTGGCGTTTGCGCGGCTTGCTGTTGTTGGGTTGGCGCTTGACGCTGTTGTGCCGGCATGGATTTTTGTTTGCCAAAACTACCACCGCCGCCAAAACGTTTGGCTTCCGCTGGCTGGGGTAACATAAAAGTTAAGCTCAGCACTAACGCGGCCATCGAAAATAACGCTGTTTTCATAGTCACCTCTGTATAAATTTTATAATTGATTGTATCCCTAAGCCCGGTATTAAACAACCAGGCCTGGTGCTTTCGCATAAACTCTGGTTTAAAGCGCTTCTAACATTGACTGGGTTAAGGCTTGATCAGATAACACTAATGGATTACCGAGCATACTGCCACTGCGACAATTCGCTAGCACTTCGGTTAAATTATCAGGCCGTAGGCCAAACGCGCTTAAGCCTTGCGGTAGACGTTGAGCCACCATATTTTCGAGCGCCATCACAAGTCCGGCTAAATCGGGAATACCGGTTAGCAATTGGGCGACCTCGGTGTATTTAGCCAGGGTTTGTGGTGCATGTTCCGCATCACTCGCCAGCAAAGCTTCAATATTGGCGCGCGTAACCGGCGCAAGCAACTTGGCGCACACCAAGCCATGCGGTGATTTAAAAAACGCGCCAATTGGCCCAGCTAAACCATGCACCGCACCCAATCCGGCATTGGCTAACGTCATGCCAGACAAACTGGCGGCCAGCATCAAACGCTCATAACCTGCTTGTTTATCAGTTTGTGATTCGGAATCAATCAATTCAAACGCACCGCTAAACAATTCCATGCCTTGCCAAGCTAAGGCGTCGGTCATCGGATTGGCTTTCAGTGTGGTGTAGGATTCTAATAATTGGGTAAACGCGTCCATCGCGGTGGCATATAAAACTTGGTCAGGACAAAAAGGCAGGAACGCGGCATCCAACCAGGCCTGGTTGGCGACTAAACGATCATCTCGAAACGATTTTTTAAATTCGCCCAAGCGTGAAATCACCGCATTTTTGGTTGTTTCTGAACCGGTTCCGGCGGTAGTCGGCACCGCAATAAAAGGCAAGGGATCGGCTTCAAGTTTGCGGCCACAGCCCACGCCTTCTAGATAATCCACCACCGAAAAACGCTCAGGCAATAAACCCGCCACCGCTTTGGCGGCATCTAATACACTGCCGCCGCCTAAACCGATCACCAATTCAATATCCTGCGGTGCTTGCGTCACTAGCTGATCAATCATGTCCGCTGACGGCTCGCCCTGCACCACTACCCGATGTACGCGGCGCTGTTCTAACACCTTAGCTAAACGCGGTTCAACGAAGTGCTGGTCGGCATAACCGCCACTTATCAACATTAAAGAAGCTTTAGTTTGTGCCAATACCGCATCGGCGAGCTTATCGGTGACCCCCCAACCAAATTGAATCGCAGGCATTTGGGCAAATTGAAACGCTGGAATCATGCAAGGCTCCCATTTTTAATGGGTTTTTCTACCAATAAACGCACCATACGACCATTTTTAAGCGGCGCTTGCTCAAGCAACTTAAAACCACAAGCGGTCAACATATAAAGCAAATCGGCGGCGTGATAACGATTGTGCTCTAGAAAATGCTCAAACGCATTTTCCAATTCTTCACGTTTAAGTTTGCCCTGAGAAATCTCGGCCTGAGGATAACGCTGGGTTAAATAATCCTCCAAAGGCTGGCGCACTAAATCAATCACACAAAAACGCCCGCCCGGTTTTAACCAACGATACGCCGCTTGAAACATCAACACCGGCTGAATCACTTCATGCACCACCAAGTTGGTCATAATCACGGCCACCGAATTGTCAGCGACCACCAGGCCTGGTTCATTCAAATCGTCTAATTCGATGCGTGCATTACTCGGCAAATCCACCAAAGCTTCTAACATATAAGGCGCAGCTTCAATTCCGATAACGTTGGACTCGGGATAACGCTGCGCCAAATCCTGCACAAACAAACCCGTGCCCGCACCCAAATCCATTAAGCCATCGCCCGCTTGAATTACCGGCTGCACAGATTGCATCCAAAATTGCCAGAAACTTTCATCATGACGCTCGGCGTAAGTTTGGCTAATCATTTGACGTGCATTTTCACCGTCACCACCATGATGACGCAGGATTTGTTGTTGAGTCTGTTGCATGTTTTTCCCTCGATCTCAAATGACCTACTATAATAACGGGTTTTAATGGTTAGATTAAAGGTTAAAACGATGAGTGGATTACCAAACTGCCCAAAATGCGGCTCGGAATATACCTACGAAGATGGCGAAATGTTGATTTGCCCGGAATGTGCACATGAGTGGTCAAAACACGCCACCGAAGAATCGGACGAGAAGGTCTACAAGGATGCCAACGGCACAATTTTGCAAGATGGTGATACCGTCACCGTGATCAAAGATTTAAAAGTGAAAGGTTCATCGCTGGTAGTCAAAGTTGGTACCAAAGTGAAAAACATTCGCCTAAAAGACGGCGACCACGACATCGACTGCAAAATCGACGGCATCGGCCAAATGAGCCTGAAAACTGAGTTTGTGAAAAAAGTGAGTGACTAAATTCAATCGCTATTCATCATGTAAGATTGTTGAACGCTCTCTTTCTTTGTCGTGCCATATCCGCAAAATAATGATTTCGGACGACCCGATTAAATAACGTAGAGTGTAGTTTTTGACAAACATATCCCGCATGGTTTGCGGGTTGGGTGAAGAGGCGACTTTTATCCCCAACAATGGAAACGGCTTTAGTCGCTCAACCGCATGAAGTAATTGACTCGCAATAGCTTGTGCAGCGCGGGGATTATGTTCGGCGATAAACTGGCGTAATCGCGCCAGATCATTTAATGCTTGTTTGGTGTAACGAACTTTCATCAAAGTGCGTTCATCGTGTTGGCGCACTTAATTCGTTTTCCGTTCCCCAAGAGTTAAGCCATTGCGCCACTTCATCGCCATCAACTAACTCGCCGGAGCGCACATTTTCCAGTGCTTCAAGGGTTTCTTGCCAACGCTGAGCTTCGCTATTTTGACGCTCCACATAGTCCTTAATCGCTTGATTGATCAGGTAGTTTTTACTTCTGTCTAGCTTTTGCGCCAAAGCTTCCAGCGCTGAAACCAATTCATCATTTAAACGCACACTAGTTACACTCATTTTTACCCCTAAATGTAATGACTTGTATTACAAAGTAATATATCACAACCAGGCCTGGTTGTTGAAATTAATAGCCATGACGTTAATGTTATTAATCAATAAGTTAAAGAGGATTTGCACCAGCGTGGTAGAGACTTTGATGGGGCACCGAGAACGCATATTCCGCCAACCTTTACATCGCCTCTTTTCAACCAGATCAAAAGGCTTTAATTAGAAGTGAACCTCATAACCTAGCGATGCGCCATAGAAATCTTCACTTATTAAGTATTTAAGATGAATGGCGGCGTTGGGTTCCAACCAAAACCCTATGCCTATTGGCACATGCATACTTGAATCAAGCTTATCTTTTTCGTTAGGTTGCTTGCTGTAAACTATCGCCGAGTTGAATTCTACCGAAGGCGTTAACCAGTTTCTAAAGCCCAGTTCACCAACTAAATACACCGCTTCATCCGAAGAATTTGTAGTGGATTTAACCTCCAGAAACGTCTGCTTAGCTGAAACCAACGCATACACATCAACACGATCAGTCACCGCTTTTGCTACACCCACACCTAACCCAGCAGCCGTCACTTTTGACTCGACATTCAACTTTTTACGGTCGTATGCATACTGAGCTAATTCGAAACGAGTGAATAAATTTGGTGCCCATTGATAACCTACTTTTAGACTTACCCCATTTATCGTCCGGTCTGCGGCAGTTAAACTCGTTGGTTCTTTAAACATCATGCGCTCGCCAGTTAAAACAAGATTACTGTAACTAAAGTTTGTCGCCATCACAGATGGCGCAATGAGCAGCGCGCTAAATACCAAACACCACTTTAAAAATAGATTCTTCACAAAAAGCCCTTCAGTTTAAGAATAAATAGATTAATCAATATTAAGTACTTAAAACAGCCAAGTCAACCAAACTTCAGTCATCGAGCTTGGCCGCTAACATCGCGCGGATGTTGGCCATGTGGGCGTTGCCATGGTCTTTGACTTCTTCTTGGCTGAGTTCGACGCCGGGCTTGCCTTCCCAGTGCAAGGCGTCTTCGGGGAGTTCGCTGAGGAATCGGCTGGGTTCGCAAGGCGTGTCTTCGCCGTATTTGCGACGTTTCTGGGCATAAGTAATGGTCAAACTGCGTTGCGCGCGTGTAATGCCAACGTAAGCTAAACGTCGTTCTTCTTCCAGGCCTGGTGATTCGAGGTTTTGTTTGTGTGGCAGCATTTCTTCTTCCACCCCAATCAAAAACACATGCGGAAATTCCAGCCCTTTTGAAGCGTGCAAGGTCATTAAGCTGATCATATCGTGATCGGCTTCTTCTTCGTTGCGCTCTAAAATGTCCATTAAGGTCATATGCGATACGACTTTGGCGAGCTTGAGTTCGTCGCCATCTTCTTCGTGCGCTTTGGTGACAATACGCTCAATCCACAGAATCAAGTCACGCACGTTTTCAATTCGACGTTCGGCGGTTTTGACATTACTGGCGGTTTCCATTAACCAGTTGTCGTATTCTATTTTATCCAGTACGCCGCGCACAAAGCTCATCAACTCCTTGCCTTCGACGTTTTCGGCTTCTTTAACCCACTCTAATAACAAGGCACCGAAATATTGCACACGTTTGAGGGATTTTTCTTTCAAGATTTGAGTCAAACCAAACTCTTGAGACGCATCAAACAAGCTTATGCCGCGATGGGTGGCGTAGGTGGCGAGTTTTTCGAGCGTGCCCGGGCCGATTTCGCGGCGCGGTGTATTGATAATACGTAAAAATGCCGCATCATCATCTGGGTTAACAATCAATTTAAGATAAGACATGACATCTTTAATTTCCGCACGCTCAAAAAACGATTGGCCGCCGGATAAAATATAAGGCAAATTCTGTTCCCGTAACGCGCGTTCGATCAAACGCGCCTGGTGATTACCGCGATACAAAATCGCATAGTCGCGGTTTTTGGTGCGGTATTTAAACTTATGCACAATAATTTCGGACACCACGCGTTCGGCTTCTTGGTTTTCGTTGGCGCAACCGATTACACGAATCGGGTCGCCCAGTCCCATTTCACTCCACAAAATCTTCTCGAATACGTGCGGGTTATTCGAAATCAGTTGATTGGCGCTGTTCAAAATGCGCTGGCTGGAGCGGTAATTTTGCTCCAACTTCACCAAATGCAAACCGGGAAAATCCTGCTGTAATAACGCCAAGTTTTCTGGCTGCGCGCCACGCCAAGCATAGATGGATTGATCGTCATCACCTACCACCGTGAGTTTGCCGCCTAAACCGACCAACTGAGTGACTAATTGATACTGCGCGGCGTTGGTGTCTTGATATTCATCCACCAATAAATAGCGCACTTTGTTCTGCCATTTGGTCAGAATATCCGGGTTTTCGTTAAACAAACGTACCGGCAAACCAATCAAGTCATCAAAATCCACCGCGTTATAGGCGTGTAACTGTTTTTGATAGGCGGCATAAAGTCGAGCGCGTGCTTGCGCTAACGGGTCTTCGGCGGTTTCCAGCGCGGTTTGCGGTGCGATATGTTGGTTTTTCCAGCCCGAAATCGTCCATTGCACGCCATCCAATTCTTCGGGATCAAGCTCATTTTTGCGCATCAGTTCTTTCAGAATCTGGCCGGTATCGGTCGAATCCATAATTGAGAAATTGGCTTTATAGTTAAGTGCTTTGTATTCCTGACGAATAATATTCAAACCCAAGTTATGAAAAGTCGAAACGTTTAAACCTTTAGTCGGTTCGTCCACCATCAGTTTGGATACACGCTCTTTCATCTCGCGCGCGGCCTTGTTGGTAAAGGTGACGGCATAAATATTATGCGGTTTGTAGTCGTGCTTGCGCACCAAGTGGGCAATTTTTTCGGTGATAACGCGCGTTTTACCACTGCCCGCGCCCGCCAACACCAACAGGGGCGTGTCGATGTGCAATACGGCTTCTAATTGTCGAGGGTTTAGGCTGTGCATGTTTGCGCGTGTCACTCAAATGAAAAGGGTACAATATGATAAATCAAAACTCAGTGGAAAATAAAAAAATGGCCAGCATTGACCAGCTAAAACAAGACCTCGAATTTAATACCAACCTATTAGGTCACAATTTGACCTTTCGCAGCACGTGGGGCATTTTTAGCCCGCGCGAAATTGATGCCGGTACCGAACTGTTGCTGCGTCACCTTACAATTAAGCCGGATGAAATAGTACTTGATTTAGGCTGTGGTTATGGCCCATTGGGTTTGGCGATTGCCGCTAATGCGCCACAAGGTAACGTGCATATGGTGGATAAGGATTTTATGGCGGTCGAATACGCTAATAAAAATGCCGATTTAAACTGCTTAAATAACGCCAAAGCTTATTTATCGAACGGTTTAAGTCATGTGCCTAAAAACATTCAATTCACCACGGTGGTATCGAATATGCCCGCCAAAGTTGGCAAAGAAATGATGAGCATTATGCTGCACGACATCCACGAACAAATGGCTCCCGGTGGCCAACTCGTGGTGGTAACGATTAATGGATTACGCGATTATATGAAACGAAACTTTATGGAAGTATTTGGTTATTACGATAAGGTTAAACAAGGCAAAGATTACACGATCTCACGCACGATTAAGCAATAACCACCAGGCCTGCTGGCTTTATTACTACCGTCAATCTTTTTAACTAAAACATTGTGTTATGTAAAAAACGGGACTACTATCAAGTGAGACTATTCCTTTAAGTATTAAACACTAGGTCATGTTTAAACTATCTGTAATAGACAAAACGGGATTAACAATCGTACAAAAATTAGGAGCATATCATGAGAATTATCGGAATTGTTTTAGTCGTTATCGGGGTTGGCCTTGCAATATGGGGGTTCCAATTATCTGACTCTATCAGCTCAGAAGTAACTCAAGCCATAACTGGGGCTGAAGCAGATAAGGTGATGTTTTTTTACATAGGTGGTGCGATCAGTTTAGTAGTTGGCCTATACCTTTTCATTAGAAACTAATACTGGAGATAACATGGACATCACTAATTTAATCATCTTTTTAGCTGTAGGCGCGCTGGTCGGTTGGCTTGCCGGCACTATAATGAAAGGCAGTGGTTTTGGCATCATTGGTAATATTATAGTCGGCATTGTTGGCGCTATTTTGGGCGGAATCGTTTTCGATTTTCTTGGAATTATCGTCACTAGCGGCTTACTAGGCTCTATTATTATGGCGCTGATTGGCGCGGTTATTTTATTGTCTCTTATCAGAATCGTTAAAAGAGCCTAGCTCAGCATCCATAATTTAATTATGGGTTAATCTAAAAACCTGCGCTGGAGGCAAAACTAATTTGACCAGTCAACCCAGCGTATCTACAAATGCCCAGTTTTAACATAAATTAAGGTTGCTTCTTCCACATAAGGATTATGCAAACTTAGATGGGGGCTTCGGATCCAAGTGCCTTTCGGGTATCGTCCATGTTCGTCAATAAACTCGCCTTTTAATACCAATATTTCTTCGCCGCCCCAGTGACGATGCGGTTGGAACTTTTCACCCGGTGGCCAATAGACCAGTGCGGTATGTTGAGTTTGAAAACTATGCAAACTTAATACCTTTAAGTTACCCAAACCGGGTTGCATGTTGGCTTGGTTGGTATCGAGCACTACTTTTTGGGTGTCTTCTGCTGAAAATTGCTCTAGTTTTACGAAAATGATACAACCCTGTTTGGAATAGGGCGAATGGTTTGAACCAGGTGGATTACGTAAATAAGTACCGGCGGGGTAGCTGCCATTTTCATCCGAAAAAACACCTTCTAACACGAAAATTTCTTCTCCCAAACCATGTTGATGAGCCGGGAAATATGCGCCGGGTAAAAACTGCACGATGCTGGTAGTTCGACCGGATTCGGCCAATGCTCTTTCTAACGGTTTACGCAATACATTATCAGCACGACTGCCTAGCCAGTCCAAGCTTTCGGTTTGCACCACCACTTTTTGGCTGAAGTCCATATTGAGTGGCTCGTCTAAATTAGGCATGCCGTATTCCTTTTAAATAAGCTGTATAGCAAACCATCAGGCCTGGTTAAAGTAAAAAGATCGCCAGCACCACTAATACACTTATATATAATGCCAGCGCTACCGCGTTGGTTTTAAACCATAATCCCACGGTGCGAAAAATCTCACCCGGTGTATATTGTACAAATGCCAGCACCACCATGCCCAATGCAATCAGTAGAAAAATAGCGGGCACAATTAATAACAGTTCATACAAACTCATTTGGCCTCCTGTTGCAGTTGAGTGATTAATTCTTGCAACCAGGCCTGGTGGTCACTGGGTTGTTGCGAGGCTAAGTTGGCCGCTAGTAACCACCAGGCCTGGTGGTTGATTTCAAGTAATTCTATTAGGGCTTGTTGCGTGGCTTGGATTTGATTCGGATTCTCGCGTTTAAAAGCCTGAATCGCGGCCGCTTGACTGTCTTCATCAATTGCAATATAAGCGGCGAGTAAACTGTGCAACGCTGGCCAGCGTTGTAAAAACTCGTCTTGTTGTTGCCAGTCCATCTTTACTTATCCGGCTGTGGAAAAGCGGTTAGCACAAAAAAACCGTCGTTACGTCTTACCAGCACAACTCTAACGACGGCCTGATCGGGCACATACCGAGCTTCAAGGCGATCTTGCCACATTTGACGCGTCAAATAACGACCATGCGTAGGCACACGTGCAAAAAAAGCTTGGCGCGCCAAGTCGCCACGCCACCAATCGGCGACTTCTTGTCGCTTAAGATTCAGTACCGCATTTATAGACGCTTCCGCAACCTCATAGCTGCTAAAGGTGGAGACGGTGTTCACTCTCAAATTGCGTTCTAACCTTTCGGCAAGATAGGGGTCATCCTTGTCCACATGGCGCGCAATTGTATGACCAAAGGCTTCATGCTCCGCTAAATCCACCTGAATCGGTTGTCGTACATCCCCTATGCCTCCCGTATCAGGCGTAGGTGTGCAACCGGCTAATAACACGCCGACAACAATAAACCCTAACCACTTTTTCACAAACACCTCTCCACCTATTAAATATTAATACTTAACGCTAAATAAATTTGCCAGCCGCCCATTAACATAACCGACAAGCCAGCCAAACGTTTGACCCAGATGTTGCGCGCGAGTCGCGTAAAATAAAATGCAAACACGCCCATTAACATTAAGTTGGGCAAGGTGCCGAGCCCAAATGCCAGCATTACTAACGCGCCCTGACTAAGCGAAGCGGCGCTAAACGCCATAATCAACACACTATAAACCAAACCACAAGGTAACCAACCCCATACCAAACCATACAACCAGGCCTGGGGCAAGGTTCTAACCGGAGTCAATTTTTGGGTATAGGGTTGCAGGCGTTGCCATAATGCGCCGCCGAGACGTTCAATCACAATCACACCATGCCACCAGCCCGCTAAATACAAGCCCAAAGCAATCATAAACAGACCAGCGAACACTTGTAAAGCTTGTTGAAACGGTAAAAACGGTACCAGCGTGCTAAGTGAAGCGGCAAATAAACCAATCAGTGCCCCTGCGATCACATAACTGCTGATGCGCCCAAGGTTATAAGCGAATTGATAAGGCAACATACGCCACTGGCTGACTTGATGTTTGGGCGATAAACTAAAAGTTAAAGTACCCACCACCCCACCGCACATACCTAAACAATGCACGCCGCCGAGTAAACCCACAATAAAGGCACTAATAAATAAGGATTCAAACACTAGGCTAACCCTTGACGTTCTAAACTTCGATAACCCAAGGCTTCGGCTAAATGTTGATTTTCGACCGACTCGGAGGTGGCCATATCGGCCAAGGTGCGAGCGATGCGTAAAATTTTATGATAACTACGTGCCGATAAACCTAAACGCTCAATGCCCTGCTTTAAAAAGGCTTGTGCTTGTGGGCTTAAAGTGACGTGCTGTTCAAGTTGCGAGACGGATAGTTCGGCATTTAAACAACCTTGGCGTTGAATTTGACGCATCCGCACCTCCGCGACACGAATGCGAACTTGCGCACTGGTTTCGGCTTGTTCATCTGGCGCAGCGGTGAGTTGATCCACCTCCACGGCAGGCACTTGTAAATGCAGATCAATTCGATCTAAAATTGGTCCGGAGATTTTACGTTGATAACGTGCAATTTGATCAGGCGTGTCTTTACATCTTGGATCATCGGCAAAAAATCCGCTTGGACTTGGATTGAACGCACCAATAAATAAGGTATCGCACGGAAACGTAATATGTTGTTTGACTCGTGCAATATGGACTTGTTTGGTTTCTAAGGGTTCGCGCAAAGCTTCCAGCACGTCTCGGTTAAATTCGGGCATTTCATCGAAAAAAATCAAGCCATTGTGGGCAAGAGATAACGCGCCCGGTTTTGGATTTTGGCCGCCACCAATCACCGCCGCCGCTGATGAAGTGTGATGTGGGCTTCGTAGCTGACGCTGGAAAAAACGCGTGGGATCTAAACGCTCGCCCGCCACCGAACGCAAGGCGGCGACCTCAAGTGCTTGGTTTTCGTCTAACGGCGGCATTAACGTCACCAACCGCTGAGCCAGCATGCTTTTTCCCGCCCCCGGTGGCCCGACCATTAATATAGAATGCTGACCACTCGCAGCCACCTCTAACGCACGTTTGGCTTGGTGTTGACCGCGTACATCAGCCAAATCTACACCATAATCTAAATCTTGCTCTACACGTTCAGGTGGGGAGTTAAGTGGCGTAGCTTCGATCAAATAACGGCATACGTCTAACAAATGCGCTGCGCCTAAAATATCGCCCTCGCTTAATAACGAGGCTTCCACCAGGCCTGCTATTGGAATGATTGAACGGTTGCCAGCGGCTTTGGCTTTAATTAACGCTGGCAACAAACCACTTATAATTCGCAGCTCGCCATTTAAGCCCAACTCGCCATAAAACTCGTGGCCGCCTAAGGCTTGCGCGGGTAATTGACCCGTCGCGACTAAGACCGCGAGTGCGATGGGCAAATCGAATCGACTCCCCGCTTTGGGTAAATCGGCGGGCGCGAGATTAATGGTTATACGTTTAGGCGGTAAATCAAAGCCACTGTTTAACAAGGCACTGCGCACTCGGTCTTTGCTTTCTTTTACCGAGGTTTCTGGTAACCCCACAATGGATAGGCTGGGCAAGCCATTCGAGGCATGCACCTCAACCTGCACCAATGGCGCATCCATGCCAACTAACGCTCGACTTTGTACGCATGAAAAACTCACACCTTAAGCCTGCTCGTTTGCGTTAGAAGCTGGCTGACGTGTCTGAGTCTCCCAGTCGGCCAAGCGTTTTTCGAGTGCTTCAAGCTTGGCGCGAGTTTTCGCTAATACCGCGGTTTGAGTATCAAACTCTTCACGTGTTACCACGTCCATGTCTTGCATCGCACTTTGTATCTTGGCTTTAATCTGAGCTTTTAAGGCTTGCGGTGCTTGCCCCATTTCGGGCGGAATCGTGTCTAGAACTTTGCGTGCGATCCCTTCTAACTGCTGCGGATTAAACATTTTGTGATCCCTTAAATTCAATAAATATTAAACGTGTTTAGGGATTATACGATTTTTACTTGCTTTCTAGGGCAAAGCTCGCAAAACTATATTATATTCAAGGTTTATAAATATGATTTGATTAAGTTTTTCCGTCTAGCCATTATTTTATTTTTTGCCAGTTTAGTTATGGGGTGAACCTTGCCAAAAATTGATCAAACCGTAACATCTTATGCGTTAAGGGCAGACGAATCACAACACACATTGCTCGGCGAAACCATTCAGCCACAAACCCTAGAATACCCAAACCTTAGCGGAATTCGCGCCTTATCTGATCCGCACGATGCGTTTGCCGCGCGCGCACTTTTAACTCAAGTCGCCGAAAAAAACGCTCGACATTCAATAGGGCACCGCTCTCGCCAACCACCCTAATATCGAAGTACGTTTATTTAATCCTTTTATCGTGCGCCACCCCAGGTGGTTGGGCTTTATTACTGATTTTTCACGAGCGAATCGGCGGATGCACAATAAAGCTTTTATTGCCGACAACCAAGTAGCGATTGTCGGTGGTCGCAATATTGGCGATAAATATTTTTCTGCAACCAAAAACTTATTATTTGCAGACTTAGATGTCGTCGCTATTGGGCAAGCCAACCCGCCTACCCTGTCGAATATATGGTGTCTACCTTAAAACAAGATTTGAACAGCCTAAGCCAAACGGCGTCGAATCCTACATCAAGGCCATCAGTGAATCCGATTTAATCCGCGAGCTGATAAAAGGTGAACTCTATTTTGATTGGAGCCCCCGTTAGTATGTTAAGTGATGACCCGGCCAAAGGCTTAGGGCAAGCTAAACTTCACAGCTTAATGAGCTATCAATTGGAACAAATTATTGGCGAGCCAAGCCATCAAGTGACATTAATTTCGCCCTATTTTGTGCCAACTAAGGCCGGCACTCAAGACTTTATAGACCTTGTAAATCGAGGCGTAAAGATACGCATCCTAACCAACTCTTTGGATGCCACAGATGTCGTAGCGGTACATGCCGGATATGCTAAACATCGCCGTCACTTATTAGCTGGCGGGGTTGAGCTATTTGAAATGCGTCTTAGTCACAAAACAAATGGCAAACCCAAAAAAAACGGGCCATTTGGTAGTTCAGCGACCAGCTTGCATGCGAAAACTTTTGCGGTTGATAGTCAACACGTATTTGTGGGCTCATTCAATTTTGATCCACGCTCCAGCCATTTAAACACTGAACTGGGTTTTGTCATTGATAGCCCCAAATTAGCTAAAACTATTGAACAAAGCTTTGAACAA
>NZ_JACUTY010000036.1 GCF_014859555.1 Thiomicrospira sp. | reverse complement strand
CCGCCGCTTTGTTGATGCGCAAACCAGAAGTCAAACGTTCCATTGCGGTACCTTGCTCTTTTTGCGTGCCATCCAAAATACGACTTGCGTTGATGGCGCCCATATTTGTGTTAATTACCATTGCCATGATGCTTCTCCCTTGTGACAATTTTAATAACCAGGCCTGGTTGTTTTATTTGACCTGGCGACACTCTCTTTTTTTAAAAACGTTACTTCTATTGATTTAAACTTACTGTAATAACTGCAAAACATTTTGTGCCATTTGATTGGACTGCCCCAACATACTCATACCCGCCTGCTGCAGCACTTGATATCTCGCTAAATTAGCACTCTCTTTGGCGTAATCGGCATCTTGAATTTGCGAGCGCGCACTATTCATATTTTCATTTACGTTCTGTAGGTTTGATACGGTATAATCCAAACGGTTCTGAATCGCCCCCCACTTCGCTCGTTCTGTTTTAACTGAGGCAAGGTTAATATCAATAACACCAATAGCTTGAGATGCGTTAGCAACGGTTGAAACATTTTCACCCAATGCCGCCATGCTGGCGAAATCCACCATGGATAAAACAATCTTATTTTCCGCTCCCGTTTCCCAACCCACATGAAGCTGGATGGTAGACGCCGAATTGTTCATTAAAGGTATTTCGTTAAATCGCACAGTTTGCGCAACACGTTCAATTTCTCTTGCGAGCTGCTGATATTCCGCATTCATTTGACCGCGGTTTTCATTACTATAGGTTCCTGTCAAAGACTGGATTCCCAGCTCACGCATACGTTGCAACATGTTCACGACTTCTTCTGAGGCACCATCGACCGTTTGAATTAACGAAGAACCATCATTCGCGTTACGAATCGCTTGGTCTGTGCCTTTAATCTGCGTGGTCATCCCGATGGCTACCGCCATACCCGCTGCATCATCCGCGGCTCTGTTAATTCTCAAACCGGAGGTTAAACGCTCCATTGTGGTTGACTGATCCTTTGATGTACCATCTAGGATTCTTGCGGCGTTCATCGCCGCCATATTTGTATTAATAACCATTGCCATGACTATCTTCCTTCTTGTGTGTGTTAGATAATTTTTATCTTTATATTTTGTATTGAGGCTGTATCTTCAGCCTTCAATTTATTTAACGGCCTAACACCAATTACTTGAGGAAAATTTAGCTAAATGATTTATTTAGAGACAAAAAAAGCGCCGAAAGGCGCTTTTAAAAGGGAGGGCGTTAAATTTATAAGGATTTTAATAAATGCAAAGCGGTTTGATTACCTGGATCAATAGACAAGACTTTTTGCAAACTAGCTTTCGCTTCTTGGTTAGCTGACACGTTAATTTGACGCTGTGCTAGTTTAATATGAGCACTAATATTATCCTGTTTTTGAGACAAATACATCTTTAAAACCTCTATCGCCATCGACTCATTGCCCAACAAAGCTAATAGATCAGAATAAGGAACCATATAGTCGAGTGAAAACAAACACAGATTTTCAAGTAGCGCCATGGCCTCCTCGTATCTGTGAGCCTGCATAGCAAAATTTAAAAGGCGTTTTAATGCAAGCAACTTTAAATCCGGTACCTCAATCGCCTTAAAAAACTTAATAGCTTGCGGCTCATTTTGTTGCAACTCGGCAATCATTCCTTGAATTAAGTTACTTAAGTCTCGCTTTTGATCCTGATTATCTAGCTGTTCAGCATGTTGCAATAAGGACTCAAGCTGAGACTGACTGCCTTGATTAAATGCGGTGCTGGCTTTATCAGCCAAACCACCTAAATTTTGGGCCGCACGTTTTAAATTCTGAAATTGCTTAGTATCGGTTTTTTCAACTTCTTTCTGGAAGGCTTGATTTGCTTGTTGCAATAAAGCCAGCTCTTCGGATATTAAGTCCGTACCCTTATGCCAATTTGACCAGAGTTTAGCGCGGCCAAATTCACCCCACATTTGCCAGGCCTTAAACAATTCAGATAAAGAAACTTTACCCTCTAGTTCATCAATACGTAACTGGGCTCGTTCTTGTGACCTCAATATTAATGCGTCAAACTGTTGGGCAGACTGTTTGACCCCTTGAAAAAAACCATTTAACTGTGTCGTTACGACGTCTGAATCCAACGGCGAATCCTGTTCAACTGGCGTATAGGTGTCTGCAAAATTTTCACCTTGATAACTTAACAACAGATCACCGTCCGCCCCCACTAACCGGTTCACTTTTTTTCTTAACTTCTGAACCTTGTTCATGACTTTAAACTTCGGTTCTGACGCTTTTTGTTTATAAAGTTTCGGAATCCACTCAAGTGCTTCATCTGCGACGCGAGTGATCACTTTAAAAGCTTTTGACTGTTGTTGTAATTCATCTAGAGTTAATTTGGCGTAATCCAGTCTTTGCTGCGGACTTAACACCAACAGCTGCTTCAAGTCGGCCAATTTTTGTTTTGTGGCAGGATTCAGGAAATTTATAGAATCGGTACCTAAATACTCAACCCCCTCCACTTTCGCAGAATTTAAACCAGTTGAATATAATTTCACATTAGGATTTTCTTGTTGATAAAACTTTGCCTGATATTCCAAAGCTTCCCGTGCCTTTGCTAAGGTTGGCTCGGTTGACTCAAATTGCCCAGCATTCGTGACCAACCTAATATTGCTTTTATGGCTCAAATGGGAAGATGCTTTAGCTTCATCACTACTCGATTCATGACTTTTACCTTTGGCAAAACAAAAATCAACGCCAGACAAAATGACATTAGAGCAACCTAAATAGATCGAAACATGCACCGCCGTATTAATTACCGTGGGGCCAATGGGCTCAAAGTTGTCAGTGTAACGCGTATTCATCCACCCATATTTAAGCCCCATATAACAAGACAATCCAGCCCACTGACTAAGTAACTTAGGATTAACGTGATAACCATTAATTAAAACCGCTGTATCCTCAAAAGCAAAAATACCCTTTGAATTATCAAAACTCACATCATGAGGATCAACCGACACAAAAAAATCAGGAACAATACCCTCAGTAACCAAACGTCGTGCTACCCTAGCCGCAGCAAAAATTACTAGATTCTGCTGATTATCTTTGACCCAGGTTATCGCGTCATCCAAGGTAGGACCACCGCCAAGAACAACGGCCGTCGCACCTTCAAGTTTATTTTTCAAGCTCATAACTGGAAGAATGTTATCAGCCACATTATATAAACGAGCATCCTCAAATTGCGAGCTACGCTGACTGACTAAAACCTCTCGGTTAAATGCTGAAAAACGCGTCTCGACATCCTGCCATAATTGTTCGTAAGCACTCGACGGGGCCGCATCCATTACCGCTAAACTTCTAATCAAAGTGTACTTCTTACGGTAAACATAAGTTTCAAACTGATCATAAAATGTTGAAAAATTAAAACTCTGATCCACAAGATGAATATGCTTATCAGCTGTATCGACATTCAAACCCAAAGCCTGTATTACGCTCGACAGCTCAATAAACACGAACTTAACGTGGGACTTAATTGGCTGTTTTTTTATAAACTGATATAGCAACCCGCTGTCCGTACCGACAATAATAAATAATTGCTCTTTCTCATCAAGTAAGCTGGCAAAATAGTTTTTAAATACGGTTTCTGAGGATTGTTTTGCAAAAGTAAGATTATTAATTTCTTCATAATAAACTTCGCCAAACGCATTCTGTTTGGGCTGTGACAAGTGAAGGTCGTTCATAATTTCCTCGGGAAAATCTGTGGTTAAGTTTTAAGCTTATAGCACAAACCAGACCAGCGATTTAAGCTCGGCTTGATTTAAAGGCGTGACTGCAAAAACTCCGCATATTGGAAGTCTGTTAAGGTATCAATATCAACCGAATACTGAGGCTCCATTTTAAATGCATAAGTGCCATGTGGCACATAGAAGGTTTTATTTTTAAGCACAGCTTCCACCTGACCACAACTTATCGCACCATTTAAACGATAACATTTTGGCAAATCCTGGCTACGGGTTTTTAGATGCGCAAGATGATGCTGAATAAAATCATCTAACGCATTATCTTCGGGCAAAGTCATGCTCCACTCTACCGGGTGATCCAGCTCAGTTACCGATACAACCGCGCTTGCTTTTAAGTCTTGTAGCATTAAAAATGCTTGATTAATATGATGACTTTGCCTAAAGGGGGACGTGGGCTGTAAAAGCATCAAATATTCATAATATCGGCCAGATGCGGCGAGCGTTTTTAACGTGTAATCAATCACCTCAAAACTCGAAGATGTGTCTTGAGCTAAAGCATCAGGCCTCATAAATGGCACTTCTGCCCCATACTCTATTGCAATATTAGCGATTTCTTCAGAGTCAGTCGATACCACTACATCCATATCAAGCTGAGCGTCCAATGCCGACAAAACTGTCCAAGCAATCAAAGGCTTACCGCCCAGAGGCATAATATTTTTTTTGGGCAAGCGTTTACTACCCGATCTCGCAGGAATCAGAGCTAGGATTTTGTTGTTGTTTTGCATTACAGATTACTAACCTTGTATTGATATTTATCGTTTCTGAAAATGAACTTCATAATCGGCTTGAGCTTGATAGTAATCTGGCATTTGACCAATATCCATCCAATATTCGGTTAATGGAAAACCGCCTACTTTATTGTTTTCAGCCATCGCTTTTTCTATCAGCGATGTCATGTCAAAAAATTCATTGGATGGCATTAAGTCCAGAGCTTTTGGGCTAATAGCGTAAATACCCGCATTAACAAAATAACGGTAAATAGGTTTTTCCACTAGCTGGTTAATTTGGTGTCCATCCATTTCAATCACACCATAAGGCACCTGCTGTGAATACTCTCGCATACAGGCGCTTATGATGTCGTCATTGTCTTGATGAAATTTCAATAAGGCTTTCAAATCAATCTTGGTAAGTAAGTCACCATTCATCACAATAAATGGTTCGGTTAACTTATTAGGTAACAAAGATAACGCGCCTGCGGTTCCCATACGTTCGGTTTCTTCAACATAATGAATTTGCACACCAAACTGCTCACCATCACCAAAATAGTCCCGAATCTGCTGACCTAAATAATTAATGCAAAAATAAAATTCTTCAAACCCTTGTTCTGCAATATGGCGCACAATGGTTTCCAATATTGGCTGGTTACCTACTGGTAGCATTGGTTTGGGAATATTCTCAGTCAATGGGCGTAATCGAGTCCCCATGCCGCCTAACATTAAAACCACCGCATTAGGTAAAGCTGATTGGGTTTGCTTTTGATAAAACAAACCCAATATTTTTTTAGCCTGAGTTACAATCGGCAAATGACGTAATTGGTGTTTCGCGATGCGTTTTTGCCACACCAAAGCCGACTCATTTTCTAAACCTAGCATTGGCTGCTTATTCATGACGTTTTGAATTTCACTTTCAAGTCCAAAACCAGCCAACAGGCCACGGCGTATATCACCATCGGTCACGGTTCCCACCAATGTTTGGTCGGCGGTAATGACCAAAGCGATCTGCAACGCAGCGCGATCCATCACTTCTAACGTATGTTTAACTGAGCTTTCTGGCTCAACTCCAATCAAGGTCCAATCATGCAAATTCATAATCTATCCTTTGAAGATGTAATAGAAGGTTTATCGACCAGGTCGTAGAAAGCTTTTGTGTTTAAGTCCTTCAGTTCAACACTACTTAAAACCTCAAGCATTTTTTTAACACTGTCACCTTGGCCGTAAACACTGTTTTTTTGAGCCGCTAACTTTTGAAATTCCGGCGTCAGGGCTTGATGGATAGCTTGATAAATGGCCGTTTCAGATTCATCACAATCTAAAATAGAAACCGAACGCAGCCGACCTTGCTGACGACTACCTATGTTGACGCTTGGTGTTCCCATGGCAGGGGCCTCAATAATGCCGCTTGATGAATTACCAATGACCACATCGGCTATCGCCATCAAGCTAAGATAACGAACCGATCCAAGATTAGTAAATACCTGTACATTTAAACTCGTTGAGCCAGACCAACTTTCGATCAACATATAAAACGATTGACCGCCGGCATCGGCATTAGGTGCAGTCCAAATTATGTTCGCATTAGGAAAAGATTCTAAAGCTGAAAACAGTGCCTGAATCGCCTCGTCACCCAAAGACCTCCCCCAGGTAACTGGATGATAAGTAACCAAAAAAATGGGAGCATTTAATGAAATACCTAACTCTGCCTGTAATTGGTTTTTATCCCGTAATTTAAGTTTACGAATTAAATCCAGGCCTGGTGCTCCGACATTAAACACTCGTTTGGGCTGTTCCCCCATTTGAATGACTCTATCGCGATAAGCGTTGGCGGCCGTAAAGTGTAAACTCGCCATTTTTGTAATGGCATGGCGTATCGCTTCGTCAACCGCACCTTCGGTTACTTCACCACCATGAATATGGGCAATCGGAATATTTAACAATAAAGCGGCTTGAGCGGCAGCCAACATTTCATACCGATCCCCTAAAACTACTAGAATATCCGGTTTTAACTCTGACAAGGTATCCGCAAATCCCATCACACCGCGTCCTACAGACTTAGCAATCGCAACGGGATCATCCGACTCATCAAGCGTTTCAATACGCGCGTCAACTTTAAAACCATCTTCTATGATTTGATTCACTGTCATGCCATGTCGAACAGATAAATGCGCGGCACAAGCAATCACCTGCAACCTCATACCATCTTGATCTTGGATAGCTCGCATCAAACCTGACAACAAGCCATATTCGGCACGAGATCCAGTAGCTACCGCTATTTTTCGGGCATTATGTGAGTTCAACATCCACTCCTTCACCCTCTTTAAACCGACGTGGCGAAACCTGACCTATCAGTTGATCCCAATAGCTCGCCGACATACCTTTTTCGCTTCGTTTTAAGGTTAAGTTTTCAGCCGTAAATTTTTCACCTGCTTCGATTGAAGCTTTAGCGACAATCGACTTACGAGCGACGCTAACATTAATACTCTCAGAAGATGTCGGCTTTTTTTCACCGCTTCCCAAGGCTTGTTCAACATGGCGGATTGAACGAACCATCGCCATCAATTCTAACGGTTCAATGCTCGCTTGATGGTCTGGCCCTGGCAAACTTTTATCTAACGTAATATGCTTTTCAATGACACTCGCTCCCATCGCTACCGCAGCAATCGCAACTTCAATTCCTAGCGAATGATCAGATAGGCCGACCGGCACATTGAGTTCATCGGCCAAAGTTTTCATAGCACGTAAGTTCATATCTTCGTAAGGTGTCGGATAAGCCGTATTGGCATGTAACACGGTTAAATTCTCAAGTGCCAGACCGGCTTTCACTAAAGTGTCCACGGCTAATCGTACCTCTTCGAGATTGCCCATACCAGTAGACAAAATTGTCGGTTGGTTAAACGCGGCAATTTTGCGCAAATAGGGCGTCGATAAGAGTTCGCCAGACGGGATTTTCCAGCGTCTGATGCCTAGACGGTGCAAAAAACCGACACTGGATAAATCAAACGCCGTGGACATAAACTCGATGCCTTTTTGGCGACAATAATCCAATAACTCGAGATGATCAGCCTTTGACAACTCCAATCGTTTTAACATGGCGAACTGCGTTTCTTTTACGCCTGTATTTTGGGTTTGGTAACTGGCCTGTTCAGCATTTTCAGTCACCAGTTCTTCGGTCACAAAGGTTTGAAACTTAACGGCATCTACACCGGCTTTTACCGCCACATCAACCAGTTCTTTGGCCATATCGAGTGATCCATTATGGTTCACACCAGCTTCAGCAATAATAAAAACAGGTAAGTTCGTTGTACTTTTTTGCATCATCAATATTCCTGTTTAATTGCCTAGGCTAACTTATAAATTCAGCCAACTTTGTTTTTTACTGTCACTTGACCCGTCACCACATTGGCCGATAAATCAAACTGATAAATTAAATCTGATGTTTCAAACTGTGCTTGTTTAAGTTGGTCATTAAATTTAAAGTCCGGGTTAATCTCCTGCAAAAATCCATAGCCCACTTCAAAAAACTTACGCATCGACATGCCCATGCCATGGCCTAAGTTTTTAATGAAATGCCCATCAACATCCGACTCATCCACCACATTCATTAAGACATGTTTAAAGCCTAATTCAGCCATATTATTTGCCATTTCAATTTTTTCTTGAGTTGGCGCAATCGCATCACTCGCTGCATGATAAAACACATAAAACGTATCTTGACCACCTTGTTCAGCCATACTTTGCAGCTGAGGGCGAGAAAATCCTCGAATTTCTTGGCGACCACCAGCAAATGTATTAGGTAAACCCTGAGTTAATGTCCAAGGCGATCTAACATTTAAACTCAAAATCACCTTAGGATAAACTTGATAAGAAAATTCAGGAACCCCCATTTCCTGCCCCACAACATAAGCCAAGTTGGTTTGTGCCCATGATGAATTATCAAATACGGCTTTAATTAATCCTGGATATACCTTGGTGACTAAATTGGCCAGATAACCGCCATAAGAAGAACCCACTAATATCACATTATCCAAGTTTAGGTTAAAACGCTGAGCTGCATCTTTAATAGCATTAACGATATCCAAAGCGGCTAACAACCCAAAGTTCTGATATTCGTTTTTTGTCGGAACCAAATCACCGGTCAACTTAATCTGGTTATTTGAGTTCATCAGAAGCGCATTTAACGCTTCAATCGAGGCTTCACCTGTTCCACCCATTTGAATAAAAGCCTGTCCAACCTTGGCTTTTTCTGTATTGTGAACCTCAACTTTCGCACCCGCTGAAGGCCGTGAGCCAATACAGAAATAATTTAGCGTTAAAGCTGCCATCTGATATTGCTTAGACGTTTTTTCACAAAAAGCTTTGGCGTATTCACCTAAATCACCACCAAACCCCGGAATGTAGACAACTAAACCATCTTTGTAGTCGGCGTTATAAATAAAATAATCCGTTTGGCGGACACCATTCAGGCCAAATTCGAAATCGGCGCAAGTATCAAAAACCACATGTTGTTCCATATCTTCTTTTCCTTAATTGGCTTGGCGAGCTGAGTTGAGTAATTGACCATACCCAACATAAAAACCAGGCCTGGTGATGTCTTTTAAAATTAATGCGCCGGCGCCAATAATCACATTATCGGCAATTTTGACGCCTTGTTTAATGACGGTACCACTGCCCACTAAACAGCCGTTGCCAATCGTTACTTGACCGTTGATTTTCGCACCAGTGGAAATATGGCAATGATCGCCGATCACGGCATCATGCTCAATTAAAGCTTGGCTATTGATAATGCAGTTTTGACCAACGCGTGCCCCAATATTCACTAAAGCTTGATGCATCACAACTGTGCCCTCACCGATTTCGGCATGGGCGGATACGTAGGCCTTGGGCGAAATTACACGCGGAAATTTAGCGCCAGCTTGTTGTGCCAAATTAAACAATTTAATCCGTAAGTCGGCTTGTTTGACTTGGCCAACGCTGATTAAACAATATGAATTAGTTTGCACCAGGCCTGGTAAATCGGCATCGCATCCCAAAATCGGATAACTCAAAACTTCACCTGTTACGTCTTGCGCTTCAACAATACCGGCTATCGTAAAATTCGCTGTTTGTTCAATCACATCTATCAAGGCACGACCGTGACCGCCGCCGCCTATCAATAAAATCGGGGTATTAACCATGACAAACTACCCCACTTGGTAAGTTCACTACGCGCGCCGCGAGCCATTCTGTGTGTGGCAATTCGGTGCGCAAACAATCCGCGTAAATGGCGAGTTGATGCATCGGTGTCCATAAAGGCCGCATTTGAATGGCTTGGCTGTTACCGAATTCTAATAAAGCATCACGTTCGGTTTGATCCTGGCAAATTAAGGCGTTAAGCCAATAGTTAGCTTGTGTTTGAGGCATTTCAGTTTGCACCACCAGGCCTGGTTGTTGTTGATAAGCCTGCGCCAGTCGGCGTTTTTCGGCTAAAAACTCAGGCAATTTTTGCATTTGCGCCACGCCCAAGGCGGCATTTAAATTCGGCATTCGTAAGTTGTAAGCCGGTTCGTCATGTTCGAATAACCAAGCATGGGGGATTTTGGCGGTGGTGCTTAGGTGTTTGGCGTGGCGTGCGAGTTCATCATCGTCGGTGATTAGCATCCCACCCCCGCCGGTGGTGATGACTTTATTGCCGTTAAAACTAAACACGCCCAGTTTACCGAAACGCCCAGTATGCTTGCCTTGATAAAAACTGCCCAAACTTTCGGCTGCATCTTCTACCAGCGCGATATTGTATTGGTTACAAATGTCTAATATCTGCTCGATTCGAGCCGGAAAACCTAGCGTGTGCATCGGCATACAAGCCCGAATCACGCGCCCGGTTTGGCGATGCACACATTGGCCATTTTGTTGTTGCGTTTGCTCGCTTAAAAAGCGATTTAAAGATTCTGGGCACAGGCCTAAAGTTTCGCGTTCGACATCGATAAACACCGGATCCGCTTGATGCATTTTGATCGCGTTTGGCGTCGCCACAAATGTCAAAGACTGAGTTAACACCAACTCATTAGGTTGCAAGCCAATTACTTTTAACGCCAAATACAAACCCATTGTGCCATTCACTACCGCTACGGCATGTTTGGCGCCAGTGTAGTCGGCGATTTGTTGTTCAAACTCGGTAACGTATTGCCCCACGGAGGAGACAAAGGTCGAATCAATGCAATCTACCACCAAACGTTTTTCGACCTCATCAAAACACGGCGCATGTAATGGAACTAAGCCCTCCGGCGCGCCATAATGCTGGCGGATAAACGCAATCAGCGACAACCAGGCCTGGTGGTTAGACATTGTAAAGTCCCGTTTTATAGGCTTGCAGATTTTGTGGTTGGACAAACCAATCAATGGTTTTTTGCAAACCGGCTTCCAGTGAGGTGGTTGGGCGATAGCCGGTCAATTCAATTAATTTCGAATTATCGCCCCACAAACGGAAGACTTCGGAATCCTTCGGTCTTAAGCGTTGCGGGTCTTGGACAAATTCGACATTTGAATCCATTAAACGTTTGATCAACTCCAGCGTGTCTTGTACCGAAATTTCGTAGTTTGAGCTGATATTGACGCTTTCGCCAATCGTGTTATCACTCGCCATCAATGCCATCATGCCTTCACAGGTGTCGGCGACATAATTAAAGTCGCGAGTTGGACTGGTATCACCCAACTGAATTTGGCTTTGACCGACGGCAATTTGGCCAATAATGGTTGGAATCACCGCACGCGCGGATTGGCGTGGGCCGTAAGTGTTAAATGGTCGTGCAATCGTCACTGGCGTTTCAAACGCCAAATAGTAAGACATCGCCATCGCATCCGCGCCAATTTTACTCGCGCTATAAGGCGATTGTGGCTGCATTGGGTGGCTTTCATTGATCGGCACCGTTTGGGCGGTGCCGTAGGTTTCTGAAGTTGAGGTATGCATAAATCGGCGCACATTTTGATCACGTGCGGCCTGCACCATGTTTAAGGTGCCGGAGACATTGGTATCCACATAGGAACCTGGCGCAATATACGAATAAGGAATCGCGATTAACGCGGCTAAATGAAACACCGTATCCATGCCTTTGCAAATGGTCTGGCACAAAAATGGATCGCGAATATCGCCACTGATAATATCCATATCCGATGCCAACCGACTTTGATCCAACCAACCCCAACTATTAAACGAATTGTATTGCACCAACGCTCGAACTTGCGCGCCAGCGCACACCAAGGTTTCCGCCAAATGCGACCCGATAAACCCGTCAGCACCAGTTACTAATACTTGTTTTCCTTGCCAATAACTCGGCATAACTTGCTCTCCTTAGCACCAGGGCTGGTGGTCTGTTAGCGACTTGCGATTAAATTCGCATCCTCACCCAATATAGCTTGATAACGTGCTTTGGCCTGCAACACCTTATCTAAATAACGCCGGGTTTCATCCGACGCATGATCATATCGCAGTTTGCGATACACCTGACGTGGGTTCAGTTTATTAATCTGTTCGACCGCTTGTTCTGGCGTGTCACCAAACAGCCGCCAAACGGTTGACATGCCGCCGTTATAAGACGAAATCGCCACCATTTCGCGCGATTCTGGATGTTGAATATCGGCAAAATAGTCGTATTTGAGTAGGCTTAAATACGCCGTGCCGATGCGGATATTATTTTCGGCATCAAATAAATCAGCATCGCTGGGTGCATCTAAGCGGAAATCAACATATTGATACACATCCCGCCCGGCCGCATTCGGTTTAATCTGCATTAAACCTTTCGCTTGTGATCGGCTCACCGCCTGCGGATTAAAGTGACTTTCGGTTTCCATCACCGCAAACACCAAGGCCGGATCAATATTAAAGTCTTGCGCAAACCCCAACACCCAAGGCTCATATTGACGCGCCGGCTCGGCTAAATTAGAGGTTTGCAGCGGAATACGCAAACTCACAAACTCGCCTTCCTGGTCTTTTGTTTTTGTTTGATTATTCGCCATCAAGTAGTCGGCATACTCAAACGCGGCGCGGGGATAACGAATGGGTTGTTGTTTGGCATCCACCACCCGACGATAAAACGCCGGTCTTTGGCGATATTCAAGCGGCTGCAAACTTAATAAATCCTGTTCCGCGTAAGGGTCGGGACTGAGCAAAACTCGACTCACGGCGCGTTTAATATTCTGTGGGGTCGCGAGTTGTTTGGGAAATTCGATCACAATTTCATTATCATACACCACCACAATCGGTTGCAGTGGAAACGCGCTAGATGCGTGATTTTGTTTGACCACGGAAGCCAAAGCCGACTCAACCACCAGGCCTGGTGGTTTGAGTTTGGATGCGTGTTTGGATTCAGGCTTTGTTTCAGGCTTTGTTTCAAAATTGGGTTCTGGTTTGAGCGACGCACCAGGCCTGGTGGTTGGCGCTTGAGCAACACTCGCGGGTTGAGCCGTTTGCAAAGCTAACCCTGGCCGAACACTTAATGACACAACATCTGGATTAGGCTCTGATACGGCCGAAGTGGATACTGGCAAAGGACGGTTAGACACCACTCGCATTTCCGGCAAAGAGCGAACCTGAGGCACCTGAGCCGAACTGCTAGCGGCATAACTTTGTGCGATCGCCCAATACTGGAATTGCTGAAACGCCGCGCCACCTGCAATTAACAGCAACCCGGCCGGAATCAACAATGCGATGATTAAATGTTCAAATTTCATTTACAAAAATGCCTCCACTAGGGAGGCATTAGCAAGTTGGATACCAACTTTAGATTGGTTAACGCATATAGTTAAATAAAGACATTTCCTGAACTTTACCAAACACCTGTTGCGCCATTTGCAACGCATTTTGGGTAACCGTAAATTTAGAAATCCCTTTTACAATATCAAGCTCTTCAATATTGGATTTTCGCTCCATCAAGGGCATTTTAAAAGCTTCACCAGCGGTATACTGGGTTTCAATACGTATTTGACGCCCACCAATCCCTGCCACTACTTCCGACATATTGGTGATGGAGTTTTTTAGATCATCCAACACATCATCACCCGGTTTATCCCCTGCCATCATGCGGTCGTACATAACGCGCATGGCATTGTAAATATTAGGGTCAATTTCCCCCGCCGCTGGTGGATTCGTTTGCGGGCCTAAAGAGGTCGCGGGATTGGGCGCAAAGCCAAATACTTTTGAGCCGGTATCGGTAATGCGCACACGTGACATATTGAATTCATCATTAGGTTCTAACTTGTCCGTGTGGTCAAACCCAATTTGTACAAAACGGCCACCAAAGGTTGCGTTTTCCTTATAGTCAGCCGCCGGTGTATTTGGGTTGCCAATATAAATCAAATACCCAGGATTAGCAGGATCGTCCACAAAGGGTGTATCTTTGACATTGTTACCGGCAAACATATACTCACCTTCCGAGTTTTTCATGTTCATCGTGCCTTTAACATGCAACATCATCTGTTCAACCTCAGCCGCCGCGACTCGACGCTGAGCAGGGCTGTAGGTATCGTTCGACATTTGAATACCCAGCTCACGAATACGCTGCATAATTTCAATCGTATCTGTTACAGCGGTTTCCTCTAAAACCAATTGTGACTTGGCATACTCACCATTTTTAGCATATTGATCAAGCGTATTAATCGCACGATTAAGTGTATGAATTTGGCTCATCGCAACCGGATCGTCACTCGGACGGTTAACCCGGTTCCCCGTACTCAGCTGTTCTTGAACCGCCAACAACTTATTAGAGTGCGACTGGATGGCATTAAATCCCATGTTATAAACTTGATTTGTAGTAACACGCATTACGTTATCCTCTTATCGCCCCTAACAGGGTCTGGAATATGGTTTGGGACGTCTGCATCACCTGCGCAGCCGCTTGGTAGGCTTGTTGAAAACGCATTAAATTAGCGGCTTCTTCATCCAAGCTGACCCCCGATAAACTCTCACGGCGATCCATTATGTAATTATAGGTATTTTGCTGAGCCGTCAACTGAATTTCTTGTCCACGTACATACATACCCACACTACTGGCCATTCGTGAATAGCCTCCTAATAGTGTTTCGGCCGGTTGGCCGGAATTATTAGCGTACATGATCTTTTTTGATTGCAAACTGGCCATATTAGCGATATTGACGTTATCGCCTTCGGCGGCCGCTCTAACCAGTTCATCATCCAAGTTACCCGAACCAGTCGAATCAATCGGTGATTGACCGCGTGTGGCCAACTCCTGCCCATCGCGAATTTCGACCCCAAAGCCTTTCAAAATATCTTGATGTGGTTTAACAATAAATCGATCACCCGCCTGATTCAGCACGTTGGCTTCTTCAAAACGTAAACCATCAAATTGAACACTATCACCCGCGGCAAAAGTGGCCGTTTGTTTATTACTTAAGTTGGTCACGGTCCAATTGGTGCCATCAAAACGCATTTCATAACCATCCGGTGACAGCTTAGAAATCGCGGTATAGGCGTCCTCTAAATCTTGCTTTTTATCACCATAAGTCAAAGGCTGCGGTGGATAAGGCGGGATCGCGGTGGCATCTATCGGGTTAAACGTGACCTTAACCTCACCGCCCAATGTTGAGTTATCTTTGTGTGCCAAACCACTAGACTCTAAAGGCGTAAACAAACTGCCCCCAGCATCGCCATTCTCATCAAAGCCTTGATAATGCTGCCAGTTGTTAGCGGCGACAAACGCATTTAACGTAACACCTAACTCACTCTGCGCACGATCCAACATGTTTTTACGGAAATCCAATACCCCACCAAGTTGACCACCGCCTAACATCAAATCAGTGACTTGTTTACGCTGGCCGCCAATTTGGGCATAAATTTCAATCCGGTTTTCATCCGGATAAGCGCTTTGATCCGCTTGCAAACGCGTCACGGTGTTATCACTCAACAAAGGTACTTTACCGTTAATCGTATGAATATCGATTGTCCCATCCGGCTGTTTGTAGGTTTTCACCTCGACTAAGCTCGATAACTCTAGAATCGCCTGCTCGCGCTGATCTAGCAAATCATTGGGCGGCTGAGTACCTTGTGATCTTGCATAAGCCACCATGGTGTTTATTTTTTGAATCTCTTCTAGGTTGCGGTTAATACTCATGGTCAAATCTTTAATTTGATCATTCACTTGATACTGGGTATCGTCCAACACCACGCTGATGTTGTTAATATGGCCGGTTAGGTTATTCGCTTCATCCAACATTAACTGGCGATTGACACGCGAGGTCGGGTTATCTGCTAGGTTTTGCATCGAATCAAAATAACGTTGGATAAACGCCTGCACACCTTCGTCGTTACCAGCAATAATGCCTTCCACTTGCTTTGAATAACTCAGCGATTCTTCATAACCTTTAACCGAGGCATTGGTGCTCACCAATTGTTTTTGAATATAATCCGCATACATGCGTTCAACCACATCCACACGTGAACCGCCGCCATTAAAAGAGGTGCCTACAATACTCGGCGAGTTGGCATAAATTTCAGCACGCTGTCGGCTGTAGCCTTCGGTATTCACGTTGGCTACGTTATGACTACTCACATCCAACGCTTTTCTAAAGGTCATGGCGGCGGAGCTGGCAATACTTAACATGTCTGACATAACGATTCTCGCTTATGGGTAACCCATTTAATGGTGTTGCAATTTTTTGAATAGCCGATTTTCACTTGCTCGCTTGAATTTAACCAAACTTTAACCAAACTATTCTAAATTTCTTAAGGCCAAGGCATCCTGCGTTGAGCTGGCGGCTTTAGTCGGTAGTGAATCAAAGCGTTTTTGTTGTTGTTCCAGCCATTTTTGCTGTTGCTCATCATCTAGTTTTGGCAAACTGGCCGACAACTGCTCTACTATTTGATCGGCAAATCCTAGAGAACCTTTAGCCGACATATCTTGCGCAAGCTGTTTATCGTACATATCTAGGTACGAATCGGCCTGCGAACCGTCTAGCCAGCCATCATCTAATTTCACACTTCGTGAGTTTTTTAGGATCTGCTCTAAAAACATCGCTTCAAACTGCTGGGCAATAGGCCTAAGTACCGACTGCTGATCTTCACGCGCTTGGCGTTTTAAATCGTTTAACGCACCCACGTTGGTATAGATCGTATGATCTTGTGGGCGGGCAGAGGTTAAATCGCTAATACTCGACATACTTGCCTCCTTAAATAATCATTAATTCGGCTTTAAGCGCGCCGGCTTGCTTGAGCGCCTCAAGAATCGCCACCAAGTCACTTGGCGCTGCGCCCACTTTATTCACCGCCTCGACTAACGAATCCAGTGTAATGCCCGAATCAAACTTAAACATGCGGCGATCACCCAGCTCTTCAATATCAATATCGACATTCTGCTGCGCCATGGCTTGGCCACCGGCAAACGCGCCCGGCTGTACAATCTCTTCACGCTCCTCAATCCGCACCACCAAACCACCGTGTGTTACCGCTGCTGGGCTGACACGCACAGTCTGGCCGATTACGACCGTACCAGTACGCGAATTCACAATAATTCGAGCCGCGCTTTCGCCTTCCTGAAGTTCAATGTTTTCCAACACCGACAAAAAAGACACTCGTTGATCCGGAATACGCGGCGCCATCACCTCAACCGATTCGGCATCCAACGCACGCGCGGTGCCCTCACCCAACAAGTCGTTAATGGTTTTGGCCATATTACTGGCGGTGGTAAAGTCGGCACGGTGTAGGTTAAACGTCACGGTCGTACCCAGATCAAAACCGGTGTTGACCTCACGCTCAACATTCGCGCCATTTGGAATCCGACCCACGCTCGGCACATTTACCGTAATACGCGACCCATCTCGACCACTGGCGTCCAAACCACCTACCACCAAGCTACCTTGTGCAATCGCGTACACCTGATTATCGACGCCTTTTAACGGTGTCATTAATAACGTGCCACCTTGCAAGCTTTTGGCATTACCCAATGAAGACACCGTCACGTCAATTTTTTGACCAGGCTTGGCAAATGCAGGCAAATCCGCATGAATCGCGACCGCCGCGATATTTTTAGAATTGGTTTTTACCCCTGGCGGCACGTTAATACCAAATTTGTTTAACATACTGATTAAGCTTTGCTCGGCAAACGGGGTTTTATCACCCGAACCACTCAGGCCGACCACCAAGCCATAACCCACTAACTGGTTGTCACGCACACCGGCAACATTTGCCAAATCTTTGATGCGCGAACTGGCGAAGCTAATACTGCTCCAAGCCATTAACGCCACCAATATTACTAAAGTATTTCTGGTTATCATGTTCATTCCCCTTAAAGGATCGACTGCGTCTCTTTAAGCCGTCTTAATGCGGCGGACTTTTTATTATGGTTTGTTAGAAAGCCGTTAGCAGGATTAATGCCAGTTCAGAACCTTTAAACGGGGGCAACGAAAATCAGATATAAAAAAGGGTGCGATTGCACCCAAGACCAGAAAAACTTAACCACCAGGCCTGGTGGTTAACAAACTAACAAATAAAAAACCGACTTGTAAAAAGGAGAGTAGAAAAACAAGCCGGGTCAAGTTTTAATCCACGTTAAGCTAGGCTTAAAGTGGCCAAAACTTTGACAAAAACCGAGTAACTGCACCAGGCCTGGCGGTGTTACCCGCGATGCCAGTGTCTTTGTAAATCATGCGCACATCCGCCACACGGGTGGATTCAATGGTATTGTCAGGCGTAATATCTTGCGGACGAACGATACCGGCAAAACGAATCACTTCTTCACCATCATGCACGGTAATCCATTTTTCACCACGCACCACTAAGTTGCCGTTCGGAATCACTTCCACCACCGTCACCGCCACCGAACCCGATACCGACGAGTCTTGTTTTACGTCACTTGAGCCATCAAAACGGTTGTTTGAGCCATAGCCAATACCGCCGGTGCCCAAGCCTGCATAAATCTGTTCCGGTGTTCGACCAAACACGTTTAAAGGGGTCGTAACACCAAAATCCGCTTGGGTGGTTTTGTCATAACTGGCTTCGTCTTTTTTATTCGCGTTAAACTGTTCCGCCAAGCTCACCGTAATAATATCGCCCACCCGATGCGCACGGGCATCATCAAATAAGGTCACCGCATTCGCGGCTTGATACAGCGAACCGTTTCTAGGCGGCGGTTGTTGCCCCATATTGGTTGGGTAACTTGGCTCATAAGTAAAGTCCTCCATACGCTCCGGCACCGATGAACAGGCTTGCAATAATCCCACCACCATCAATAACAAGCCGAAACGCGAGTAAGTTTTAAGCTGTTTCATGTTTCCCCCTCAACGTTAAACGTTGTTATTTAAGTACTGCATCATGCCATCCGCCGCCGAGATCGCTTTCGAGTTCATCTCATAGGTTCGCTGGGCTTCGATCATGCCAATCAATTCTTCTACCGTATTCACGTTTGACGCTTCTAATGCGCCCTGAATTAACGCACCGGCATCCTCATTGTTTGGGTTGTTCACCACCGGCGCACCACTCGCAATGGTTTCATAAAACATGTTCTGGCCAACCGCTTCTAGGCCCGACGGATTAATAAAGGTCGCAATTTCTAACTGACCCAAATCCAACGGTTGTGGATTGCCCGGTTCTTTAGCAAACACGGTGCCGTCACGCGCAATCATAATTTCTGTGGCGGCTATCGGAATCTGAATATTCGGCTCCAATAAATAACCCGACGAGGTCACCATGTCGCCGTTCTGATTCACTTCAAACGAACCATCACGGGTATACATAATATTGCCGTCCGGGTCTAAAACCTGGAAAAAACCCTTACCATCAATCGCCAAATCCAGCTGGTTATCGGTAATCATTAAGTTACCCTGCGTGTGAATTTTCTGCACGCCCACCGCCTTAACACCCACACCCAACTGCAAACCCGAAGGCAACGTATTTACTTCATCCTGGGTGGCTTGCGCGCCCGGGGTTCGCACGTTTTGATACAACAAATCATCAAACTCAGCACGCCCGGCTTTATAGCCATAGGTATTGGCGTTCGCCAAGTTGTTTGAAATGGCGGCGAGACGAAACTGCTGGGCTTCTAGGCCGGTTTTTGCAACATATAATGCTCTATTCATTTCTCACCCCATTATCGAATTGATAAAATCTTGTCTGATGCCGCACCGTGATCTTTGGCGGTTTTCATCATCTTGACTTGCATTTCATATTTACGCTGCAGCTCAATCATCGTCACCAGCGCCATCGCCGTATTCACATTGCTGGCTTCCAACGCCCCGTTAAGCACCGCGGCGGGTGCTTGTCCCAGCTCATCGTTACCCGGTTTCTGACGAATAAAGCCATCTAAGCCTTTTTCAAGCTGCTGGATATCTGGCTGAACTAAACGTAATTGATCAATCACCACCAACTCATTCGCCACTGCGCCCGCCGGAATGACCGAAATGGTGCCATCACGGCCAATCTCAATCGATTCGACCGGCGGCAACACAATCGGTGCGCCAGCTTCGTTTAGCATCGGATTGCCGTGCACATCCACTAACGCGCCGCCATCCGTAATTTGCATGCTGGCCGAACGCACATAGGCTTCGTCACCAGCTGGCGTTAAAATCGCCATAAAGCCATCTTCTCGGGTCGCGACATCCATACTTCGGCCAGTGACCTTAATCGGCCCGGCGGTAAAGTCGGTAGCTGGTCGCTCATCCATCGAAAAGGTACGCGAGTGCCAACCCGGGCCTTCCATATGCTGGGCGCGGAACTGGTTAAAGTCCTGCTTAAACCCATCCGTGGTGGCATTTGCCAAGTTATTGGCATTGTTCGCCTGCGACAACATGGCCTCTTTTGCGCCACTCATCGAGACATATAACATTCGATCCATCGTATTACTCCGAATCTGCTTCTGTTTTCTGGTCAGAAAATGGCCGAGACAAACCCAGCCGACAGTTTATTAATTAACTTCTTATTTATTGCTGCGTCTTTGTTTATTTATACGACGCGATTTCCTTGTGTGTTAGCGATCTCGTTCGGATGGCTTTAACAAAAAAAGTTAAAGCAATCTATATGCCAAACAACCAGAAGCGTTTTATTTTAGGAGGGCGAAACAAAGAAAGGGAGTTAGAAAAGAAAACAATAACGCTGGCTAGATAACTCGTTCCCACTGTCCTCAGTGGGAACGCATAACGGTATTACAGTAGCGGCAAGCCTGCATTCCCACGCAGGAGCGTAGGAACGAGCCACTCTGGCTAGTTAACTCGTTCCCACTGTCCTCAGTGGGAACGCATAACGGCATTACAGTAGCGGCAGGCCTGCATTCCCACGCAGGAGCGTAGGAACGAGCAACTCTGGCTAGTTAACTCGT
>NZ_JACUTY010000003.1 GCF_014859555.1 Thiomicrospira sp. | reverse complement strand
GATCTGAAAAACTTGGCGTTGCCAGAATGAATCAGGGGTTAATCGAGGTGCCCAAATGATTAAAGGGTTTGAGACATGTCAAAAGCACCATTGGATTGGATTAAATTAGAACTTATGCCGTTACCAGGCGCAACCGATCGACAAGCTAAAGTACTTTGGTGGAATCCAGAGGCACGGATTATAGAAGGTGAGGGGTGTGAAGAAGTCTTAGCTTTGGCTGAGGCCGCCTCACAAGCGGGCAGTTTGCAAACAGGTTCAGGCGGTTCAGTCGAAATTACTGATCCTTTACATCAGCCTTCCGAATTGGCGGCGGTGTTGGCTCAGTATTACTGGGTGATCCCACAACCAGTGGCCGCCCCCGGTGAGCAGGCTGAATCGAATTCTGAGAAAATACCGATTTTATTAAATTAAAGTGAATAGAGTTATTAAACGTATAAAAATTGACACTTTGAATCCATAAAACTTAAAAAAACGCACTCTCAAAAAGAATTATTCGATTAGTTGAGGCCAGGTTTGTTATTATAAGCAAAGTTTTTGTGTTCCAGAATTGGGTGTTTATTGAGTAATGACTCAGCACAAATTAGATTGGAACTCTCTGAATTTGTAGGGCTTTAATGAAAGAACAAGTAAAACAAATCCACTTTGTTGGAATCGGTGGTGTCGGTATGGCCGGTATTGCCGAAGTCTGCCTAAATCTCGATTTCCAAGTCTCAGGATCTGACGTCAAACGCAACCAGACGGTAAGCCGCTTAGAAAGTTTGGGCGCTAGAGTCCAAATTGGGCATGATCCAGCGTTAATGAAAACGGCTGATGTGCTGGTGGTGTCGAGCGCGATTCAGTCGGATAACTTGGAGGTGGTTTGGGCTAAGTCACAACGTATTCCGGTGATTCCTCGCGCGGAAATGCTGGCCGAGTTAATGCGCATGCGGTTCGGCATTGCGATTGCCGGCACGCACGGTAAAACCACCACAACCAGCTTAACCGCCGCTATTTTAACCCACGGCGGCTTAGACCCGACCTTTGTAATTGGCGGAAAACTAAATCAAGTTGGTAGTAATGCTCGCTTAGGTTCAGGGCGTTATTTAGTGGCCGAAGCGGATGAATCGGATGCTTCTTTTCTACACCTGACTCCTATGATGTCGGTGATCACCAATATCGACATGGACCACATGGAAACCTACCAAGGTGATTTTTCTCGTTTAGTCAGTACCTATAATGAATTTATAAACCGTTTACCGTTTTATGGTTTGGCGGTGTTGTGTCTGGATGATGAGAACATTAAAAAGTTGCTTCCAGATGTGCTACGTAAAACTCGCACCTATGGCTTTAATGAAGAGGCGGATGTGCGTGCGGTAAATGTGAAAACACACGGACTTCAAAGTCAGTTCGGTGTACGTTTAAAAGACGGTTCAGAGTTCAGTGTAACCTTAAATATTCCTGGACGACATAATGTTCAGAATGCGTTAGCGGCGATTACAGTCGCTCTCGAATTGGGTGTGAAACCTTGCGCGATTAATGAAGCTTTAATGGCGTTTGCCGGTGTGGGCCGTCGATTTGAAGTTTATCCGAATCGTTTAATTGGTGGTCATGATGTTACGTTGGTAGATGACTATGGGCATCACCCTACCGAGTTAAACGCGACCTTATCAACCGCCAGAGTGGCTTTTCCTGGTCAACGTTTAGTGTTGGTTTTTCAACCGCATCGATACAGCCGAACACGTGATTTGTTTGAAGATTTTGTCCATTCCTTGATGCAGGCCGATCTAGTGATTTTGACCCATGTGTATGCGGCGGGTGAAACGCCGTTAACCGCCTTTGATTCTAAAGCCTTAATTCAAGCTATGCGTTTGCGTGGTGCTCAAAATTTGGTGTTGGTCGATGGGTTTGATGAATTACAAAACCTTGCGCCAGAGTTATTACAGCCTAATGATGTGGTTTTAATGATGGGCGCGGGCGATATTGGTACATGGGCTAAGCAATGGCAAGAACAAGTAGGTGTAGTATGACATCATTTGGCCGAGTAGCGGTTTTAATGGGTGGCGTGGCCGCTGAACGTGAGGTTTCTTTACGCAGTGGTCAAGCAATAACTCAAGCACTTCAGGCTGCCGGAGTGGATGCTTATGCGTTGGATGTAACTCGGCTCGAACAGTTGGTTGAGATTAGCCAAAACTATGATCGTGCCTTTATTGCTTTGCATGGCCGTTGGGGTGAAGATGGCCAAGTTCAGGCCATATTGCAGTCTTTAAATATGCCGTTTACCGGCAGTCAAATGGCGGCCTCGGCTTTGGCTATGGATAAGTTACGTACCAAGTGGTTATGGCGTGGCGCGGGTTTATCTACGCCAGATTTTGTGCAGGTTAGTCAGTTTCAGCCATTAGACTTGGAAAACTTTAATTTAACGTTTCCATTAATTGTGAAACCTTGTCATGAAGGCTCAAGCATTGGCATGCGTAAGGTTTATACGTTAGACGAATTGCAGCAAGCGGTTGAGTTTGCACAGCAATACGATAGTGAAGTTTTAATTGAACGTTGGATTACAGGCCGCGAATTTACCGTTGCTGTGTTGAATGCCCAAGTCTTGCCAACCATAGAGCTAAAAACCACCCACGATTTTTATGACTATTCAGCTAAATATCAGTCAAACGACACGCAATACATTTGCCCTTGTAATCTTAGCCAAAACTTGCAGAACCAAATTGATCAATTAGTGCTACGCGGCTTCGATGTGTTGGGCGCAAAAGGCTGGGGGCGCATGGATTTATTGGTGGATGATAACCACCAGGCCTGGTTGATTGAATTAAACACGGTACCCGGTATGACCGATCATAGCCTGGTGCCGAAAGCGGCTAAAGTAATGGGTTTAAGTTTTGAACAGCTGGTGGTTGAAATTCTGAAAACATCATTAAACTAGAGGATTATAAGCGTTGCGAAAACTCAAGTGGGGTGTAAGCATTGTGGTGATTATAGCGGCGTTAAGTACGTTGTATTTTTCGCTGTTTTCGCAATCCCGCGGGGTCGACTATTTATCCTATAGCATTGTCGATTCATTACAGCATGTTAGTTTTGATGATGTGGATGAAGCCTTGGTGCCTTATTTGGCGCAATCGTTTTGGGAGGTCGATTTAAGCAAACTTAAACGTTCATTGGAACAGGTTAACTGGATTGAGAATGCGACGATTAAACGCAGTTGGCCAGGTTATTTAGAAATCAGCATTGAAGAGCATAACCCAATTGCTCGCTGGGGTGATAAGGACTTGATTAGTCAGCAAGGTAAAATTTTTCGTCCCGCTTCGCAGCAAGGTTTTGAGCACCTGATACATCTACAAGGGGATCGGCTGCAAGTACCGGCTTTGTTGGCGGTTTTGGAAACATTTCAACAAAACTTATCGGCTTTAAACTGGCAGGTGACCAGCTTGTCTCAACAGGTAGATGGCGTATTTCGATTAAAGTTTGATACTGGGCAAGACTTAATTGTAGATTCGGCCAATTGGACCACCAAGTTGCCGCGTTTTGTGAAGGCTTATCCTATGCTTTCGAAAAAGCTGGTAGAATCTGCACAAAGCTTTGATTTGAGATACAGCAACGGCGTGGCGGTAAAGGTGTTCTCACCTTCGTCACAGATGCTTTAAAGTAAAGAAGACTGGAAGACTATGGCGCGTAAAAAACTGGCTTCAAATATTATTGTTGGGTTAGATATTGGTACTTCGAAAATTGCCGCAATTGTCGGCAAGGTGAAACCCGATGGTAGCATTGAGATTCTGGGTATGGGGACGCACCCATCGAAAGGCCTTAAAAAAGGCGTGGTGGTGAATATTGACTCAACCGTTGAATCCATTCAACGCGCCATTGATGAAGCCGAGCGTATGTCTGGCTACCAGGCTCAAACCGTCTATGTCGGTATTGCCGGAAGCCATATCAAAAGTTTCAACTCAAATGGTATGGTTGCGATTCGAAATCAAGAAGTCACTGAAGAGGACATTCAGCGGGTTATTGACGCAGCGCGTACCCAAGCGATTCCAGGTGACCAGAAAGTTCTACATATTTTGCCGCAAGAATACATTATTGATAATCAAGACGGCATTCACGAACCGGTCGGTATGTCGGGTGTGCGTTTAGAAGCTAAAGTACATATGGTCACGGGTTCGGTTAGCTCGGCGCAAAACATTACTAAATGTGTACAGCGTTGTGGTTTAAAAGTTGAAGACATTATTCTAGAGCAGTTGGCGTCAAGTGAAGCCGTCTTATCCGAAGATGAAAAAGAGTTGGGCGTGTGTTTAGTTGATATCGGTGGTGGCACCACTGATATTGCGGTTTTCTATCAAGGCGCGATTCGGCATTCATCGGTGATTGCGGTGGCGGGTGATCAGGTTACCAACGATATTGCGGTGGCTTTGCGCACACCGACACCTGCGGCGGAAGAAATTAAACGTAAATATGCTTGTGCTTTGCCCCAGCTGATAGCCAAAGATGAAGAAATTGAAGTGCCCAGCGTGGGTGATCGCCCTGCTCGCTGTTTGTCGCGCCGTACATTGGTTGAAGTGGTTGAGCCGCGATACGAAGAACTGTTTCAATTGGTTCAAGCCGAGTTACGTCGCTCAGGGTTTGAAGACATGATTGCAGCGGGTGTGGTATTAACCGGGGGCAGCTCATTGGTGGAAGGCGCGGTTGAATTAGCAGAAGAAGTATTTAATATGCCGGTTCGTTTAGGTTTACCTCATGGTATTAGCGGTTTAACCGAGGAAGTAAACAGTCCAAGTTTTGCTACTACTGTAGGTTTGCTAATGTATGCACGCGATCACATGCCTGTTACCCCAGAAACTGGCAGCAATAGCTATAACTTCAACGATGAAAAAGCCTTGTTAAAACGCATGAAAAGTTGGTTTTCAAACAGCTTTTAATGTGTAACAAATTGTATAAAAAGAATTTAATAAGATAGAGAAAAAGCGTGAAGCAGAGAACAATTGCTAATCCAATTAAAGCCAAGGGCGTTGGATTACATACAGGGCATGAAGCAATCATGACTCTAAGACCCGCACCGGTAAATACCGGGATTGTGTTTCGTCGTGTGGATTTAGATCCGGTGGTTGAGTTTAAGGTGGCACCCGATATTGTGGGTGAAACGATGTTATGCACGACCATTCTAAATCAGGGCGCCAAAATTGCAACGATTGAGCACCTGATGTCGGCCTTGGCTGGTGTGGGTATGGATAATTTATATATTGATTTAAATGCCGATGAAGTTCCGATTATGGATGGCAGTGCCTCGCATTTTATTTTCTTACTGCAGTCGGCGGGCATTGAATTTCAAGATGCGGATAAGTGTTATATCCGCATTAAAAAATCGGTGCGTGTTGAAAATGAACTCGGTGGCTGGGCCGAATTTAAGCCTTATGAAGGTTATCGATTGAACTTCTCAATTAGGTTTGATCATCCGGCGTTTAAACAAACGGCGGAAAACATGACATTGGATTTTTCGTCCACCTCTTATTTTAAAGAAGTCAGTCGGGCGCGTACCTTTGGCTTTATGAGTGATATGGCTATGTTACGTTCGCGACAGTTAGCTTTAGGTGCAAGTTTAGAAAATGCAATTGGCCTAGATGATACCGGAGTAATGAACAAAGAAGGGCTGCGCAACAAAGACGAATTTGTACGCCATAAAATTCTAGATGCCGTCGGTGACTTGTTTATGGCTGGGCATGCCATTATTGGTGAGTTTACCGCGCATAAGTCGGGCCACGCGTTAAATAACCAATTGTTGCGTGAATTATTCAGTCAGTCTGATGCGTTTGAGGTGATTTCTTTGGGTGATTCAGATCCGCTTCCTATCGACTTTAGCAGCAGCAAAGTTTTACTCTAAATTTATCTAATCGACCGCATTATTGGGTTGGGCGCGTTGACTCAGTTTAGTTAACGCGTCCGCCAGCTTTGGGGGAAGGTTTTCACTGAGTTTAATCATCTGCTCGGCGGACTTGGCGTCAGGTCGATTCGCGGATCTTTTTACGCGAGCAGGTTTACCTGAATCAAGTATGACCTTAAAGTGGATTTGATTGAGTTTAAGGTGCGGTAGGTTCTGATCGTAATGATGTAATAAAGACTGCTCAAAAAAACGCAATTTGCTTGCCCAATTCGCGCCATTCACTAAACAAACCAATGTTTGCTGTTCAATACTTACACCAACCAAGTGCTTAACTAGGTTGTCAGGCAAAGCGGATTGGCCTAGTTCAAGTAAGGCTTGGTAAAGCTCGGCCTGCTGAAAAAGCTTCATTAAACTGGGTTCTTTTAGTAGGTGTTTCATGCTGTGTAATAAGCCTGCGTTGATTTTAAGCTATGGTAGAATAAATCCCATTTTAAATGATCGTGGTACTTAACGGCGAATCTTCGGTTAACATTTTTTTAAAATGTGACTGGTTTGTTATTGAGTACGACTCTGGTAATAAAGTTCAGGTAATTAACCATTATGTTCGTAGATATTTTCAAAAAGATTTTCGGCAGCCGTAATGAGCGGTTGTTAAAACAATACCAAAAGCGTATAGCTCAGATTAATGCATATGAAGCCGAGTTGGAAGCACTGTCGGATGAAGCCTTGCAAGCAAAAACGCCGGCTTTTAAACAAGCATTAGCCGATGGAAAAAAACTTGATGATATTTTACCTGAAGCTTTTGCGGTTGTACGTGAAGCCGGTAAACGTGTTTTTGGTATGCGTCATTATGATGTACAGATGATCGGCGGTATGGCATTGCATGATGGTCGTATTGCCGAGATGCGTACCGGTGAAGGTAAAACCTTAGTCGCCACTTTAGCCGCTTATTTGAATGGCTTAAATGGTTCGGGTGTGCATGTCATTACGGTCAACGACTACCTGGCAAAACGTGATGCGGAATGGATGGGACAGCTGTTTGAATTTTTAGGCTTGAGTACGGGTGTGATTGTTAGTGGTCAAAGTCATCAAGAAAAGCAATTGGCTTATTCGATGGACATTACTTACGGCACCAACAACGAATTTGGTTTTGATTATCTGCGTGACAATATGGCGATCTATAAAGAAGAAAAAGTCATGCGTGGCCAGTCATTCGCTATTATCGATGAAGTTGATTCGATCCTAATTGATGAAGCGCGTACACCGCTTATTATTTCGGGGCCAACGGATAACAAAGCGGAGATTTATCACAAGATTAATCCCTTGATTGCACACCTAGAGCTAGGTGAAGAAGATCAGCTCGAAAAAACCACGACAGGCGATTACACCATTGATGAAAAAGCGCGTCAGGTGTTTTTGACTGAGGAAGGTCACGAAAAAATCGAAGATATGTTGTTAGAAACGGGCCTACTAAAAGAAGGCGATAGTTTATACGATTCGACCAATATAGGATTAATGATTCACGTTAATGCGGCTTTAAGAGCGAATGTGTTGTTTGAACGTAACCGCGATTATATAGTTGAAGATGGCGAAGTCATCATCATTGATGAGCATACCGGTCGTAAAATGATTGGTCGTCGCTGGGGTGAAGGTTTACACCAAGCGGTTGAAGCGAAAGAAAAGGTGGATATTCAGCATGAAAGCCAGACGTTTGCTTCCATTACCTTCCAAAATTATTTCCGTCAGTACAACAAATTATCGGGCATGACGGGTACAGCAGATACCGAAGCGGGTGAGTTTTTGTCTACTTACAAGCTAGAAGTAGTTGTAATTCCATCAAACAAGATACCCGCCCGTCAGGATTTAACAGACTTAGTGTTTCTCGATATGCAGAGTAAATTTAACTCATTGGTTGAGGATGTTAAGCAAACCTATGAAACTGGACAGCCTATTTTAGTCGGTACGGCTTCGATTGAGTCGTCTGAAATGTTGTCGTCTTTATTTACACGTGCCGGCATTAAGCATGAAGTGTTGAATGCTAAACAACATGAGCGTGAAGCCCACATTATTGCCAATGCCGGTATGCCAAACGCGGTAACAATCGCCACTAATATGGCTGGTCGTGGTACGGATATCGTGTTAGGCGGTAATCTTGAAGCGCAGATTGACGAGTTAGGTGAAAATGCGACACCTGAACAAATTGCCAAGGTTAAAGCCGATTGGCAAACACGCCACCAGTTGATATTAGACTTAGGTGGTTTGAAAGTGATTGGTTCTGAACGCCATGAGTCGCGTCGAATTGATAATCAGCTACGCGGTCGTTCAGGTCGCCAAGGTGATCCGGGTGTGACGCGTTTTTACTTGTCACTAGATGATGATTTAATGCGTCGTTTTGCATCTGAACGCGTTAAAAATATGATGCGTCGTTTAGGTATGCAAGAAGGCGAAGCGATTGAGCACCCAATGGTGAGTAAATCAATTGAACGTGCGCAAAAACAAGTTGAACGTTTACACCAAGATGAACGTGCTAACCTTTTAAAATTTGATGATATTTCCAACGAACAGCGTAAAGTGGTTTATCAACAACGCAACGAGCTGATGGAAAGCGAAGAAGTTCGTGAAACAATTCAGTTAATGCGTGACGACATTGTTAATGATGTGATTGATCAATACATTATGCCAGGCAGCCTAGATGAGCAATGGCGTATTCCAGAGTTGGAAACCGCGTTACATGAAGAGTTTGGTGTAACCGTTCCGGTTCAAACCTGGCTTGATGAAGATAAGTCGTTATATGAAGAACCTTTACGCGACAAAATCTTACAGGCTATTGCAGAAGCTTATAATCAAAAAATGTCGGTGGTGGATGAAAAAACCCTCGGACATTTTGAAAAAGAGGTGTTGTTGCGCAATATTGATAAGTTATGGCGTGAACATCTAGCGGAGATGGATTATTTGCGTCGTGGTATTCACTTACGCGGCTTTGCACAAAAGGATCCGTTTCAAGAATACCGCCGTGAATCAGCCTTGCTTTTTCAAATATTCTTGAGTGAAGTGAAGCGCGAAACGGTTAAGATGTTGTCTTGGGTGCAGTTGCAAAGCCAAGAAGATGTAGCAAATTTTGAAGCGCAGCAAAAAGAAGAAGCGCAGCAAAAACTCCAGGCGACGCACCCTGATGCCGACAAAGTATCTTCAAGTGCTTCAGCGCACAACGAAGCAAAAGATCAAAATACTTTCCGCCGTGACGTACCGAAAGTAGGGCGTAATGATCCCTGTCCTTGTGGATCGGGTAAAAAATATAAGCAGTGTTGTGGTAAGTTAGATTAATCTCGGTCAGACGCGCAATACGTCGGTTTTAAATTCTGGCCAGCTTAATTTGCTGGCCTTTTTGGTTTTATAATAAAGTTAATATTTATATTTATATTTAACACGAGGTGTCTATGCCAGTTGGTTTATCAAATGAATTACCCTTAATTCACCCGGTTGCTGGGGTTTATTTAGGGGCGACGGCCGCTAATATTAAAAAGAATGGTAAAACTGACTTGGTCATCATTGAGTTGATAGAAGGCACCAAAACTGCCGCGACCTTTACAACCAATGCGGCTTGCGCCGCCCCTGTCACCTTAGCAAAGGCACATTTAAAAATTAAATCGCCACGCGCGTTTTTAATTAATAGTGGTAATGCCAATGCCGCCACTGGCGAAGCTGGTATGGTGAATGCACGTCAAACCTGTCAGTGGTTGGCGGATGAACTCGGTTGTACTTTAGAAGAAGTACTGCCGTTTTCGACTGGGGTAATCGGTGAGCCATTGCCAATACAGAAAATTCAACAAGGCTTACCGGACGCCTTAGCAAATCGCAGTATTGACGCTTGGCCACAAGCCATGGCGGGTATTATGACGACCGATATTGTGCCTAAAATGGTGAGTCGCTTGGTTAATATTGAAGGGCATGATATTACGATTACTGGTATGGCGAAAGGCTCGGGTATGATTCATCCTAACATGGCGACCATGCTTGGATTTGTGGTAACCGATGCCAAAATTAGCCAGACCGCGTTAGAACAATGTCTACAATATGCAGTTAAAAAATCATTTAACCGTATTACGGTGGATGGTGATACTTCAACCAATGATGCCTGTACCTTAAGCGCGACCCAGCAAGTTGATATGCCGAGCATTACGGATGCTAACTCAAGTGCTTATCAGCAGTTTGCGCAGGCGATTAATCAGGTAATGACTGAACTGGCGCAAATGATTGTACGAGATGGCGAAGGCGCTACTAAATTTATTGCGGTTGAAGTAAACGGCGGTAAATCTGAAGAAGAATGTTTAAAGGTAGCGCATGCGGTGGCCTTGTCGCCACTGGTTAAAACCGCGATGTTTGCATCTGACCCAAACTGGGGGCGTATTCTTGCCGCCGTTGGTCGAGCAGGCCTGGTGGATTTGGATATTAATCAACTTCAAATCTATTTAGGTGACGTGTGTATTGTAACTAACGGTGGGCGTGCATCCCGTTACACCGAGGAGCAAGGCCAAGCGGTGATGAAGCAGGAAGATATTTTGGTGCGGATTGAATTGAATCGTGGTGATGCAGATGAGACGGTTTGGACTTGTGACTTTTCTTATGATTATGTGAAGATTAATGCTGAGTATCGTTCTTAATGGAAACTAAGCTTATACAGGTATCGGTCGGTTGTTTGATAAAAGACAAGCAGGTTTTAATTGGGCAGCGCTTAGCGCGTCAATCGCATGCGGGTGAATGGGAGTTTCCGGGTGGTAAAATTGAACCAGGCGAAACACCGCTTGAAGCCTTAAAGCGTGAGTTTGTTGAAGAAACTGGCTTAATCACGCAAGGCTGGAAGCCTTTGATTTCTTATCCTTGGGATCATGGCAATTTGCAGGTGCAACTGCATGTGTTTATAACCGATGATTTTACGGGTGAGCTGCAAGCTCATGAAGGCCATCAGTTCGAATGGTGTGCGATTAATGAACTGCAAAAATTCGGTATGTTGGTCGCAAATAAAGGCATCGTAAACGCACTTCAGTTGCCGGATCGTTATATGATATCTGGCAATTTTCATGATATTGATGATGCTTTAAGCCGTTTAAAATCAGCTTTGGCTGATGGGATTAAACTGGTGCAATTACGCGCCAAAACACTCGATAAAAATGAATTTATTAAGTTAGCAAAATTAGCCTTACCTTTGTGTCATGGTCACGGTGCTAAATTAATGTTGAATGCCAAACCGGAGTGGCTGCAAGATATACCTCAAGTCGATGGTTTGCAGTTAGCTTCTACCGCGATTATGGCGTTAACGGAACGACCAATTCCCAAAGATAAATGGTTGGGTATTTCAACCCACAACCCTGCTGAAATTGCTAAGGCGTTAGAGCTGGGTGCGGATTTTATCTTGGTTTCGCCAGTGAAAGAAACGACATCACATCCGGGGGAACCAGGCCTGGGTTGGCAAACGTTTTCGAGGTTGGCGGAATCGGTTCCGGTGCCTGTGTTTGCATTAGGCGGTTTGAATGATCGGGATAGGGATGAGGCTAAAATACATGGTGCGCAAGGCATTGCGGCTATATCAGGTTACTGGCCCCAGCCGATTTAAGGTTTGTTTTAGCCAAGCATCGGCTTGGTTATGTAAATCGTCTAACCCCGCTTTGTTTTCAATCACATCATCCGCCAGTGCGCGTCGCTGTTGCGGCGTGGCTTGTTGTTGCATAATCACCTTAATTTGTTCGGGGCTGCGCTGGTCTCGATTTTTTACCCGCTCTAACTGCTGATTTTCTTCAGCTTCCACTAATAACACACGGTTTAATTGATATTCTGGCTGATTCAGCTGGTGAATTACCGGAATCGCAACAAAAATAAGAGCATGCTGGCCTCGTAGCTGGTTAATTTGGTCTCGAACCGTTTGGCGAACTAGCGGGTGAAGCGTGGCTTCCACTTGCTGTTTGATAAGTGGATCTTGAAAAAAAGTGTCTCGTAGTTTAGCTCGATCCAATTCGCCATTGGATTGCAAATAATCAGAACCCAGTTGCTTAATTAAAGCCACCAGGCCTGGTTGATTAGGTTTGACAATATCTTTCGCGATTTGATCGGTATCGATCACGGGGTAACCTAGCTGCGCAAAATAATCACACAACGCGCTTTTGCCCGAGCCTATACCGCCAGTTACACCAATGACTTGTGACTTCATGCCACCAGGCCTGGTGGATTGGGTTTGAAGTTTGGGCGGCCAATATAATAACCTTGAATATTAGTTGCTCCAGCCTGGGTAGCAAGCTCTAATTGTTGCTGTGTTTCCACACCTTCCATCACCAGTTCGTAACCAGCCTCCCGTATCATATGGGCGGTGGATTGTATTAGACGCTGGGTTTTCAAGTCGGCATTTAGGGCGTGGGTGAGAGTCATGTCAAATTTCACAATATCCACCGGCATATTGGCTAGGTAACGAATCGATGAGTAACCGCTTCCAAAGTCATCTAATGCAATTAAAAAGCCTTGGCGACGTAGTTTGTTTAATACAAAACTCACATCTTGAATGTGTTCAATCAAGATACTTTCGGTAATTTCAATCACAATTTTGTGCTGTTTTAAATAAACTAAAAACGGTTCGAATAAATCAACAATAAAAGGTTGCAGCAGGGTTTTAGCCGAAATATTAACCGACAGACCAATGTTAGCTGGCAGTCGTTTCTGTTGAAGTTGCGATAATAGATAATTTAGAATCTGCTGGTCAAGTTCCACTTCTAGGCGATGGTGTGCAATGATGGTAAAAATATCGGATGGGAAAACGGTTTCGTCTTCAAATTGCAGTCGAACCAAGGCTTCATAATAAATATCTTGGGTTTTGATATTTAAAATGGGCTGATAGTGAAGACAGATATTTTGACCTGTGTAAGCCGCTGTTAGCACTTGGTTTAAACGTTTGTTGGACACCAATGATTGATTACTGGTGTCATGACCATGTTGATAAAAATGAACTTTGTTATGCGGTGAATGTTTGGCCTTGTACATCGCAATGTCTGCTTGTCTGGGCAAGACTTCAATGTTTTCGATAGCCTGATTGTGGCCAGCATAACCAACCCCCACACTAAAGCTTACTTTTTCTTTAATGTCGAGCTGTACGAAAGGATAAGAAATAAGATCAGACAAAGCTTTCTGTGCAATTTGCTCGACTTCATCAACGGTTTTATCCACCACCAACGAGGCGAACTCATCGCCGCCGATGCGATAAATGTTTTGTCCGGCCGGAAAACTGCGTTGCAAGGTTTGGGCGGAAATTTTAATGAGTTCATCTCCAACTTGATGTCCGTAGGTATCATTTAGAGCTTTGAAGTGATCACAGTCAAATAGCATATAAGCAATGGTGGTAGGTTGAGAGCCATATTGTTGCAATAAAGCGTGCCAGGCATCATCAAATGCACGGCGGTTACCTACTTCGGTTAATGGGTCCGTGCGTGAAATTTGCCAAAGCTTCTGGTTCTGTTGGCTTAGTTGAGCCTGGGCATCCAGCAGGGCATGATGGTATTCACTTAATTGCTTCTGTAAATTTTGATGTTCTTCGAGAACAAAGCTAGCTTGAACTTCAGTTTGATTAGCATGAGCTTGGGAGCGTAAACCTTTTACAAAAAGACTGAGTTTTTGTAACGGATCTAAAAATATTAATTTTATAAAGCCAAACACTATGAGGGTGGTGGCTAGAATAATGAGCGCAAATTTAACGACAAACCCTTCAATTAAATTCCATAGATGGTCGCTGACCGGGTTTGAAATGGCTCGGTATTCAAGTGCGTCTTTAAGCTGGTGCATGCCAATAAAGCCACTGCGATTGAAGTGCAAATATGGAAAGTCTAAATAATAAAACTGGTTATCTTGCGCAAGCAACTCAAAAAAATCTATCGCGATGGCCACGTGACCAATGACTTGGCTGGGATCTTGTCTTGAATAAACCGCGTGCGAGACAATGAGATAATCATGGTGAGGTGGTTGAATTAGAAAATAACGTGACTGGCTATTTAAGTGCTTTGGTAAAGCCTCGGCTGCCAGCTGTTGATCTTTAACAAGGTGAGACAGTTTTAATTTGTCCGCTTGGTAAATATCCAGTTCAATATAATAGGGCTTAAAATACTCGCTGTCTTTAAGGCGTTGATCGCGCCAATAATAATAGTAGCTGGATTGGTTAAGCTGTTGATGAACTTCGTCCCATTCAGTTAATTTTTTAAGCTGTTGATCAATCGACTTAAAATTGCGATCAATGGCTGAAAACAATTCTTTTTGAGCTTCGATCTGCGCTGTATCATGCACACTTTGTTGAATTTTTTGACCTTCAAAATATAAGCCAAAGTTAGCGGTAAGCAACAAACTCAAGGCGACGACCATAAAACCAATTAAGACATATTTTGCAGAAATAGACCGCTTCATTTTAAGATTATCTGATTGATGATCGCTTCGACTTGATCATGAAGTTGACCTTCATGTTCACCGGTAAAAAAATGATTGGCTCCTTTAATAATCCTGAGTTCGGTTTGGCTGGTATTGAGTTCGTTCAGCCAGGTTTCGCCTACTTGATTGTATCGAGTGTCCGCTGATCCCATCAAACTATAGCTTGGAATATTTAATTGGTTGATGGTTTCGATTACTCGAGCACGTGTGATGCTTAAGTAAGACAAATAGCTTTCAGGCGTGGCGAGATAGTCACTTTGGCAAAATAAAAAGTTAAACTTACGCGGGGCGTTTTGGCCTTGTTTTAATAAGTCCTGAGCTAGTTGGATTTCGGATTCAAGGCTGCCCAGTTCGTCACCGCTTAAATAAAACAAGCTCGTTAATATTAATGCTTTAACCGACTGAGGGGCGTGTGGAATCATCGCTTCTAACAGGGTTTGGCTACCACTAGAGTGACCGATCAGAATGATTTGGTTGTGACCTTGTTGCTCCAGCCAACCAATCCAAGCACTCACTTCCGCTATGTCTTGTTGCAGAGTATGAGTGTGTAAACTGTTGCACTGAACCGGTTGGCTGCGAAGCGGAATTTGTAATGATAAAGTAGGGGCGAGGGTGGTGTAACCACTGAGATTGAAATAATCCTGTAGAGCTTGAACCGTCGGGTAATGGTGAGTGGCAGAGAAGCCATGCAAGATTAAAATAGCCGGCTGAGCTTGGCCATTATCCAGGTAGCGCGCTTGGCCTGGTACGTGGTCTTCAGACGCCTGTAATGTGACTTGTTTTGCTTGTGCGGCTACGGAAAACAACAACAGGTTACAGAGCGCTAAAATAAGGTATTTATGCATAGTGTCTAACTTTTCAATAGGTTAAGGGATGTTAGCATAAATACGAAACAACCGGTTAGTTTATGGGTTGGTTTTTTCATGAATCCAAAACAAGTGCCAGCCGAATTCGGTTTCACAGGGTTCACTGATTTGTCGGAGCGGTGCATGCCAGGCGGCTTGTTCAAACTTGGCTGGTAAAACGCCAGGTGCAAACCAGCCTAGATCACCGGCATGGGCTTTGGACGGACAGTCCGAATAACGTTCAACCGCTTGTTCAAAACTTAGGTCTTGCTGATCCAGCCGAGTTTTTAAGCGGGCGGCTTTTTTTAAGCTCGAAACCAGAATGTGAGAGGCATGGATTAATGGCATTATTTTTATGAATCGGTACAATTAAAACCTTATTTTAAATCTTTAAGAGAAGTCCATGTGCGGAATATGCGGAGAGTTTTTGTGGCAGGGTGAGCCAGCTAAAGAGCAAACCCTAAAAACGATGATGGCCAAACTGGAAAAACGTGGGCCAGATGACGGCGGGCTCTGGACTCAAAACCAGGTGGGTTTTGGTCACAGACGTTTATCCATTATAGATTTGAGCTCGGCTGGGCATCAACCGATGCGTGACCATGAGTTGAGTTTAGTCTTTAATGGTTGCATTTATAACTACAAAGCGTTGCGAGCCGAATTGATATCGTTGGGTCAGGAATTTAAGTCTCACTCCGATACCGAAGTCATTTTAAAGGCTTACCGTCAGTGGGGCATGGAATGCACCAGCCGGTTTGAAGGCATGTTTGCGTTTGCCATTTGGGATGATCATCATGAGCAATTATTGATGGCGCGGGATAGATTCGGCATTAAACCCTTGTATTACTCGGTGATAGAAGGTGGCGTGCGTTTTGCCTCCAATACCCAAGCGTTACTAGCGGCGGGTGGTGTGGATACCGACGTAGATCCAATTGGTTTGCATTTTCAACTTACCTTGCATGCGGTTATCCCCGCACCTCATACCATTCTTAAAGGTATTAAAAAACTAGAGCCGGGTCATTGGTTGGTGGTGAACCCAGATGGTCAGATGTTTAACAAACGTTATTGGTCATTAAATGCGCAACGCCCAACGGATTCAGCCCCATCTAAAGACCACCAGGCCTGGTTGTCACAAACGCATGATTTATTACAGCAAGCGGTAATGAAACGTTTGGATGCCGCAGATGTACCGGTCGGAGTGTTATTGTCGGGTGGCTTGGATTCGAGTTTGATCGTGGCCTTATTAGCCGAAGCAGGCGCGCAAGATTTACATACCTTTTCAATTGGGTTTGAAGATGCGCCGGAAGAAAAAGGTTCGGAGTTTGAGTATTCAGACCTGGTTGTTGAACGTTATCAAACCAAACATCATAAATATGTGGTGCCTAATGCTCAGGTATTACCGCGTTTGCCGGAAGCCATTGATGCGATGTCCGAACCAATGGTGGGGCAAGACGCGGTCGCGTTTTATTTATTATCTGAACAGGTTTCAAAAGACGTTAAGGTAGTGATGTCCGGTCAAGGTGCGGATGAAGTGTTTGGCGGTTATTTTTGGTATCCGCAAATGGTACAAGCCGAAGGTAGTGAACTAGAACGCTTTGCGCCACTTTATTTTGACCGATCACATGCTGAGTGGCTTGAAGCCGTCGATGCGCGTTTTCATATAGCCGACGTCACCTCACACTATATTCAAGATCGTTTAACTGAGCCGGGTGCGGATACGTTTTTGGATCAGGTGTTACGCTTAGATGCGACTACCTTAATTGTCGATGATCCAGTTAAGCGAGTCGATAATATGACGATGGCTTGGGGTCTTGAAGCGCGTGTGCCTTTTCTAGATCATCAACTCGTCGAAGCCGTAATGAGTGCGCCACCTGAGCTAAAATTAGAAGACGGTGGCAAAACCCTATTGAAACGTATATCGCGTGGTTTAGTGCCTGACGAAGTGATTGATCGACCAAAAGGCTATTTCCCCATGCCGGCACTTAAATATGTGCGTGGCGAATTTTATGAGTTTATGAAAGGGGTTTTAACTAGCCCGCGTGCACAAGAACGTCGACTGTTTAATCCGGACTATGTGCAAAATTTATTGGATAACCCAGAGGCGCCAGAGAGTTTCACCGCGATTAAAGGCAGTAAGTTATGGCACTGTGCCTTGCTAGAACTTTGGTTGCAACGTAACGTTGACCCTTATACAAATCACAAAACAGTTTAAAACACGTTATAATAACCAACCCATTTACTAGGAATTAGGAGTTTTTAATGGATGCACAAGCAATTGAAACAGAAGTATTAGCTAAAATTGATGAACAAGTTAAAAACAATCCGGTTGTTTTGTATATGAAAGGCACCCCACAAATGCCTTCTTGTGGCTTTTCTAGCCGTACTGCCGCAGCCTTAGTTGAAACAACTGAGAAGTTTGCCTTTGTGAATGTATTAGCCGATCAAGCGATTTACGAGTTTTTGCCTAAGTACCAAGATTGGCCGACTTTTCCACAGCTCTATATTGATGGCGAGCTGCAGGGCGGGTGTGATATTACGTTAGAGTTAGCGGAATCTGGTGAGCTGAAAAAGATGATGGCTGAGGCCAACGCTAAAGTTCAAGCTTAAAACGACATTTAAAAAATTGCCATGCATTGGTTTTAATGCTTGGCATGTTTATTTATAGCGTGTCTGAATCATGGTTTTGGGGCTTAACAAGCGGCCATTGGTTAACTATTTTACAAAATAGTTGAGCGGTTTTCTCGGTGTCGTAAGCGGCACTATGAGCCAGTTTGTTATCCCAGTCAAAGCCCGCCGCTTGTACCGCCTTGCTAAGCACGGTTTCGCCATACACCAGGCCTGATAAGGACACCGTGTCGAAAGTACTAAACTGGTGGAAAGGCGATTTAACTTTGGTACGATCAGACGCATGTTTAATAAAATTTAAATCAAACATCGCGTTATGCCCAACTAAAATCGCTCGGGTGCAACCCGTTTGTTTGATTTTGGTTCGAATCGGAGCAAAAAGTTGTTCTAACGCGACGCGTTCGCTTTTGGCTTGTCTAAAAGGATGGTATGGATCATCAATACCGATAAATTTAAGCGCGCTTTGATCAAGTTTTGAGCCTTCAAACGGCAGGATGTTTTGTTGATAGAGTGTGTCTGGAACCAGTAAGCCTTGCTCATCCATTTTTAAAGTCATGATGGCGACTTCTAAAAGTGCATGGTGTTGGGCTTCAAAACCGGCTGTTTCCACATCTACTACAATGGGTAAAAACCCACGGAAACGTTCTTTTATTTGGTTAACGGGTTGAACCGGATTGTTTTCAGTCATGTTTGAGTTCTTTGATCAGCACTTTAGACTGCCTTTGATAATTATAAAGCGATTGGCGGCTTTGCGGGAGATGCTCAAGTGAGCCAGGATTAAAACCATGTTCAATAAACCAGTGTTGGGTATGAGTAGTCAGTAAAAATAGCTGTGTTAAGCCAGCTTTCAGAGCAGAGTTTTCTAAGTATTTAAGTAATTCTTCGCCGAGCTCCTGACCTTGATAGTTGGGATCAATAGCTAAGCAAGCCAGTTCTGCTGATTGACCTTCAAAAGCATAGAGTGCTCCGCAGCCAATAATAAGGCCATCACGCTCTATTACTGAGAAGTTTTGAATTTCTAGTTCGAGTCTTTCTCTGGAGCGCTTAACTAGTTTGCCCTGAGACTCCAAAGGACTGATCAGATCAATAATGCCACTGACATCTTCAATGTTGGCTGGACGAATTTGGTGGTATCGGTCAGTAAAAACTAAGGTACCAATTCCGTCACGGCTAAAAAGCTCGATGAGCAAGCTACCCGGATCGGATTCATTCATTAAGTGAATGCGTTTAACTTTTGTGGCGTGATGAATAAGTTGCTCAATTAATTGTGCTTGCTCATCATTTAAGCTACGCCAGTTTTTTAACTCCGTTAAGCTTAATTGATGAGGTAGAGATTGCATTTGATCTGGGTTGGTATAAATCAATAGTTTATCAGCTTCTAGTTTATTAGCCACGCTGCAAGCTTGTTCTAGAGTGTTCAGGTTAAAGACTTCACCTGTAAGAGAATAAGCAAGTGGGGTCAGTAGCGCTATTTGTTCAGAGTCTAAAATAGCACGAATGGCGTGCTTATTTATTTTACGGGTCTGTCCTGTGTGTTGAAAGTCAACGCCATCAATCACACCTTTGGGTTGGGCAATAACCCAGTTACCAGAACATAAACTCAAGGGTTGGTTAGTGGCGGTTTGCTGGCGACTAAAGGCGGCTTCAAGTTGACTGCGAACCTGACCAATGGTGCGCTGTAAGGCTGGCAACATCTCGACAGAGGTAATACGGAACTGTTGGTGGTTCTGCCAATTAATATCGGTCGCGGCTAAGGCTTGATTAATTTGCGGAGACGCACCCATTACCAGCACAATTTTTAAACCAAGTGCATGTAAGTGGCCAATATCTTCGGCAAACTGTTGTAGGTTGCTAGATTGGACAATCAGTTCGCCTGGCAGGTAAATAACACAAGTCTTACCGCGATGCAGTTGAATATAGCCAGAAGATTGGCGTAGGCAGTTTAAAAAATCAGAATCAGATTGTTTCATCATGGTTTGGCAGTTATGAGAAAATATTGTTAATTAATTGAAAGAAGTATAGCAAACAGGCTAAAGCCAGTGGGAAAACTTATGTTTATCGCCTCTTTAGTCTTCTAAATCGAATTTTAAAGGAGTCACTATGCCCGTTTATCGTTCTAAAACCAGTACTCATGGTCGAAATATGGCTGGGGCACGTGCATTATGGCGTGCAACCGGTATGAAAACTGAAGATTTTGGAAAGCCGATTATTGCGATTGCGAATTCATTTACCCAGTTTGTACCGGGACATGTGCACTTAAAAGACATGGGGCAACTGGTAGCGGGTGTCATCGAAGAAGCCGGTGGCGTGGCAAAAGAGTTCAATACGATTGCTGTCGATGATGGCATTGCAATGGGACACGATGGCATGCTGTATTCTTTGCCGTCACGCGATTTAATTGCCGACTCAGTTGAGTATATGGTGAATGCGCATTGTGCCGATGCATTGGTCTGTATCTCTAACTGCGATAAAATCACGCCCGGCATGCTGATGGCAGCGATGCGATTAAACATTCCAACCATTTTTGTGTCTGGTGGACCTATGGAGTCGGGTAAAACTGTGTTAGGCGGCCAAGAAATTAAACTTGATTTAGTGGATGCCATGGTGATGGCCGCTGACGATTCTTGTTCAGATCAAGATATTCATGATGTTGAGATTTCGGCTTGCCCAACTTGTGGATCTTGCTCAGGTATGTTTACCGCAAACTCAATGAATTGTTTGGCCGAAGCCTTAGGTGTGGCCTTACCGGGTAATGGTTCAATGCTGGCCACGCATGCGGATCGCAAGCATTTGTTTGAAGAGGCTGGGCGTCGTATTGTTGAAATCGCCAAAGAATATTATGAGCAGGATAATGATCGTGTATTGCCTAGATCAATCGCGACTTTTTCGGCATTTCAGAATGTGATGGCTTTGGATGTGGCGATGGGCGGTTCAACCAACACTGTTCTGCATTTATTAGCCATTGCGCATGAAGCGGATGTCAAATTTACGATGGCTGATATGGATGAAGTTTCCAGGAAAATACCTTGCTTAGCCAAAGTAGCACCCAACTCCAAGAACTATCATATGGAAGATGTGCATCGTGCCGGCGGCATTATGCGTTTGTTGGGCGAGTTAGATCGAGGTGGCTTAATTGATACCTCTACTTATACCGTGCATGCTTCAACATTGGGTGCCGCAATTGAGTTATGGGATATTAGTCGGGAACCATCAGAATCGGTTCAAACTTTTTATAAAGCCGCTCCGGGTAATGTGCGTACAACCCAAGCCTTTAGTCAATCTAAACGTTGGAAAACACTTGATACCGATGATGAGAATGGCTGCATTCGTTCGGTTGAACATGCTTATACAAAAGATGGCGGGTTAGCCGTTTTATTTGGCAATATTGCACAAGATGGTTGTATTGTTAAAACGGCCGGCGTTGATGAAGAAATTTTTAAATTTAGTGGCCCAGCGCGTATCTATGAAAGCCAAGACACAGCCGTGGCGGGTATTCTAGCTAATGAAGTAAAGTCGGGTGATGTTGTCATAATCCGTTACGAAGGACCAAAAGGCGGACCGGGTATGCAAGAAATGCTTTACCCGACCAGTTACTTGAAGTCTAAAGGGCTTGGAAAAGAGTGCGCTCTGTTAACTGACGGTCGTTTTTCTGGAGGCACATCAGGTTTATCCATTGGGCACGCGTCACCGGAGGCGGCTGAAGGCGGTAATATTGGCTTAATCGAAGCGGGTGATATTATTGAAATTGATATTCCTAATCGGTCGATTAATGTCAAACTAACTGACTATGAGTTGTCCCAGCGGCGTCAGCTGATGGAGGCAAAAGGAGTTAAAGCCTGGAAGCCGCAAGAAAGTCGTCCTCGTCATATTAGTCCGGCCCTTAGAGCCTATGCCGCCATGACGACCAGTGCGGCTTTTGGTGCCGTCCGTGATGTTGAGCAGATAGAGAAACGATAATTAAATGGGGGTTTTACATGTTTGTTGATCGATTAACACATGAGCAACGTCAAGCGTTGTTTGATTTAGCCGTCATGACCGCTGCAGTGGATAATGATGTTTCAGAAGAAGAGTTGCAGTATTTAAAAGACTATAGCGACGCTTATTCTATCCCTTTTGAATTAGATAAAACTCATTTATCGGTGACTGATTTGTTGGGGGTGATGGATAGTAAGTTAGCCAAAGTTGTCACTTTGCAAGAGCTGATTAAAATCGCATATAAAGATGGTCATTTTGGTCCAGAAGAGCAAGATAAGGTATTTTTGATTGCTCAAAAAATGGGTTTGAACGATCCTGAGTTGATTTTAAATATTGAACGCTGGGTTAGACAAGGCTTTGACTGGATGCATGAAGGGGAGTTGTTACTTCACTAGGTTGTTAGGGTTAGTATTGCAGTCAATTCAGTTTTAAACAAACACAAAAAAACCCGGTAAACCGGGTTTTTTTGTGTCACGAGTTTTTAGCTAGATTACTGACGAATACTTGGTCCGTTAATTTCTAAGCCGTTGCTCATATAAGCTGTGAATAACTCTACGTTGTTGTAGTCGTCACCAAATACTGGAGATGGTGCGGCACGCATGTTTTTCTGACAGCCAGTATAGCGACCTTGAAGTGTAACAAGTCTAGACGAATTTAAACGCCAGGCAGGAAAGTGACTATTGTGACCAATTACAGGAGACAGAATATCTGAACGTGCTTTACGCGAAGCGTTATACACGTGGCAGCTAGCACAAGCCAAACCTAACTGGCCTCGTGGTTCAATATAGAATCTTTCACCAGCTGCAAAAGCTTGTTTTGCTTCTTCAGATTTTAGTTCTACGTTGATTCTTTCACCACGAGCCTCATAAGCCAAGTAGCCACTCATTTTGGCCATTTCTTGCCCCGTGTTACGATACTCTTTCAAACCCGCTGCCTTGCGGCATTGGTTGATCATCTGCTCAAGCACTTCTACTTTTTTTGTTTCTTCATTGAAACGTGGAAAGCTAGCTCGAACTTTGGTGACATCCTCACCAAAACACTTTTGATAGGTAGCTAAATCTTTATCATAGATAGCCTTACCTTCATCAAGAGCATCTAGGTATGGAGGGAATTCTTCACCCGCTTCCCATTGCATTCTACGGTCTTCATCGTAACCGTAAATGCCATTAATATAGTCTTCAATTGGGCGATCAGGTGTTTTCGCCTTGAAGTATTCGATTAAATCCATACGGCTTTGTTCTGGATCGACAGCCGCAACTTGGCTGCTGAAACTTACCGCAATCCCTAATGCTAGGGCTGATAACAATGTCTTCTTCATTTCCAATCCTCCGTCGGAGAGCTCTTTGTGTAAATCTTATGATTTTTTTATTATAGGTTGAGTGTGCCCAAAGGCACACTCAGACTAAGACTTATCTTAGTTTGAAAGTATCAGAACCTTTCTCACCAGTGTTGTCTTCAACACTGATTGTTACTTCGTCGCCAGAGTTTGCAGCAACGTTAACGTGCATGTAAGGGTTAGCTGAAACGTTTGCAGACCACTGAGCATCGATAACTTTTTTACCAGCAACACTTACGTCAACGTTAGTGATTAGCTTCATTGGGAAAGGCTTACCAGTAGACTGGTCCATGCGTGCGCCAGACTCCATTGGGTGTCTGATTAGTGATTTAATTTCAGCGACGCCGCCTTTAACTGATCCACGTGTTCTTAGATTGATAGACATTTGTAATTCCTTCTCAAATTTTATCTATGATAATAGGTTTGTTAGTTGAAAGGGGTTAATTAACCGCCACAACCACCGATGGTTACACGAACTTCTTGTTGTGCTTTGTATAGCTTGCCACCAGCTTTTACAACGCCCATAACCTGCTGAGTGCTACCTAAACGGATACGTGTTGAAACGAAACCTTGAGCGGCACCAGAGAACTTGTACTCACAAACTAGAGGAGTAGGGTTGTTTGAAGCGACGATAACGATTGACTCAACACCTTTCATGCCAGAAGCGTCAACAGTAACAGGTGTTACCGCGCCGTTTTCAGCAATAGCTGGAGCCGTTAGTTTAACGTCTGCAGAGTCAGCTGCATCGCTGCTACCAAGAAGTGCGTTTAGAGCTTCGTCAACTTTTTTAGCGTCAAACGCTTTTTTGTTCCAGCTGGCTAGAACAGTTGAAGGTGTTAATAAGCCTGCACTTACGGCAACAGAAGCTGCACCAGTTGCTAGTGTAGCTTTTAGGAATGATCTACGTTTCATAAGATTTAAAACTCCCAGTTAAGTTTTGGAATAAAAATTACAGAGTGTACATATAATCAACAAGCTTGTTGATTTGGTCATCTGAAAGAATAGCATTACGTCCGAATAATGGCATCATGCTGTAAGGTACTTGTGTTTCTTTTACGCCCCAAATTTTGTCAAACAATTTCTGTCTGTCTGGGTAACGCAACTTCATAGCAATTAAAGCTGGCCCGATGTTTCCAGGAGAGGTTCCCTCTTGGATCATATGACAAGCTAAACAATTACCTTCACTGCGTGAAAATGCAAGTTTTTTGCCTTCTTCAATGTTTTTCGCAAGGGCCGCTGCCGCAGCGGCGGCCTTTGCTGCATCGTCAGACGCGTAAACAGGTGCTGCAAATAATGCAACAGAAACAGTTAACGCAGCTAAAGCTTGCTTTACTTTAAAATTTACCATTATCTCCTCCTAAAGAGTCTCTTGTCGTTCCCATTTTTTTACTTTTGGGATTCTAATACTGAGCTTTTATCGAATTTGGCTCTTGAGGTGTAAGCTTACGGAGTTAGCTTTTAAAAGCAAGTTTTTTTGGGTGTAATCGCCATAGTTTTATTTAATCGCCCGATAAAGTATTTTCTATAACGATTGCTTGTTAGGTTGGATTTTCATCTATTCCAAGTGCCTTTAGTAGCTGTTTTGATGCTTTTTCTAAATGCCTGGATATGGGTGGGTTTTGCTGGTTACTGAGTCGAGCTAGGTGTTTGGCACGTTCAATGTCACCCATGCCTAAGTATGCATTGGCTTCATAAAAGTAGGCTTCCGCCAGCTTGTTAGTTTGAGCATAAAGTTGGCTTAATTTTTGGTAAATTTCAAACTGGTAGGTGTGGTTGTGCGGGTTACGCTCTAGCCGTTCAATAGCTTGCTCTATTTGTCCTGCTTGCTGGTAGGCTTGAGCTAATAACTGCAATATGGCTTGGTCTTGCGGATAAATGGCATGGAGTGCTTCAATGCTTGGCAGTTTTTGTGAGTTGTTATGCTGGCCATGCATAATCTGAGCTGTTTTTAATAAGCGATTGTTGGGGTGTTGGCTTAATGCCTCTTTTAGGCAGGCTGCTGAAGCGTTTTTTTCTGAAATATGCTGTTTATAGCATTGAATTACATTGCTGTATGGATTGCTTGCTTCGATAAATTCAGTGTTAGGCTGTTGTGCATGATGCTTTAGACGTTGTTGAATTAAAAACAGGTTGACCTTGTCGTGATGGTCTTCAGGTATGCCGAGTTGGTGGGCGCGATTACTGGCCTGAGCTAAACGTGTCTCGGTCACGGGGTGGGTCATGAGTATTTCTGGCGGGCGAAACTCGCTTAATTGGTATTGCTTGGCGAGCTTGCCAAAAAAGTCGGCCATGGCATTAGGGTTGTAGCCGCTTCGGTGCAAAAGGCTAATGCCGTGGTGATCGGCCTCATGTTCGTGAATTCTCGAATGTCTGAGCTGCTCTTGGAGGCTAAGGCCGGTGGCCCCCATGATGGTGGCAATGCCGGCGGATGGGTTTTGGGTACCAATTAAGATGGCGGCCAATAGTGAAGCGAAACTGGTGATATTAAGGCTGCTTTGTTGTTCAAACCGCCGTGAAAGGTGTTCTTGTGTGACGTGGGCAATTTCATGCGCTATTACCGAGGCCAGCTCATCTTCGGAGTCAGCCGCCAAGATTAGTCCACTATGAATGCCGATAATGCCATCAGGTCCAGCAAAGGCGTTGATGGCGGGGTCGTCAATCACATAGAAACGGTAGTTTCGGCCATCGTGAGTGTGGCTGGCAATGCGGTGACCTATGCGTCGAACGTAGCTAAGGGTTTCGGGGTCTTTGACTAGGTTAAATTGGGTGTGCAAAGCTTTCGTAAATGCGCGTCCTAAAGAGACCTCTGTGTTGCGATCGTAAATCACCAGGCCTGGTGATCCAAGGTCAGGTAGATTTTGTGCCGGGCTGATAGGGGTTATCAGTGCGAGGCTGATAAGGCTAATGGCCCTGATTAAATTAAGCTTTGGCATAGGCTAACTGGTCCTGTTATTTGCGTTTTAGGTTATTATAAGAACATAAAGTTTTAGGAGTGAAAAAATGTTTGAAGTGGATTTGCGTGGTTTGGTTTGTCCAATGCCGCTGATTAGGCTAAAAAAAGTGCTGGTCGAGCAGCGCGATGTGGCGGAGTTTAAATTACTGCTGAGTGATCGTGGGGCATTAAAAGATGTACCGGCTTTTTGTCATCAAGCCGGCCTAGACGCTGAGGTCAGCAAGGATGAAGAAACTTTGATAATATGGGTCAAAAGACGTCAAAACACTATTGAACAGGATAAAATTTAAGTGATGTATAGAAAATTAACAAAGGCAATCATCCCGGTTGCTGGATTGGGCACGCGCTTTTTGCCGGCGACCAAGGCGATACCTAAAGAAATGTTAACCGTTGTTGATAAGCCTTTGATTCAATATATCGTGCAAGAAGCCGCACAGGCTGGAATTACGGATATTATCTTGATTACACACTCGAGCAAAAACGCGATTGAAAATCACTTTGATTCGCACTATGAGCTTGAAAGTAAGCTTTTAGAATCGGCTAAGCATGATCGCTTGGACGCGATCGCTGATATTACGCCACCGGGCGTTAATTTGATTAGTATTCGGCAACCGGAAGCTTTGGGATTGGGGCATGCCATTTTGTGTGCCTCGCATGTCGTCGCACCCGATGAGCCTTTTGCAGTTTTGTTGCCAGATGTACTCATGTATCACCCGCAACAAGGGTGTTTGGCGCAAATGGCGAAGTATTACGAGCAGGTGCATACCAGTGTGGTCGCCCTAGAGCAGGTTCCTAGTGATCAAGTGGATAAATATGGCATCGCAGGCGTGATGGATGCCGATTTGCGAATTATGGAGTTGGTTGAGAAGCCGACGCCCGAAGAGGCGCCATCCAATTTGTCGGTGGTTGGGCGTTATATTTTTACACCACGTTTGATGCAACTACTTAAAACTACTCGGCCAGGTAAGGCGGGTGAAATTCAGCTAACAGATGCGATGGCGGATTTATTAAAAGAAGAAGTGATGTTTGGTTTCGAGTTTAAAGGTGGCAAAAGCTATGATTGCGGCGATAAGCAAGGGTTCTTGCAAGCCAATGTAGAGTATGCATTGCGTGATTCACAACTAGGTGCTTCATTTCATTCGTATTTGTCATCATTAGATTTGAATGAGCTAAAGCCGCAAAAGTCGAACTAGTGAGTTAACTAAAGAGGATCGAATTATGGCGGTGGACCAGTCGAAAGCATGGCAGAAGTTAGATGCGTTAGCAAAAAGCGGGGCGGCCGATAAACACTTAAAAACGTGGTTTGAACAAGACCCAAACCGAGCCCAACGTTACGCAATTGAGCTGGATGAGTTATTTTTGGATTATTCAAAAAACCGGATAGATGATGAAATTCTCACCGCTTTATTCGAGTTAGCCCAACAGCAAGCCTTGCCTGACTGGATTGATCGCTTAATAAGTGGTGAAGAGGTGAATGATACCGAGGGTCGTCCTGCGCTGCATACGGTGCTACGAGCCGGAACGGATGCCTCCATAAAAGGCTTTGCGGCTAGTGTGCAAGCGGATGTAAAAGATCAGTTTACGAAAATGACTGCGATTGTTAACAAGGTGCGTGCAGGTCATTGGCGTGGTTATAGCGGCAAACCGATTACGGATGTGGTTAATATTGGTGTAGGCGGCTCCGATCTGGGGCCTTTAATGGTCACGCAGGCGTTACAAACTCAAACTTCACCCATCAACTTGCATTTTATTTCGTCGATTGATGGTACCCAAACATCAAATTTATTGAAAGGCTTAAACCAAGAAACCACCTTGTTTGTGTTAGCTTCGAAATCTTTTACCACGATAGATACCCTGTCGAACGCGGAAACGGCCAAGGATTGGCTTGAAGAGCGTATTCCGAGCCTTAACACTATTATGGCGCAGCACTTTATTGGAGTGTCGACTAAGCCAGATATGATGTCTGAGTGGGGCATTCCGCCTGAAAACCAATTGTTATTTTGGGATTGGGTTGGTGGGCGCTACTCACTTTGGGCGAGTATTGGTTTCCCTATCGCTTTAAAAGTCGGCATGGACGGTTTTTTTGACATGTTGGCGGGCGCAAACTTGATGGATCAACACTTTGCCCAAGCGCCGCTGGAGCAAAATATCCCAGTCGTCATGGGATTGATTGATGTTTGGCACATTAATTTTTTAGGTATCCAAGCAAAAGCCATTTTGCCTTATGACGCTAGGCTTAGATATTTGCCCGCTTACTTGGAACAATTGGTCATGGAGAGCAATGGTAAATCTGTTAACCGACAGGGTGAGACGGTTAATTACAAAACCTGTCCGATTCTGTGGGGCGAAGTGGGTCCGAATGCGCAGCATGCGTTTTATCAATTGCTGCACCAAGGAACACAAGCGGTGATGTCGGACTTTATTGCGCCAGTTGAGCGTGATGATTTTGACCGTTATTCAGAAACCCACAAAAATGAATCTTTGCGATATCAACACCGTTTGGCGTTGGCTAACTGTTTTGCGCAGTCGCGTGTGTTAATGCTGGGTGATGCCGCCATACCCGACAACTTAAAGTCGAGTTTTGACTCGGCTTTTAAACATTATGCAGGTAATCAACCGTCCAATACCTTGTTGTTGAAGTCGATTTCAGCCAAAACCTTAGGTATGTTGGTGGCGCTTTATGAACATAAAACGTTTGTCGAATCCGTTATGTGGGAAATCAATCCATTTGACCAATGGGGTGTGGAGCTAGGTAAGTTGATTGCCAAAGACACCTATCAGGCAATGCTTGATGCCCAGCAAGCCGACCGGTTTGATGGTTCGACAGCACAGTTATTAAACAGGGTGAAGATGTCATGAAAATTTCAGTATTCGGATGTGAGCTAACCGGCTTGGTTACCGCTGGTGCGTTGGCGCATGCGGGGAACGATGTGATGGCTTTGCCCGTTGGTCAGGTAAAGGTTGAGGATTTGGTGGCTGGACGTTTGCCGCGAGAAGAACCAGGCCTGGATGCTTTGTTGGCTCAACAATATCAAGAAGGTCGGTTACAATTTGAAGCCGACTGGCAGGACGGGCTGGCGCATGCTGACGTATTAATTTTATCCACGCCATCTTGGCGTTTGGATCGAGCGGAAGCTTTAATTGAATTAATTGGTGAGACTGTTGAACGAGACGTGTTAGTGGTTAATCAGAGCACCTTTCCAGTTGGTACAGCAGATAGATTTGAACAGCGCTTGCTGGATGCTTTTGCGAAACGTAAGTTGGCTATAAATGTCGCTGTGGTTGCGATGCCTGATTTTATTAGTGAAGGTTCCGCGCTGGATAACTTTATGCGCCCAGACCGAATTGTTTTGGGTTGTCGGCAGCCAGGCAGTATCAAAATTATGCGCGATTTATTGCGCCCGTTTAACCGCATGACCGATCAGATTAAAGTGATGTCGACTCGCGCAGCGGAGTACACGAAATATGCGGTGAATGCGCTGTTGGCCACACGCATCAGTTTAGTGAATGAATTAGCGAATAATGCCGAACACTTTGATATTGATTTTGAAGAAGTACGCCAAGGTTTAGGCTCTGACAGTCGAATTGGCTTTAGTTATTTGTATCCCGGCTGTGGTTTTGGTGGACCGAGTTTTGCGGCCGATGTGCGTTCATTGGTCGGCGATTTGCAAACAAAGGGCTACGATGCCGATTTGCTTCGCACGGTTTTATCGAATAATGAAATCCAAAAAGAAGTCCTGTTCCGTAAGGCTTGGCGTTTTTTTGATACTGATCTGCGTGGTCTTAAAATTGGCGTATGGGGTTTGTCGTTTAAGCCCAACACGTCTACGGTTGAGAATGCCCCCAGTCTAAAAGCGTTAGAAGCCTTCGCGGCTCAAGGCGCTCAGATTAAAGCTTACGATCCAAAAGCTATGGAAGACTTTGCCGCCAGCTGGCAGGGGGCTCAGCCGATTGAACTGGTTGATACCATGTATGAAGCGATTGAAGGGGTGGATGCCTTGGTCATTTTGACCGAATGGAAGCTTTTTTGGAATCCGGATTATGCCGTGATGAAACAAAAGATGCGCCAACCAATTATTTTTGATGGGCGTAATATTTTTGACCCAGATATTATGAAACAACAAGGATTCCGCTATTTTGGCGTGGGTCGCGGCGAAGAGATTTAAGCCAAAGTCATTTTCAGTTGCTTTAAACCCATGTAGAATTAAATAAACTAAATTGAGCTAATAAGGATATAAATGAAACCACCATTTGAGCGCGGCATTTATTTGCTGCCGAATTTAATGACCACTTTGGCCTTGTTTGCTGGGTTTTATGCGGTGATTGCAGGCATGAACGGCGATTTTATGGCGGGGGCGATCGCGATATTTATTGCCATGGTGTTTGATGGATTAGATGGCCGTATTGCGCGTATGACCAACTCAAGCAGTGCATTTGGTGCGGAGTACGACAGTTTAGCCGACATGGTTTCGTTTGGTTTAGCGCCAGCCTTGCTCATGTATGTATGGGTGTTAAATGAATTTGGCAAACTCGGTTGGCTGGTGGCGTTTATCTTCACGGTGGGAGCGGCTTTGCGTTTGGCACGTTTTAATACCCAGGTCGGCGTGGCGGATCGACGTTATTTTCAAGGCTTACCTAGTCCAGCGGCGGCGGCTTTATTGGCGGGCTTGGTATGGATGGTCGAAAGTAATCAAATTGATACTGGACTCGAAGCCTGGGTGACCTTGGGCTTTACGTTAGCGGCCGGTTTATTGATGGTGAGCAATGTTCGCTTTAGTAGCTTTAAAGAGTTTAATTTAAAAGATAAAGTCCCGTTTGTAACCTTATTGTTAATTGTTTTAGTGTTTGTTGTCATTACATTAAAACCCTCGGTTATTTTATTTGGTCTTGCTTTTTTATACGTTATGTCGGGCCTAGTAATGACCTTGGTTCGACTGAAAAAGACACGTGCCCAGCGCCATCGCGCTAAAAGTGAATAACCCGTTTTTTAATGAATTTTGATTGAGACTGAATTGTAATGAAAGATCATTTGATAATTTTTGATACTACCTTGCGTGATGGTGAACAAAGCCCGGGCGCGTCCATGACGAAAGAAGAAAAAGTTCGCATTGCGAAACAGCTCGAAAAGTTGCGTGTGGATGTAATTGAGGCGGGTTTTCCAGCCGCCAGCCAAGGAGATTTTGAATCAGTTAAAGCGGTGGCGAGTGCGATTAAAGATAGCACCATTTGTGGTTTAGCGCGCGCGGTCGAAAATGACATTGCACGTGCGGGCGAAGCCATTAAGCCAGCCAACTCAGGACGTATCCATACGTTTATTGCGACCTCCCCAATTCACATGCAAATGAAGTTGCGCATGAGTCCGGACGAAGTGGTTGAGCGCGCGGTTTGGGCAGTTAAACAAGCGCGTAACTATACCGACAACGTTGAGTTTTCACCGGAAGATGCTGGGCGTTCTGAATTAGACTTTTTGTGTCGTGTGATTGAAGCGGTGATTAAGGCTGGCGCAACTACGATTAATATACCGGATACGGTGGGTTATAACGTGCCGGAACAGTTCGGCGCATTATTTAAAAATGTGATTGAACGCGTGCCAAACTCGGATAAAGCGATTTTTTCAGCGCATTGCCATAATGACTTGGGTTTAGCAGTAGCCAATTCATTGGCCGCCGTATCAAATGGGGCACGTCAGGTCGAATGCACCATTAATGGTTTGGGCGAGCGCGCAGGTAATACGGCCCTAGAAGAACTAGTGATGGCGGTGCGTACTCGTCAAGATCATTTTTCGGTGGATACGCGTATTCACACGCAAGAAATTTTAAATGCGTCACGTTTAGTGTCAAACATTACTGGCTTTACGGTGCAGCCCAATAAAGCGATTGTTGGTGCAAATGCCTTTGCGCATGAGTCCGGTATTCACCAAGACGGTGTATTAAAACATCGTGAAACCTATGAAATTATGCGAGCCGAGGATGTCGGCTGGGTAACCAATAAAATGGTGTTGGGTAAGCACTCGGGTCGTAATGCTTTCCGTACACGTTTATTAGAATTAGGTATCGAGTTTGAAACCGAAGAGCAATTAAATGATGCGTTTTTACGTTTTAAAGAGTTGGCGGATCGTAAACATGAAATTTACGATGAAGATTTACAGGCACTGGTAACCGATGCTAATAATGACCGGTTAGAAAACGAATCAATTCGTTTGATGGCGTTAAAAGTATCGAGTGAAATGGGTGAAGCGCCACAAGCCATCTTAACCTTATGGGTAAACGGTATTGAACACACCGCGCATGCGAAAGGCGGCGGTGTAGTCGATGCGACCTTTAAAGCCATTGAACAAATAGTGCATTCAGGCACCACGTTGGAGCTTTACTCTGTGAGTAATGTGACCAATGGCACCGACTCACTAGGCGAAACCACCGTGCGTTTGGAAAAAGGTGGGCGTATTCTAAATGGTCAAGGCTCGGACACGGATATTGTCACCGCCTCAGCGAAGGCTTATATCAATGCGTTAAATAAGTTTACGCTTGATGACAATAAAGCGCATCCGCAACGTGAAGAAACCATTTAAACGGTGTCTGAATCTAAAGTACATGCCGATGTTTGGACGGGTTTAGGCGTGACCGACTGGCAAGTTCGGCCAAGCTTTAATGCCTCACAAACTACAGCGCCCGGTTCTGTTAGCGAACCGGCTGAAGTGGCGGGTCAAAATCTCGCAGATCCGTTGCCAAGTTCCCTAACTCAACCCAACTGGGTGCTGATTGGCTCGGGTTTATCGAGTATTTGGCAACAAGCCGACCACCAGGCCTGGTGGTTATGGCAGTCTATTCTGACGTTTCACTTTGGCTCGGAAGAGGCTGTTGTTTTTTACGATACGGATGCTTTGCAGACTGAGCAAGCCATGTTTGATGTGGTTGAGCATTTAATCGAACTCGGCTGCGAGCAAGTGTTTAGTATGGAGCCAGATCACCAACTAAATGAAATGTTGGCCGAAGGCTTGCAAGTTATCCCGCTGCCAAGTTTTGAAATGATGCTTGAACAGCCCAATCTAAAGCGTGTATTTTATGAGCGCTTAATCCACCTTTCCCCAAACTAAAGCCGATCAGCCCCACCCTATGTTTAGCCACTTAAAACCCTTGGATGAATCCGATTTAGATTGGGTGATGCAAATTGAGCATCAAAATTACACTCATCCTTGGACCCGAGGCGGGTTTGAGCGCGCTTTACACCAAGGCTTGAATTATTTATTAATGGATGCGTCTGACGCCGCACTGGGTTATTGTTGTTTATTGCCGGTGTTGGATGAATTGCATTTATTAAATTTAAGCATTGCGGCCAATTGCCAAAATCAAGGCGTGGCAAAGCTAGCCTTACAGGCGATCTTTAGTCGGTTTGAAAATACCGAATATACAGTGGTGCTGTTAGAAGTGCGGCGTTCAAATAAGATCGCACGTAACTTGTATAAAACGATGGGTTTTGTCCAAGATGGGGTGCGAAAAAACTATTATCAATGTGATATTGATGGGCGTGAGGATGCGATTTTAATGTCGAAGCGTTTAGATAGCTAGGTGTAATAAACCACCAGGCCTGGTATTGGAAAGCACCAGGCCTGGTGGTAAGGCTTTATTTGCGTAATTCAGCCGGAATGGTTTCGGTTAGGGTTTTAGCCATGTCTTTCATCAGTTTTGGCGTACAAGCCAAAATATTACCGGATTCCAACATGTTGTCGTTGCCAGCAAAATCGGTACACATACCGCCAGCTTCTGTCACTAGTAAAATACCGGCGGCAATATCCCAAGGTTTCAGATTAAACTCCCAGTAACCATCCACACGCCCAGCGGCCACATAAGCCAAGTCTAACGCCGCCGAACCAGCGCGACGGATACCGGCCGTGTTAATCATGAAAGATTTAAAGCTGGCTAAATAGCTATCCACATAATTAAAATCATAATAAGGAAAACCGGTGGCCAGTAAAGCGTGCTTTAAGTGTTTTTGTTCAGTCACACGAATACGACGATTGTTTAAACGCGCACCGCCACCGCGGGTAGCATGGAACATTTCATCACGCACCGGATCGAATACCACGCCGTGAGTAAGTTTGCCTTTTTCCATTACCGCGATTGACACGGAAAACTGTGGGAACTGATGCAAAAAGTTAGTGGTGCCGTCGAGTGGGTCAATAATCCATTGCATATCCGCTTTAGGGTTTTGGCGACCACTTTCTTCGGCTAAAATTCCGTGCTCAGGGTAATACTTTTTAATGGTTTTGATAATGGCTTGTTCGGCCAAATTATCCACCTCACTGACGAAGTTATTTTTAGTTTTTTCTTCGATATTAAGACGGTCGATATTGTCGAGATTGCGAAGAATGATTTCGCCAGCTTCGCGTGCCGCGATCATGGCCACGTTCAAAATTGGGTGCATGTTGAGAGTTCCAGATTGTAAAAGAATGAGCAAACGCGTCGTTTACAAGACCCGAATATGAAAATGCAACAGGCCTAGTGTAAACTAGCTCGCTATTATAAACTAAAACGATGGAATCGACATGCCTGATAAATATGCGCCATTAGCTAATATTAAGATAGTCCTGGTTGAAACCTCACACCCAGGCAATATTGGCGGTGTAGCCCGGGCGATGAAGAATATGGGGTTAACACAATTAGCTCTGGTAAACCCGAACGATTATCCGAGTCATACGGCTTCATCACGTGCCTCGGGTGCGGGTGATATATTGGCGAATGCACAAGTGTTTGCAAGTTTGGACGAAGCTTTAGCGGATTGTTCTTTAGTGATTGGAGCCAGCGCGCGCTTTCGTAAAGTGGCTTGGCCGCAGTTGGATGTGCGTCAAACAGCCGCGTTAGCGCTCGAAAAATCAGCAAATAAAGTCGCGCTGGTATTTGGTCGTGAAGATTCGGGTTTGTCGAATGCAGAAATGGATCGATGTCATTATTTGGCCCACATTCCATCTAACCCTGAATACACCTCGTTAAATATTGCGGCCGCCGTGCAGGTGTTTGCTTATGAATGTCGAATGGCCTGCCAGCCAGTGATTGAGCAAGCGCAAGGTTATCGCCACGATGTCGCATCGAGTGAACAAATGGAAGGTTTTTACGGCCATTTGCACCAAGCCTTGCAAGATATTGAATTTTTGGATCCAGATAAAAATGCGCGTTTTATGCGACGCATGCGGCGTTTATTTAATCGCTCGCAGCTGGATGTAAAAGAAGTCGATATTTTGCGTGGTATTTTAACGGCTGCGCAACGTCAAGTGCAGTTGCGTGAGGAGAAGCAAAAACATGTTTGATCGAGTAAAACAAGACATAAAATGTGTATTTGAGCGAGACCCGGCCGCGCGAAACTTATGGGATGTATTGACTACTTACCCAGGTGTGCACGCGATTATTTGGTATCGTTTGGCGCATTTTTTATGGGGCAAAGGCTTAAAGTGGTTAGCGCGTTTTATCGCGACCACGGCACGTTGGTTTACCGGTGTTGAAATTCATCCGGCGGCCAAAATTGGCGAACGAGTGTTTATTGATCACGGTATGGGCGTGGTGATCGGTGAAACGGCTGAAATTGGCAATGATTGCACGCTCTATCATGGCGTGACCTTGGGCGGAACCAGTTGGAAGGAAGGTAAACGCCACCCTACGCTAGGCGAACGTGTTGTTGTGGGTGCGGGCGCCAAAATATTAGGCCCCATCCACATTGGAAACGATGCGCGTATTGGTTCGAATGCCGTGGTGGTCAAAGATGTACCAGAAGATAAGACTGTGGTCGGCATTCCCGGGCGTATCGTGCACAAAACCGATGATCAGCAACGCAAAAAACGTGAACAGATGGCTCAGAAGATTGGCTTTGATGCTTATGGCATTACGCAAGATGCCGATGATCCGGTCGAAAAAGCCATTTATAGTTTGCTCGATCATGTACAGGCGCAAGATGAACGTTTAGCTCAGCTAAGCTCAGAAATAGAACGTTTGGGTGGCGCGCGTGTCGATATGAAGTTACCTAACTTGGATGATGCGGTACTAGATCCGGATGATCCTGAGCAAGCCGCGCATTTAAATCGAGGCTCAAAAAATGAGTCAGCAGGTTAAATAGTTGAGTGTTCTAGTTGGTTATTATACAATTGGCATTACATTTATTTTAAAACTCGGATTTGTATAGATGAAACTTACTTCAAAAGGTCGCTATGCGGTAACGGCCATGATTGATATTGCCCTGAATCAAGACTCCGGGCCGATCACTTTGGCCTTAATTTCACAGCGCCAAGACATTTCCTTGTCTTATCTTGAGCAATTATTTGCTAAGTTAAAAAAATCCGGCTTGGTTAAGAGTGCACGTGGCCCAGGGGGTGGCTATCGACTAAGTCGAGAAGCGGGTGAAATTAGTATTAGCCATATTATTCACGCGGTAGACGAAAAGTTAGATGCACGCAAGTGTGAGGGACGAGCCAACTGTCAAAAGGGCAGTAAATGTTTGTCGCATGAGCTTTGGAATGATCTTAGTTGCATGATTGATGAGTTTTTAAGCGGGGTTTCGTTACAGACCTTGTTAGATAAAACCGCGTCAGATCATAAAATTACAGTGTCTTTATAGTTAGATAACCAGATAATTGTAAGGAGAAAATATGGGTGTTAGTCTTACACAGGCCGCAGCTCAGCGAGTCAAAACCATGCTTGAAAAACGTGGTAAAGGTATTGGTTTGCGTGTGGGCACCAAGGTAAGTGGTTGTGCCGGCTTTGCTTATGTCGTGGATTACGTCGACGAAGCGGCGCAAGATGACCAAGTGTTTGAAAATTTTGGGGTCGATGTTTATGTGGATGCCAAAAGTTTAAAGAATATAGAAGGTCTTGAAATCGACTATGTCAAAGAAAGTTTGTTAAACGAAGGTTTTGAATTCCGAAACCCAAACATTAAAGATGAATGCGGTTGTGGAGAATCCTTTACCGTTTAAGCCATATATTGGGTTGAAAAGTTTGTTTAAGAAACCCCTTTGATGGGGTTTCTTGCTTTTGGGCGCGACAATAAGCGATCAATTGTGCAAACCTTAGGTAGACTTGATAAAATAGGTTCCCTTTATGAAAGCCCAAGGAATACAAATGCTTGAACAAACCCTATCGATTATTAAGCCGGATGCTGTTCAAAAGAACCTAATTGGTGACATTATTCATCGATTTGAGTCTCAAGCATTGCGGGTGATCGCGGCTAAAATGATCCGAATGTCACCGGAACAAGCGGCCGGTTTTTATGCCGAACACCAAGGGCGTGAATTTTACGAGCCATTGGTGAGTTTTATGACATCCGGTCCATGTGTGGTTCAGGTTTTAGAAGGCGAAAATGCGATTGCTTTAAATCGTCAAATTATGGGTGCAACCGACCCAACCAAAGCCGCGCCAGGAACTATTCGAGCGGATCATGCAGAGTCGACGCGTGTCAACTGTGTGCATGGTTCTGATTCGCCAGAGAGTGCCGAACGCGAGATTGCGTATTTTTTTAGTGCAAACGACGTGTTCTCAGGTCGATAACACTTGCACCTATTGAGCTAAGGTTAGGAAAAGCATGACACAGGCGACAGAAAAAACAGATTTGCTGGGTATGGATAGAGCGGCGTTAGAAGCCTTTTTTGCTCAGCTGGGTGAAAAACCTTTTCGTGCCGTCCAAATCATGAAATGGATTCATCAGATGGGGGTGAGTGACTTTGATGATATGACCAATGTCAGTAAGGCTTTGCGCGAGAAGTTAAAGCAAGTCGCGCAGATTCGCACCCCAAAAATTATCGCCGAGCAGCGCTCGAGTGATGGCACTATTAAATGGGTGCTGGAAATGGATAACCACAACTGCATTGAAACCGTGTTTATTCCAGAAGCCGATCGTGGCACCTTATGTATTTCTTCGCAAGTGGGCTGTGCTTTGGAGTGTTCTTTTTGTTCAACCGCTCAGCAGGGCTTTAATCGTAATTTAGAGAGTTGGGAAATCATTGCTCAAATGTGGGTGGCGAATAAAGCGATGGGTGCCACGCCGCGCGATGAACGTGTGGTGAGCAATGTTGTTTTCATGGGAATGGGCGAACCGTTATTAAATGTCACGCATGTATTTCCAGTCGCGCGTATTTTGATGGATGATAATGCTTATGGCTTGTCAAAACGCCGCGTTACCATTAGCACGGCCGGCGTTGTGCCAGCTATCGACAAGTTGCGAGAAGAGGTGGATGCGAGTTTGGCGATTTCACTACATGCACCCAATAATGCCTTGCGTGACCAATTAGTTCCGGTGAATAAAAAATATCCACTTGAAGTCTTGATGCCAGCCTTGTTTCGTTATGTAGAGGGTGGTAATTCCAAAAAGCATATTACCATTGAATATGTGATGTTAGATGGTGTGAACGATCGGCTTGAGCATGCAGATGAGTTGGTTGAATTGTTAGGTGATCTAGCGTCCAAAATTAATCTGATTCCATTTAATCCCTTCCCAAATACAGACTATAAGCGTTCATCCAACAACGCCGTGCATCGTTTTCAGGATCGATTAAAACAAGCTGGGTTAAACTGTACCGTACGTAAAACCCGCGGCGAAGATATTGATGCGGCTTGTGGGCAATTAGCGGGTAAAGTAAAGGATCGAACGAAGCGGACACTTCATCGTGTAGAGTTGACGGATTTGACGACGCGTTCTCAGCCAAATCAAGTTTGAGGATTGTTTGTTTCCAAGAGGATAATGTCATGCAGAACCAAGAGATATCAGCCGAATCATCGTTTGCGCAAGTTTTGCGTAATAAACGTTTGGAAAAGAAACTTAGCCTAAAACAGGTGTCTGACAGCTTAAAACTGCCGCCTGATCGGTTAGAAGAGCTTGAACAGAAGACCTCTCTGGAAAGTTTAGATCCGTTTGAACGGGGTCATTTGCGAAACTATGCGGCGTTATTGGATGTTGATTTAAGCCCTTTTATATTGAGTAAAAGTGCTGACCAAAACTACAGCTCAAAACTTAAGCCAGTTCAGCAAAAAGGCTTAAATGTTAAGGCACCGGAAAATAGCCGTCGAGTCTATTGGGCGGTTGTTTGGGTTGTTGTGTTGGTTGCGGGATACTTTTTGGTTACAGGGTTGCTCGATTCCAACATCGTAGAGAATGTGGGCATCCCGTCTATGAATTCGGAGTCACTCATGCTCGAACCCCGTGTGATTGAAAATCAGAATGTTGAAACGGACTGAGCTGTGGCTTCGCAGACGAATTAAATAAAACCCTAGGAATAAAATTCTATGACGAAACAAATTGCGGCCATTCGCGGCATGAATGATATTTATGGTCAGCAAGCCATGGCGTTTCAACAAGTTTTGCAAGCCGCAGAGCAGACTTTGCATCAGTATGGATACCAGCCCGTTCGCTTGCCACTGGTTGAGAAAACCGAGTTGTTTGCGCGCTCTATTGGTGAAGTAACCGATATAGTTGAAAAAGAAATGTATACCTTTGCTGATCGTAATGGCGACAGTTTATCGTTGCGCCCAGAAGGCACGGCGGGCTGCGTGCGAGCCATGATCGAAAACGGTTTAACACACAATCAAATTCAAAAACTCTATTACTCAGGGCCGATGTTTCGTCACGAACGTCCGCAAAAAGGCCGTTACCGCCAGTTCCACCAAATTGGGGTTGAAGTGTTTGGTTTAGACGGACCGGATATTGATGTTGAATTAATCGCACTCAGCGCCCGTTTGTGGGAACAGCTAGGGTTGACAGGGTTAGAGTTGCAAATTAACTCGCTCGGCAGCCAGCAAGCCCGTGCGGCTTATCGTGATGATTTAGTGGCTTATTTGCAAAGTCGTGAATCTGAACTAGACGAAGACAGTTTGCGCCGATTAAATACCAATCCACTGCGTGTGTTGGATACCAAGAATCCAGCGATGCAGGATGTGGTGGCAAAAGCACCGAAACTAATGGACGCTTTAGATGCCGAGTCAAAAAAGCATTTTGAACAACTGTGTGTCCAGTTAGATGACTTAGGTTTGGATTATGTGATTAACCCAAACCTAGTGCGCGGTTTGGATTACTATAATCGCAGCGTATTTGAGTGGGTAACTAATGATTTGGGTGCGCAAGGTACGGTTTGTGCCGGTGGACGTTATGATGGCTTGGTTGAACAAATTGGTGGCAAGCCGACACCTGCTGTGGGATTTGCGTTAGGAATCGAGCGCTTAATGGCGTTGATTATTGATCAACAAAATCCAGCCTCGGGCATCCCCGCCGATGTGTATGTCGTATTAGCCGGTGATCAAGCTTTACGACCAGGCCTGGTGTTGGCCGAAATGTTACGTGATGCCTTGCCAGGTTTGAGTATTCAAATGCATTGTGGCGGGGGCAGCTTTAAAAGTCAGCTTAAGAAAGCCGATAAGTCGGGTGCGACCTATGCGGTTATTTTGGGTGATAATGAAGTCAGTCAACAAGTGGCTATGGTCAAACCATTAAGAGAACAGTCCGAACAACAGTCGCTGGCTTGGGATCAGCTGGCGACATTTTTTTCACAACATATGCAGGAAAGGTAAGTTATGAGTCGTTATGATACCGAGCAGGAACAAATGGACGCTATTAAAGCTTGGTGGGCTAAGTATGGCACGTTGATTTTAAGTGGTGTGCTAATAGTGGCGATCGCCTTTGCTGGCTGGCGTTATTGGCAGTCTTATAGCTATACCCAGTCGGCAAATGCCTCCGCCACCTTTGAGGTGTTAGAGTTGAGCCATCAAAATGCTATGTTTGGTGAAGTATCACGTGAAGCACGTCGTTTAATGCAAGATCAGCCAAACAGTCCATATGCGGGCGCGGCGGCGATGATGTTAGCGCAATTCCACTGGGATAAAGCTGAATCAGAAGAGGCGTTGGAGGCATTGCAATGGGTGGTAGATGCGAAGCAGCCTAGTGATATGAAGGCGGCCGCTCAGTTAAGAATGGCACGTATACATATAGAACTATCGCAGTTGGATGAAGCGCAAAACATATTAGATGGCTTTGCGGCACAGACATGGGTTGGTGCTCAACAAGCAAACGTGGATTATGTGAGTGCGTTATTAGCTCAGGCTCAACAAAATTTTGCTCAAGCTCAGGCCGCCTTTAAACGCGTGGTTGACAATGAGGAAGCTCAAGCCGATTTGCGAAATATTGCACGCTTACAAATGGATGATTTGGCGCAATAATGAAAACTTCTTTTTTAGTCGCAGGCTTATTTATAAGTGCCGTTTTATTACAGGCTTGCAGTTCAACTTCACAAACGGTTCGGATACCCACGCCATTAACAGATGGCGTTGAAACACGCGCTATGAGCCTGCAGTGGCAAGTTTCGGTGGATAAATTGGCCGAAGCGGATGGTCGCAGTTTGGCATTAACGAGTGATGGTCAACGCTTGTATGTGGCCTCCAGCTCAGGTTTGCTGACGGCGCTTTGGAAGCAGAATCAATCGCGTTATACCGATCAGGTCATTTGGCAAACCAACTATGAAGCGGCGGTAATTGCGGGACCGGTGTTAGCCGATGAAAAACTATTAGTGGGTTCGGCAAAAGGTGATGTATTGGCCTTGTCGCCCGATAATGGTCAAGTTATTTGGCAAGCGCGCCTAAATAGTGAAGTGATCAGTACACCGGTGGTTGAAGGCCATCGTGTATTTGTGCGCACTAATGATGGCCGGGTGGTTGCACTTAATGTGTCAACGGGTGAAGTCATTTGGGTAGCGGATCATCAGATGCCCAGCTTGTTTATTCGAGGTGCCGCGCCGGTATTGGTCGAGGGTGACAAGGTGTATGTTGGACGAGAATCAGGCTTTGTTGAAGCCCTGTCGATTAACACGGGTGAAACCATTTGGGACGCGCGTATCGCGACCCCGTCTGGCCGTACCGACTTAGAAAGAATGGTGGATATCCAGTCATCTTTGGTTTTGCACAATGGGCGTTTAATTGTGTTGAGTTACAACGGTCGTATGGCGGCGTTGAATCCTAACAATGGCAATATTTCTTGGGCTAAAGATATTTCGGGCTACCGTGATTTTACGGTGATTGATAATGTCATTTATTTGGTTGATGAAGAAGACATATTGCGCGCATTAGACCCGGTTACCGGTACCGAATTTTGGAATCAAGCGGCTTTAAAATACCGCTTGTTAGGTGATGTAAGGGTTGATTTAAATAACCCAACATCAAAACCAGCCATATTCTTAAGCGATGGTTTAGGATATTTGCATTGGTTAGATCCAAAGGATGGGCACATTATGGCGCGTTATAAACACGCCAATCATTTAAAAGACGGTGAGACTATTCTACAAATTCATCAAGATAAACAACATTATTATGTGTTAGATAGTGATGGTGGCGTAACGGCTTATCAACATCGAAGCGCACCGACCACCAGGCCTGGTGGTGTTAATTCGAGTGTAAACCATGAGTAAACCGATTGTGGCCCTAGTGGGGCGACCCAATGTAGGTAAATCTACCCTATTTAACCGTTTGACTAAAACCCGCGACGCCATTGTGGCCGACTATCCGGGTTTAACCCGTGACCGTCAATATGGCACGGGTCGAGTGGGTGAACATGACTATATTGTGGTCGATACCGGCGGACTGAGTGGTGAAGGCCTTGGGATTGATCCTTTAATGGCATCTCAAGTTCAGCAAGCACTGGAAGAAGCTCATGCGATTTTCTTTATTACCGATGGCCGAGCCGGGTTAACCCCCGCAGATGAATCGATTGCGAACTTTATTAGGAGTTTTGGTAAACCAGTACAGTTGCTGGTAAATAAAACCGAAGGCTGTAACCTAGAAGTCTTAACCGCTGAGTTTTATGGCATGGGGTTAGGCGAGCCAATTGGGATTTCATCCGCTCATGGTGATAACGTAGCCGAAGCGGTGGATGATTTAATTGAACGTTTACCGAATGAACTATTAAGTGACGATGTTGGTTTGGACGAACACCCGGGCATTCGAGTCGCGGTAATCGGTCGCCCAAATGTAGGCAAGTCCACCCTAATCAACCGAATGCTAGGTGAAGACCGTGTAGTGGCGTTTGATATGCCCGGTACCACACGCGATAGTATTTATGTGCCGTTTGAACGTGACGGACAAGCTTATACCCTGATTGATACAGCGGGAGTGCGTCGTCGAAAAAATGTATTCGAAAAAATTGAAAAGTTCAGTATTTTAAAAGCCATCGAAGCCATGCAGGATGCGCATGTGGTGGTGATGTTAATGGACGGTTCCGAAGGCATTACCGATCAAGATTTAACCTTGTTAGGTTTGGCGATAGAGTCTGGACGCGGCTTGGTTCTAGCGGTAAATAAATGGGATAACTTAGACCAAGATCAACGCAAAAAAATCCGCCACGAGTTGGATTATCGTTTGCAGTTTGTCGAATATGCTAAAACGCATCTCATTTCGGCTTTGCATGGCACCGGTGTGGGCGATTTATTCAAAACAATTAAACAGGTTTACCATGCGGCCACACATAAAGTGCCGACATCGGACTTAAATCGAGTGCTGGAACAAGCCATACTGGATCATCAACCACCGTTAGTAGGCGGGCGTCGTTTAAAAATGCGTTATGCTCACTTAGGTGGCTTAAACCCACCGCGTGTCATTATCCATGGTAATAAATTGGACAAGGTTCCCACACCTTATAAGCGTTATTTAGAAAATGTATTTCGAAAAGCGTTTAAATGGGAAGGCACACCGGTTATTGTAGAGTTCAGAGTGGGTGAAAACCCATTTGATGAGAACAAAGATCTATTAACGCCAAAACAAAAAGATCGAAAACGCCGAATTAAAACATTCGCAGAGTCGAAAAAAGCTCGAAATAAGCCAAGACAGCGTTCAAACTAATGGTTTAACCCTATTTAATTAGCAGGCCTGGTGGTTTATCAGGTCATATAATTTTCCCTTGATGTTATTAACTTTCAATCCTAAGGTGGCAGTGCAAAAATGACAGCGACAAAACGCATTCGCGAGATTCCTTACAATTACACTTCTTTTTCAGATCGAGAAATCGTTTTACGTTTTTTAGGTGAAGCGAGTTGGCAGACGATCGAACAGTTGCGTGAAACTCGTAATACAGGGCGTTCTGCGCAAATGTTGTTTGAAGTGTTGGGGGATATGTGGGTGGTGTCACGCAACCCATATATTCAGGACGACTTGTTGGAAAACCCCAAACGTCGAAGTGCTTTAATTAATGCTTTGCATCATCGTTTAGCTCAGGTTGAAGCCCGCTTAAATAATAATAAGGTAGCTGAGTCGTTACTCAATTCTGTGCGTAAGGCCGTAGCTGATTTTGAAGCCTGGTTTCCGCAACAAGTGGCCCTGCGCCAAAAAGTTAGTAAACGACTAAAGAAAATCACACGTGCGGATAATGCAAACTTTGGTGGTTTGTCTAGGGTAGCGCATGCAACCGATGCGACTGACTGGCGGGTTGAGTTGCCATTGGTGGTGATTTGCCCGGATACCGAGCAGGAAGTCGCAGATATTGTGGCAGCCTGTATTGAACTTGGTCTAGTGATTATTCCACGTGGTGGTGGCACAGGTTATACAGGTGGCGCGATTCCTTTGCATGCCAATACGGCGGTTATTAACACTGAGAAACTTGAATTCCTCAGTATGGTTGAGCCAATTGAGCTGCCGGGGGTGGGCGTTAAAGTACCTACCGTGCGTACTGGTGCTGGGGTCGTGACTAAGCGCGTAACCGAATTGGCAGAACGCAATGATTTAGTGTTTGCGGTTGATCCGACTTCGCATGATGCTTCCACCATTGGCGGTAATATTTCGATGAATGCTGGCGGCAAAAAAGCCGTGTTGTGGGGCACTACGCTGGATAATTTAGCTTCGTGGAAAATGGTAATGCCGGATGCCACCTGGTTAGAAGTGGTACGTGTTAATCACAATCTAGGAAAGCTCCAAGATCAAGCGATGGTCACATTTGAAATCCACCGTTATCAACGCGATGGCGTTACGCCGGTGGGGGAGGTTGAAACCCTAAATATACCGGGTACGGCCTTCCGCCAAGCCGGTTTAGGTAAGGATGTTACCGATAAGTTCCTGAGTGGTTTGCCTGGCGTGCAAAAAGAAGGTTGTGATGGCTTAATTACCTCGGCACGTTTTATTTTGCATCGTATGCCAGAACACATTCGTACTGTATGTTTAGAGTTTTTCGGCACCGATTTAAGTTTAGCCGTACCTGCGATTGTTGAAATCACCGACTTTATAGAAAGCAAAAAAGCTCAAGGTATTTTGCTGGCTGGTTTAGAACATTTGGACGAACGTTATGTAAGAGCGGTTAAATACAACACTAAAGCCAAACGTCGTGAATTGCCTAAAATGATTTTGATCGGCGATATTGCTGGCGAAAACGGCTTTGAAGTTGCAAAAACTTGTCAAGAAATTGTTGAGTTAGCGAATAAACGTAATGCCGAAGGTTTTGTGGCGGTGAGTGCTGATGCGCGTAAACGTTTCTGGGCAGATCGTTCACGTACCGCTGCGATTTCAGCACACACCAATGCTTTTAAAGTCAACGAAGACGTGGTGATTCCATTGCCACGTTTAAATGAATATAACGAAGGCATTGAACGCATTAACATCGAAATGTCGATTCAAAATAAAATTGATATTTTAGATAGCTTAAGTGCCTATTTCTCAAGCGATATTCCCGAATATACTCTCGAAGACGACTTTGAAGACAGCCAAGGCGGGCCAGCCGAATACTTTAATTCGAAAGTGCAGGCGACGCTTCTGCATTTAGAGAAAGTGAAGCTTCGCTGGACTACCTTGTTAAGCTCGTTAGATCAGCCGGCCGCCAATTTAGTCGATTTTCTAGATGAAAGTGCGCGTACTCAAATACGTGATAATGATACTTTGGTTAAGCTGATTCTACGCCGAGACTTGGTAATTTCATACCGTCAAGAAGTGTTGGGTTTTTTGCAGCAAACCTTTATGGGCCATGACTTTGAAGCGGTTATGGTGCGTTTAAAAGAGTTGCATTTTGAATTACGTAACGCACGATTGTTTGTGGCATTACACATGCACGCTGGCGATGGCAATATCCACACCAATATACCGGTGCATTCTAATAACTATCAGATGATTCAGTTGGCGGATCTCGTGGTTAAACGTGTGATGAAATTAGCAACCGATTTAGGCGGCGTAATTTCAGGTGAGCATGGTATCGGCTTAACCAAAATTGAGTTTTTATCGCCGGAAAAAATTCAGGCTTTTGTGGACTACAAAAATAAAGTTGATCCGAATGGTCACTTTAACAAAGGCAAACTGATGCCGGGTTCTGGCTTGCATAATGCCTATACGCCGTCCTTGTCATTAGTGAAGCAGGAAGCCTTGATTTTAGAGGCCAGTGAGCTTGATCAGCTCAATAATGATATTAAAGATTGTTTGCGTTGCGGCAAGTGTAAACCCGTGTGTCAAACCCATATTCCACGCGCAAACCTACTTTATTCACCGCGGGATAAAATTTTAGCTACCGGCCAAGTCATCGAAGCATTTTTATACGAAGAGCAAACCCGACGTGGCATTTCACTGCATCATTTTGATGCGATGAACGATGTCGCGGATCACTGCACCACCTGTCATAAATGTGAAGCGCCTTGTCCGGTTGATATCGATTTTGGTGATGTCTCGATACGCATGCGCAAAATCTTAACCGATATGGGGCAAAAACAAATCAGTATTGGTACCAAAGCAGCGCTATTCTACTTAAATACCGGACAACCAGGCCTAGTGAAGTTTTTGCGCACCACCTTATTAGGTTGGGGCGCTGTCAGTCAACGTGTTGGTCATCGTTTAGCCAAATGGACTGGAATACTTGGGCGCAAAGGTCAGTTGCCGGCCAGTTCTACAGGTCAAACCCCTGTGATTCAGCAGGTGGTTCATTTTGTGCGTAAGCCGTTGGATATAGGTCCTAATCAGCCTACTATGCGTGCCTTGTTGTCACTTGAAGATCGTACGGTTGTGCCGATTTTGCGCGATCCGGTTAAAACCACAGAAGAAACCGAAGCCGTGTTTTATTTCCCAGGCTGTGGTTCAGAGCGTTTATTCAGTGACATCAGTATGGCGACCTTAACCATGCTGTATGAAACCGGTGTTCAGACTATTCTTCCACCAGGGTATTTGTGTTGTGGTTACCCACAAACGGCGGCCGGTCAAGCGGCGAAAGGCGCACAAATAACGACTGAAAACCGAGCTTTGTTCCATCGTGTCGCCAATACGCTCAATTATTTGGATATTAAAACCGTGTTGGTTTCATGTGGTACCTGTATGGATCAATTGTTAAAGTATGAGTTTGAACAAATTTTCCCGGGTTGTCGATTATTAGATATCCACGAATACCTAATGGAAAAAGGGGTCAAAATGCAGGGGGTCGAAGGGGTGCAATATATGTATCACGAGCCTTGCCATGATCCAATGAAAAAATACGATTCGGCTAAGGTAGCCAGCACGTTAACTGGAATGGATGTGCCTTTAAATGACCGTTGTTGCAGTGAGGCGGGTACGCTGGCGACGGCACGTCCCGATATTGCAAACCAATTACGCTTCCGCAAGGAAGCCGAGTTAAAGCAAGGTATTAAAGAATTAACGGGTTCGGAGAAAGCGGTGAATGGCAACGTGAAGTTATTAACTTCATGCCCAGCTTGTCAACAGGGCTTAAACCGTTACCAAGATGAAACCGGCCTAAAAACCGATTATATTGTGGTAGAAATGGTGAATAACCTGCTTGGCAAAAGCTGGAAAAAAGACTTTATTTCGAAGCTGGAAAATGAAGGGATTGAGCGCGTATTGTTGTAAGATTCGCGCGCTTAATTTAAGCTACAAAAAAGCCGCTATTTTAAACTAGCGGCTTTTTTGTAGCTCGTTACGTAACTATTTATTTAGGCGTTTGTTTTGAGTAGAACTCAGCTAACGCTTTAATTTCTTCATTTGTTAGATCACGAGCAAAGGGAGCCATCATAGAATTGCGACGTAAACCTTCACGATAATCTTTTAGGGCTTTTTCTAGGTAGGCTGCGTGTTGACCGGCAATTTTAGGGAAGTTGGGTGCTAAGCTATTACCATCAGCGCCATGACATGCGACACAGGTATTGCTTTTAGCTGGCGGTTCCATTGCAATAGCGCCCATGCTGATTAAGCTTAAAGCGAACGCGGTGATGATTCCTTTTTTCATGCTCATTTTCTCCAAGTTTGAACTCATATTAACAGGAATAACTGTGGTTTATTATAACCAAATCAGTCATATAAATAAAAAAACCGCCCGTAGGCGGTTTTTTTATCAAGCACTATAAAATTATAGACCTGACATATAAGCTGCTAGGTTTTCGATGTCAGCGTCAGACAAACCAGCGGCCATAGGCTGCATCATTGCAGACATAGGGCCAACGCTTTCGCCAGCACGGTACTTTTTAAGGAGGCCAGCTAATTCACCAGCATCACGACCTTTAACAGACGGCCCTACACCACCTTCACCACCTGCACCGTGACAACCCATGCAGGTTGAGTAGGCTGCTTGACCAGCTCTTACGTCAGCTGCTTGAGCAACCATACCAAAAGACATTAAACCTACTGCCGCAGCAGCTAAAATTGCTTTACTCATTATGCACTCTCCTAAAGTACTAAATAAAAATTTCAGGGTTAACCCTTAGCGCTAATTAGAAACTAAAAGCAAGCTTGAGTCAAGCTAATGCAGGGCTTGACGCGACTATAAGCAATTAATGTTATTAGTTAATTTTATGGGTGTGTATAAAGAGTTAATAAAAAACACTTAGATTAAAACAGCGCTTATTGGGTTAGAATGTTTTTTCACAAAAGGGAGGTTGCATGGTTTTGATTAAACTTTGGCTGATTACGATATTAGCCACAATTGTTAGCTGGTATGCATTAAAACTGGTGAACAATCCTAAGCCGTTAGGTTGGGTGTTTTTATTTTGGTTGGGTGTTGTCGGGGTGTCGTCGATACTGCTGTATTTAATTTCCGTGTTTTTAGTCGCCTAATTTTTGCTAGTGCATTGATATATTTTATGGCGAAATATTAATATTTTATTTCGTTTTGTTTAAATTCTTGTAATAAACGCTGAAAGCTTTGATAACGACTGTAGGCAATTTTATCCTGCTCAACAGCTTGTTTGATAGCACAATCTGGTTCGATGTCATGGGTGCAATTATGAAATTTACACTGGCCTAGAAAAGGCTCAAAATCGGTATAGTAACCCTCTAGTTCAGTAAGTGAGCAAGGGCTTGGGCTGAATTGACGAACCCCTGGAGAGTCAATGATGTCGCCACCTTTGGGTAGGTGGTAAAGAATACTGTTGGTTGTCGTGTGTACACCTAACCCAGTCGCGGCCGATAACGCGCTGGTACGGATGTCTAAGTCTGGAATTAACGCGTTAATTAAAGAGGATTTGCCCGCCCCGGAAGGCCCAACTAACACACTAGTTTGTTGGTCTAAAAAAGCTTCTAAATCTTCAAGGCCATCTTCAAGTTGGCTGGAAACCGGAATCAGTTCAATGCCCATTTCTTCGTAAGGTATTAATAATTCTGCGACGGCTTCCCAAGCTTCATCATCTTGAATCAGATCAATTTTATTAATGATGATCGCAACCGGAATGTTTAATTGCGCGGCCGCCACCAGGTAGCGGTCGATCATGTCTGGATGAATGCCGGGTTCGATTGGTGTGACAATGCCAATCACATCAATATTGGCGGCGACCATGCGAGTTTGGCCTCGGAAGCCTGGACGAGACAACTCACTGTGACGAGCAAGCACTTCACTCACCACACCAGTGCCTGCTTCGATGTCCGGTTGCCACCTCACGCGATCACCTGCGACGAGTTTGCCAAGATGTTGACGCACGGCGCAGTTAACGAGCTCACCCTGCTCCGTTTCTACCAGTAAACGTTTACCAAAGTTGGTGACCACCAGGCCTGGTCGTATCGAGCTTTCGGTGGGTAACGAATCCGCTTGGCGTTTTTGTTGAACACGGCGTTGTTGTTGATCGCTAAGTTTGCGTTTGCTCATAACATTTCCTAGGTTCACCACCGATACACAAGCGAATCGAAAACCTCGTGCTTCAGGGGGAATGCTTAATCCAATAAAGCGTTAATTTTGGCGGCCATAATCATATCATTTTGGCTTAGACCTTTTATGTTATGAGTTTTAAGTGTGATGGTGCATTCGTTATATCCAAAGCAAATAGTCGGGTGGTGATCTTCTTTGTGAGCCACCCAAGTAACCGCATTCACAAACGCGACGGTTTGATGGTAGTTTTTAAAACGGAAGGTTTTATGGATCGATGCATAATCCAGGGTTACATCCCAACCGGGAAGCATATTCAGGTAACTTTCAATCGTCGGAATCACTAAACCTTTTTGGCCTTTTGGTATGTCTTCACATTTTTGTTCTAATAAATTTGGGAGTTCACTCATTGGTTTTCTCCTTTTAAGGTGTTTAAATGGTCGATGCGAATTTTAGCGGGTGGATGGCTGTCGTGGTAAGCCGAGAAGCTTGGGTCCGGTGTTAAAGTGCTCGCATTATCACGGTAAAGCTTTAATAGTGCACTGATTAAATGTTGCGCGCCAACATGCTGAGCGGCAAACGCATCGGCTTCAAATTCATGTTTGCGGCTTTTAAACGCCATAATTGGCCCTAACAAAAAGAACATGACGGGTACGGCGGTAACGAATAATAACAAGGCCGCTGCCGGTGATGCGCTTTCAATCCCGAGCCCGCTATAGAAAGCCGGCAACTGAACCAGCCAGCCCAATAAAGCTAAACCGATTAAGCTGATTGCCGCGCCTTCAATTAAACGTTTAGTAATGTGGCCGTGCTTAAAGTGGCCGAGTTCATGTGCCAGTACAGCTTCGACTTCATCGACCGTGAGTTTTTCCAGTAGGGTGTCAAAAAACACGATGCGTTTGTTTTTGCCCATGCCCGTAAAATAAGCATTGCCATGGCCGGAACGTGATGAGCCATCCATCACAAAAATACCATTCGATTCAAATCCGGTGCGTTCCAATAAGGCTTCAATGCGTTGTTTCATTTCACCCTCTTCAAGCGGGGTGAACTTATTAAACAACGGCGCAATCCATTTAGGATAAGCCCACAATAAAGTTAAATTAAACCCCATCCAAATTAGCCAGGTATATAACCACCAGGCCTGGTCGATATAGCTGTTCATAATACTGACAATTGCCCAAAGCAAAGGCAGGCCTAAAATAAACATCAGCCCCCACTGTTTCAGGAGGTCGCTGATAAATTTAGCCGGTGTGGTTTTGTTAAAGCCAAACTGGGCTTCAATTTTAAAAGTGCTGATAATAGCAAAAGGCAGGTGAAGTAGGGCTAAAAACCAAAAGGTCGAGAGTAGAAAACCAACATCTTGCCATATAGGTACAAGCTCTAAGTTTTGCCAAATGCGATAAATGTCTTGAAACCCGCCGCCGAGGGTCATGATTAAAATTACGGCCGCATCAAAGAACAAAACAAGACGGCTTAATTGAAGTTTAGCCCGTGAATAATCGGCGGCTTTTTGATGCGCCTCTAAGTTGACCACTTCGCTAAACTCTTGAGGTACTTGCTCGCGATGACGAAGAATGTGGAACTGGTTTTTAACGTTTAACCAAAGTTCGATCAACAAGTTGCTGGCCAGACTAAGAATAAACAAGACACTGATGAAATTCATACAAACACCTTTAAACTCGTTTTCATTATGGGGTTGGCGGGTTAATATAGTGGGCTATTGTAAGTTAAAAGGCAGAGTTTATGAAATCGGATAACAATTTGATTTGGATTGATCTTGAGATGACTGGATTAGAGCCACGTGAGCACAAAATTATCGAGATCGCGACCCTGGTCACCGACTCGGATTTAAATGTGCTGGCTGAAGGCCCGGTTATGGCGATTAACGTGGGCGATACCGAGCTAGCGAAGATGGATAGTTGGTGTGTTGATCATCACGGTCGTTCGGGTTTAACCCAACGGGTAAAAGATTCCAATGTTTCAGCGCGTGATGCCGAACTAAAAACCATTGAGTTTTTAGCCCAGTTTGTATCAAAAGGTGTGTCGCCTATGTGTGGCAACAGCATTTGTCAGGATCGACGTTTTTTAGTCGAAGAAATGCCCGAATTAGAAGCCTATTTTCATTATCGGAACCTAGATGTGAGTACATTAAAAGAGCTGTCGAAGCGCTGGGCGCCAGATGTGTATGCTTCACATAAAAAACAAGGCGCACATTTGGCGATGGCCGATATCCTTGAGTCAATTGATGAGTTAAAACATTATCGCGAATATTTGTTTAAAAAATAATAACCTAGTAAACTAGTCAGAAATGAGTGCCCTTGCTCATTATTCAAAATAAAATCAAGCATTTTGAGTTCTCAAGGCGCTTGGTTTTCTATATAATTAGAATCTTTTTTCGATTTTATGAACTAAGCAGACGGTTACTTTGTAACCATTTTGGTCTGTTTAACAATTGGAGGGCCATTATTGTGGAACTAACTGGTGCCCAAATCCTAATCCATTTTTTGGAGGATGAGGGGGTAGAGCATATTTGGGGTTATCCGGGTGGCGCAGCTTTGCCTATCTATGATGCCTTGGACACGGACGCTAAAGAATTGAAGCATATTCTTGTGCGTCACGAACAAGCCGCGGTACACGCAGCGGATGGTTATGCACGCTCTACAGGTAAGCCAGGTGTGGTGCTCGTAACGTCGGGACCTGGAGCCACCAATACTGTTACTGGTATTGCAACGGCACACATGGATTCGACCCCCCTCATCGTTATTACTGGACAGGTAGCCACCGATATGATCGGTTTGGACGCCTTTCAAGAAGTCGATACGGTTGGGATTACGCGCCCCATTGTGAAACACAATTTCTTGGTCAAGGATGTGAATGATCTTGCGATGACGCTCAAAAAAGCGTTTTATATCGCAACAACGGGCCGACCTGGCCCAGTTGTTATTGACATACCTAAAGATGTCCAAAACGCCACAAGCACCTATGAATATCCACAAGAAGTTGAGTTACGCTCCTACTTACCTGTTGTAAAAGGGCATACTGGACAAATTAAAAAAGCCGTGGAAATGATGCTCAGCGCTGAGCGGCCCATTTTTTATACCGGTGGTGGCGTGATCATGGGTGAAGGCTCAGAAGAGCTGGTGAAACTTGTGAAGTCGTTGGGTTATCCAATCACACAAACTTTGATGGGTTTAGGTGCCTTTCCGGCGGATGACAAACAAAACATTGGCATGCTTGGGATGCACGGTACTTACGAGGCCAACTTAGCGATGCATCATTGTGATGTATTGATTGCGATTGGTTCACGTTTTGATGACCGTGTAACTGGCAATATCGCCAAGTTCTGCCCGACCGCCAAAATTATCCATGTGGATATTGATCCGGCATCTATCTCAAAAAACGTGGTGGTGGACATTCCGATTGTGGGACCGGTTCAACAGGTCGTGCAAGAAATGAATACGCAACTGGCGAAGCTAAACAAAAAGCCAGACGCTGTGGCCTTGCAGGCCTGGTGGTCGCAAATAGATGAATGGCGGAATGTGGATTGTCTTAAATACGACACCACAGGCAGTAAAATTAAGCCTCAGGCGGCGGTTCAAGCGGTTTGGGAAGTCACCAAAGGCGATGCTTATGTCACCGCGGATGTGGGGCAACACCAAATGTTTGCGGCGCAATATTATACGTTTAACAAACCACGTCGTTGGATTAACTCCGGCGGACTCGGCACCATGGGCTTTGGTTTGCCTGCAGCGATGGGTGTGCAGATGGCTTATCCGGATGCGACCGTACTTTGTATTACGGGTGAAGGTTCAATTCAAATGAACATCCAAGAACTTTCGACCTGCATGCAATACGGTTTACCGATCAAAGTGGTGTGCTTAAACAATGGTTTCTTAGGTATGGTTCGCCAATGGCAAGAGTTTTTCTACGACCGTCGTTATTCGATGTCTTATATGGATTCCTTGCCAAATTTCGTCAAATTGGCTGAAGCTTATGGCCACGTTGGCGTGCGTATTGACGATCCTAAGACCATGAAAAAGCAGTTAGAAGAAGCGTTTGCTTTAAAAGATCGTTTTGTGTTTATCGACATTATTACCGATCAGCAAGAAAACGTATATCCCATGATCCCGGCCGGTGCGGGACAAAACGAAATGATTTTGGTGTAACGATGAAGCATATTATTTCAATGTTAATAGAAAATGAATCGGGGGCGTTATCACGTGTATCCGGTTTATTCTCCGCGCGTGGTTATAACATTCACGCTTTGACCGTCGCACCGACAGAAGATGAGTCACTTTCGCGTTTAACGCTGGTGACGATTGGTACCGCCCATCAAATTGAACAGATTGTGAAACACCTCAATCGCTTAATTGATGTAGTGAAGGTGATCGACTTAACCGAAGGTCCACATATTGAGCGTGAGTTGATGCTGGTTAAGCTGTCGGCGACCGGCGAATTCCGTGAGGAATTTGTGCGTTTAACGGATATTTTCCGCGGCACAATTGTGGATGTAACCGCCACCACCTACACCGTTCAAATGATCGGCGAAACACAGAAGTTGGACGCTTATATTGCCGCGATTGATCCAGCCTTGATTCTGGAAACCGTGCGTTCTGGCGCAATGGGAATCATGCGTGGCGAGAAGTGTTTACAGATTTAACGCCTAAGCGGATAAACCACCAGGCCTGGTTTTAGCAAAAAAATCAGGTCTGGGTTATAATCCCCCAAATTTTCTAACAGATTTTATTTTAACCCTTTCAAATTTAAAGGAAAAAACATGCAAGTTTACTACGATAAAGATTGCGATCTTTCAATTATCCGTGGCATGAAAGTAGCGGTAATCGGCTTTGGTTCACAGGGTCACGCTCACGCGGCTAACCTACAAGATTCAGGTGTAGATGTGACGGTTGGCCTACGTCCAGGTTCGTCATCTATCAAAAAAGCCGAAGGTTATGGTCTAAAAACCGCTGACGTTCCAAGCGCGGTTGCCGCGGCTGATTTGGTTATGATTTTGACGCCAGATGAATTCCAGTCTCAGTTATACAAAGAAGAAATCGAACCTAACTTGAAGAAGGGGGCGGTTTTGGCTTTCGCTCACGGTTTCGCGATTCTTTATAACCAAGTCGTACCACGTTCAGATCTAGACGTGATCATGATCGCGCCGAAAGCACCGGGTCATACTGTACGTTCTGAGTTTGTTAAAGGCGGCGGTATTCCTGACTTAATCGCGATTCATCAGGACGTATCTGGTAAAGCGAAATCAATCGCGCTTTCTTACGCTTCTGGCGTGGGTGGTGGTCGTACTGGTATTATCGAAACCAGCTTCCGTGAAGAGTGTGAAACGGATCTATTCGGTGAGCAAGCAGTACTTTGTGGTGGTGCGGTTGAATTGGTTAAAATGGGCTTCGAAACCTTGGTTGAAGCCGGTTATGCACCAGAAATGGCGTACTTCGAATGTTTACACGAGTTAAAACTGATTGTCGACTTGATGTACGAAGGCGGTATCGCCAACATGAACTACTCTATCTCGAACAATGCCGAGTATGGTGAGTATGTGACTGGCCCACAGGTTATTAACGAAGAAAGTCGCATGGCGATGCGTGAAGCGTTATATAACATCCAGAGCGGTGAGTACGCGAAGCGTTTCATTTTAGAAGGTATGACGAACTACCCAGAAATGACCGCGATGCGTCGCATGAACGCTGAGCACCCAATTGAAGTGGTGGGTGATAAGTTACGTTCGATGATGCCTTGGATTCAAGCCAACAAGATCGTTGATAAAGACAAAAACTAATTTTTTAGGGGCTTGTTTTCCTGATTTCTTTGTTGGAAGTTGACTCGTTTACTAGTTGTAAATTTCGCCAACTTCCGCCGCGAACTCAGAAAAAACGCCACCTAAACTCTGTTTAAGAACCTGCCTTGTGCAGGTTTTTTTATGGGTGAAGCCCTAATTTATAGGAAAACAAGCATGTTAGATGAGGCGATTGAGAGTTTGCCAGAAATTCTGAAACGCGACCTGGAAGACAATCTTTGTGTGTGTAATCAAGTGCCAAAAATAAAAGTGATCGAAGCGATTGTATTAGGCGCCGATACTCGCGAAAAAGTCTGCGCACAAACCTATGCATCGGATGGGAATGGCTGTTGTAAATTGCAGATAAAACACCTGTTGGATCATTTTAATGCCCAGCGTAAATTGGACTAAATTAACGTGAAGTTATACCAAAATGATTGAGGTGGCCGGCTACTCAGGTCTGTTTTTAAGTGCATTGATAGCGGCGAGTTTGTTGCCGTTGCAGTCGGAAGCCGTGTTGGTGAGTTTAATCATGACCGAACGATACGATTGGATTATGTTATGGCTGGTAGCGACCGTCGGTAATGTATTGGGCTCAATTATTAATTGGTGGTTGGGTGTGTATTTAGTGCATTTTCGCAATAAATCTTGGTTTCCGGTGAGCGAACCACGTTTACAGAAAGCGCAGAATTTTTATCATCGCTATGGTCGCTGGTCTTTATTATTAAGCTGGATGCCCGTAGTAGGGGATCCGCTGACGTTGGTGGCAGGGGTTATGCGAGAATCATTTTGGGTGTTTTTAGCCCTGGTAACCTTAGCAAAAGGTGGGCGTTATTTGATTTTAATTTTGTCGGTACAAGGCTGGGGTTAAGTTAAGCCTTTAGTATTCGATATGAAACTAAAGGCCAAGTGGTGCCATGTTTAGAAAGGGCAACCCATCGCGCGAGCATTAGCTTTAACTTTTTCGCGTTCAGCGGCATCCGCATCAGCGTCGAAACCGTCACGCTCATACCAGCCCTGAGTGTGTTGCAAAATAACGTCGGATAAGGCTTCGGTGTGATCATGGCGACTATTCAGCGCCTTGATGTAACTGAACTTTTCACCGCCAGCCTCTTCAAAATATTCACGGTTTTCACCGTCAATTTCTTCAATGGTTTCTAAACAATCCGCTGAAAAACCGGGGCAGATAACCTGCACATGTTTTACGCCTTCGGCTGGTAAGGCTTTCATGGTGGCGTCGGTATAGGGTTTAATCCATTCTTCTTTACCAAATAAAGACTGGAAGGTGACGCGATATTCGGGTTTTTCTAAGCCTAACTCTTCCGCCACCAAGCGCGAGGTAACGTGACATTCGCAATGATAAGGGTCGCCATTGTCTAAATAGCGTTTCGGAACACCGTGATAAGACATAACTAACAAATCAGGTTTGCCGTGTTCGGCTTGGTGTTCACGAATCGAGTTGGCCAACGCCTTTATGTATCCAGGGTGGCGATGATAGTGGTTTACAAAACGAATTTCGGGTAACCAACGCCAACCCCGCAATACTTGGGTAACTTTATCAAAAGTTGATGCAGTGGTGGCCCCTGCGTATTGTGGGTAAAGCGGCAGCACAATCAGGCGTTGAACCCCTTGTGCTTCCAGTTTTTTCAAAGCCGACTCAATCGAAGGGTTGCCATAACGCATCGCCAATTCGAACACGACTTTACCTTTAAATTGTGGGCGTAGTTGCTCGCTGATACCATCCAATTGGCGCTGAGTAATATCAAGCAGTGGTGACCCCGGCCCTTCTGAGCCCCAAACTTCTTTGTAAGCTTCGGCAGATTTGGCTGGGCGGGTATTTAAGATAATACCATTTAAAATTAACCACCATAACCAGCGGGCGGGCGGCGGCTCAACCACACGTGGATCCCATAAAAACTCTTTTAAATAAGGTTTTAGTGCTTGTTTAGTTGGTGCATCTGGGGTACCTAAGTTGGTAATTAAGATGCCGGTTGCAGCTTCGTCACCGTGCTGGTAATGCGTGTTGTTGTGATAAAACATAGCGGTCTCTTGTTTTGGTAAAAAGTTACTATATTGTATAGGGTGTGTATAAAATGACAAGACTAAAAAATAGTCTTAGTCTTTGCTTGCAGGCGCAGTTTAATCAGGTAATGTCGGGATTCACATTTAATTCTCAGTGTCGGTAAACTTCGACTATTATGATGAACTCAAATACGATTCGTACAACGTAATAACAATATGAGATTTAATAAGTATGCGTTTAAGTTTAACAGGTTTAATGCTCGGGCTTTTACTGGGCTCTTTCGGCTTAACATCTCAAGCCAGCCAGACACAGTCGGTTGTCTCGGCCAAGGTGTTTGAAAAGCAGATTGTTGAAACGATCCAAGCTTTGGGCGATTTAAACGCTAGTGAATCCGTTGATATTAGCGCCTCCGTCACTGAGCAAGTCGAGTCAATTCATTTTAATGATGGAGACTATGTTAAAAAAGATCAGCTACTTGTGCAGCTTAGAAGTGCAGAAGAGCGCGCTAGCTTGGCGGAGCTCAAAATTGCGACTAACAATGCCAAGCAGCTTTATGATCGTTATTTACCCTTGTATACACGTGGCGACATTGCCCAGTCAACTTTAGATGAGTACAAACGTGAGTGGGACTTAGCGCGGGCGAAAGAGGCGGTGTTACAAGCCCGACTTGAAAAGTTAACCTTAAAAGCGCCGTTTGCAGGACGAGTTAGCATTCGACAGATTAGTGAAGGAGCGCTCTTAACGCCTGGCACAAAAGTGACCGAATTGCAGGACTTAACTCAAGTAAAAATCGACTTTAGTGTGCCGAGCCGATTTTTAACCGAGCTAAGTGTTGGGGATCGGGTGGTGACAAAAACCGATGCTTATGTCGGCCAAGATTTTATAGCGCAAATCGAAACGATTTTGCCAAGGGTGGATGTTAAAACCCGCAGTGTTCAAGTGCGTGCTAAGTTAACCAATCCTGACGGACTATTGGTTCCAGGCATGTTGATGAAGGTTGAACTTCAACAAAAGCCCAGATCCGTTCTGTTTATCCCTGAAACGGCGATTGTTCCGATTGCTGAACATCATTATGTTTATCAATTAATGCCAGAGGCGAATGGGCTTTATAAAATCAGCCGAAAACAGGTGGCCTTAGGCATGCGACAACCAGGCCTGGTGGAAATTAAAACCGGCTTAGAATTAGGCGATAAAGTCGTCAGTGAAGGGGCATTACGTGTCCGTCCAGGACAGGTCGTCAACGCCATGGATAAGCTCCCGGTCCAGTCCAGCAGTGGCCTTGAGGATGTGGCATTATGATGTTATCCGATGTGGCTGTAAAACGCCCAGTACTGGCCGCGGTGATGTCGTTGTTGTTAGTGGCGTTTGGCTTGGTGGCGTTTGATCGTTTGGCCCTGCGAGAATATCCCAATATCGATCCGCCTGTTGTGTCCATCACGACCTCTTATGCCGGTGCTTCGGCGGCCGTTATTGAATCGCGTATTACCAAAATTATTGAAGACCGGATTGCGGGCATTGAGGGTATTCAATATGTCCAATCCAGATCAACAGATGGGCGTTCAAGGATCACGATCGAGTTTGATATTAATCGAGATATCGACGCCGCCGCTAATGACGTACGTGATCGTGTTTCACGATTAGCCAGGGATTTACCGATTGAGGCCGATCAACCAGAAGTCCAGAAAGTAGATGGTGACGATGACGTCATTATTTGGTTTAACTTAACGGCCGATAATATGACGGTGCCGCAATTAACCGATTATGCGAGTCGTTATTTAGTGGATCGTTTTTCGGTGCTCGATGGTGTGGCTCGTGTGCGGATTGGTGGTGGACAAGAATACGCGATGCGTTTGTGGTTGGATTCGGATGCCATGACGGCACGCGGACTTACCGTGGCCGATGTGGAGCAAGCCTTGCAACGTTCGAATGTGGAGTTGCCTGCCGGGATGGTGACCATGCAACAAATGTCGTTTAGTGTTCGCGTGGATCGTCAACTGCTAACCCCCGAAGACTTTGAACGTTTGGTGGTGATGCAAGGCGAAGGCATGAACCTAGTTCGACTGGGTGACATAGCACGAATCGAAAAAGGCGCGATTGAAAACCGTACTCTGTTTCGGGGCAACGAGTTACCCATGGTGGGTTTGGGGATTATTAAACAGTCAACTGCCAATACCTTAAGTGTGGCGGATGTGGTTAAATCAGAGGTGGAACGACTAAATAAAATTTTGCCCGATGGCATGGCGATTAAACCCAGTTATGACAGTTCGGTGTTTGTAAAGAGCGCCATAACAGAAGTGTATAAAACCCTGGCGATTGCGATTGGTTTGGTTATGTTGGTTATTTTTGCGTTTTTACGCAGTGTGCGAGTCGCGATTATTCCGCTCGTCACGGTTCCGGTGTCACTGATTGCGACCTTCTGGGTGTTATGGATGCTGGGTTTCTCAATCAATATACTAACTTTATTGGCGTTGGTGTTGGCGATAGGGCTAGTGGTGGATGATGCGATTGTTGTGCTCGAAAACGTGCAGCGTCATATTGAGAAAGGCTACTCCCCCCTGAGTGCCGCCTTTGTTGGCACACGTCAGGTTGGTTTTGCGGTGGTCGCCACCACTTTGGTATTGGTGGCGGTATTTGTACCGATTAGTTTTCTTGAGGGCAATCTAGGGCGGTTGTTTAGTGAGTTTGCGATTACGCTTGCGGTGGCGGTGTTGTTTTCGAGCTGGGTGGCTTTAACCTTATCCCCTGCGCTGGCCTCAAAACTCTTAAAGCCAGGCAAATCAAATCCTTCGCACATTGATTTTGATGCCGAGCATGTGCCGGATAAACCTAATTTTTGGATTCGAATTTACCGCCCTGCTTTGACATTCGCGTTACGTTGGCCCTGGCTAATCGCCGGAATTTTTGGTGCCACATTATATGCATCGTACTTTTTAATGCAAAACCTACCCCAAGAATATGCCCCACAGGAAGATCGGGGCGCGTTCTTTGTCATAATCTCAGGCCCTGAGGGCGCCACCCACGATTACATGAAAGACTATATTAATGAAATCGAGGCTCGCTTGATGCCACTAGTGGAGGCGGGTGAAGTTAATCGTTTATTAGTACGCTCGCCACGTGGATTTGGTAGCACTCAGGTATTTAACACCGGTATTGCAATTTTGGTTTTAAACGATTGGTCTGAGCGTCGTTCCGCATTTGAAATCATGCAAGATGTGCGGCAAAAGTTAGCTGATTTACCTGGTGTACGCGCCAATCCAGTCATGCGACAAGGTATCGGTGGGCGTGTGCAAAAACCAGTGCAGTTCGTAATCGGCGGTGGGAGTTATGAGCAAATAGCCGAGTGGCGAGATATTATGCTGGACAAGCTACAAGAAAATAACCCCGGCTTAGAGGGAATCGATTCAGATTATAAAGAAACTAAACCCCAGTTGCGTGTCCAGATTGACTATGAACGTGCGGCTGATTTAGGGGTCTCCACGCTGGATATTGGGCGGACACTTCAAACCTTGCTGGGATCGCGAAAGGTCACCACATTTGTAGAACAGGGTGAAGAATACGACATAATTCTTGAGGCTGAGCGAAGCGATTTCCGATCGCCAAAAAGTTTAGATAATATCTATGTGCGTTCTCAGAGAACCCAAGAGCTGATTTCGTTATCGAGTTTAGTCAGTATTGAAGAGTTTGCCGATTCAGGTTCGCTAAACCGATATAACCGTATGCGAGCGATTACGATTGAAGCCAATTTGGCGGATGGTTATACCTTAGGAGAAGCATTAAATCACTTAGAAAACCTTGCTAGAACTCACCTTCCGGATGATGCCATGATTGACTATAAAGGTCAGTCGCGCGACTTCCAAACATCGGGTAATGCGGTACTGTTTGTATTCTTGCTCGGTATGGTGGTGGTGTTTTTAGTGTTGGCGGCTCAATTTGAAAGCTTCATTAGTCCTTTTATTATTATGTTTACCGTGCCCTTGGCTGTCGCAGGCGGATTGTGGGGGTTATGGCTACATGGGCTGAGCTTAAATATTTATACGCAAATTGGCTTGGTGATGTTGGTGGGGCTCTCAACCAAAAACGGGGTGTTGATCGTTGAATTCGCAAACCAGTTAAGAGATAAAGGCCAAACGTTTTATGACGCCCTGTTCGAAGCCGCCTGTTTACGTTTGCGCCCGATTTTGATGACGGCGATAACCACCGTGGTGGGGGCGATTCCATTGGTGATTTCTACAGGCGCGGGGGCCGAAACACGTTATGTGATCGGTATCGTACTGCTGTGGGGCGTATCTCTAGCGACTTTATTTACGTTATTTGTTATTCCAGTGGTTTACCAATGGTTAGGTAAATACAGTCAGCCAGCTGGTGAGAATAAGCGAAAGTTAGAAGAGGAACTGGGTGACTTAACGAATGTTTAATTCGTTTTGAAACGCGTAAACGTGATAAAAATACGTGCTACTTGGGAGTTACTTATTATAAATCAATGGTTTCAAGATAGGCCTGAGTGCGAAGGTTCGATTAATTTGTATTTTTACGTGTATAATTATTACATAATTCGTTTTAAAAGGTTTTTATTATGTCAAAGCGTTCATCGTCACTCAGTCTTAAGGTTATCGGAATTGCGTCTAGCGTTGGCTTGGTCGTCGCTTTTTTAGTTGGTTTAATGATGTATTTTACGTCGGTAAAACCGGTGGAAAAAAATGTTCAGCAAGAATTGTTGGCAGAAATGAAAATTCACATTGATGCCGCGATGGAGCTCAAGGTGCAAAGTGGCATTATGGGCGCCACCGCCATGACCTTGCAAAACCAGGTTATTGAGTCGTTGCAGGTAGAGGATCGAGAGTCTGTTATCCCCTTTTTTTCTGGCATTCGTGATGGGTTTCGTTCTAAATCCAACTTTAACAATATCGGTACGATTTTAATGACGGCTGATGGACGCATGATGATTCGCTCTTGGGAGATTGATAGTTACGGCCAAAATGCGTCGCATAGTCCATTAGTGCAACGCGCAATGAAAGAACGTCAAGCTTTTGGTGCGCTCGGGGTTGGCGCTCGTGGAGTAGGTGTAATGGCGATTTCACCAGTAATTGATGACGGTGAATTTATGGGAATGATTTCACTTATTCAAGGACTCGCATCCGTTAAGCACGACTTAAAACACAACTTGAATATTGATTGGGTTTTGCTCGCAGATAAACGTTATATTGCTGAAAAGTATGGCGATATGCCAAACGTTGATCAAAATAAACCCGTCAATGAGCGCTATATTTTAGCGAATAATCGCTGGTTTGATGAAGCCACAGTTGAACGAGTGACAAAACACTTTAATCCGGTAGATGGTGAAGATACGGCTATTTACCTGGGTAGTGGAAAGGTTTTCGTTGATTTGCCTGCCTATGATGAAGAAGGTTTGGTGTTTGGACGTCATATGTTTGTGATGGATGAATCGGTTTATTTAGCTCCTATTAATATGGCTGTGAATGCGGCCTGGTTATCATTAGTTGGTGTGCTATTAGGTATATTTTTCTTAACCTTTGCCTTGGTTGTGGCGATTGGTCGTATGGTTATAAAACCATTGCAAAAAGTTCAGCAAACCACTGATAATATCATGCGTACCGGTAATTTTAGCTTACGTGCAGACGTGGGGTCTATGGATGAAGTGGGCAAAACGGCTAGTGCCCTTAATGAACTGCTAGAGCAAATTAGTAAAGCCTTAGATGAAGCAAACGAAACGGTTAGTTCAATTTCACAAGGTGACTTCAGTCATCGTATCAGTGGTCAATATGTCGGTGATTTGGATAAGTTAAAGCAAGGCGTAAATGACAGTGCCGAAAATATTGCACAGGTTATGAATCAGTTAGCTCAAACTATGCAAGCCATGCATGACGGCGACTTCAAAATTAATATTGATTGTCAGGCGAAAGGCGAATACTTAACCATGATGAACAATGCCCAATCAGCCATGAATGAAATGAATAGTGTTATTGCACAGATAAACGAAGTCATGGGTTATATGTCGCAAGGCCAGTTTGGTCATCGCGTTGAGTTAGAAGCGCGCGGTGAAATGAACGTACTGAAAGAACGCATTAATGAATCGATGGAACAGTTAGATGATGCGATTAAAGACATTACACGTATCGTGGTGGCTCAAAGTGAAGGTGATTTAACTCAGTCGATCGTCGGTGACTATGAAGGTGACCTGAAGATGTTGAAAGATGCGGTTAATCAATCACTTGAAAAACTGGCTGAAATTGTATCGCAAGCCATGCAAGCGGCTGATATTGTTAGCAATGCTTCAGATGAGGTTTCGCGTGGTGCATTAGACTTGAGTCAGCGAGTTCAAGAACAAGCCGCGGCGCTGGAGCAAACATCCGCCACCATGGATGAAATGAACTCAGCGGTTCAGAATAATACAGACAACTCACAACAAGCCGCCGAAGTAGCGAGTAAAGTTCAAAAAGAAGCGGTTCAAGGTGAGCAGGTTATGCAGCAGACCATTATCGCCATGAATTCGATCCAAGAGTCGAGCCATAAAATTTCGGATATCGTATCTTTAATTGATGGTATTGCGTTCCAAACTAACTTGTTAGCGCTTAATGCCGCGGTTGAAGCGGCCAGAGCGGGTGATCATGGTCGTGGCTTTGCGGTGGTGGCTGGCGAAGTTCGCGCTTTGGCTCAAAAATCAGCCGAAGCGGCGAAAGACATTAAAAAGTTAATTGATGAAAGTGTATCGCGCATTGATGATGGTACACGTTTGGCTAGTGAATCAGGTGAGCGTTTAGCATCCATTACCGGCTCGATTGAGCAAGTAACTGGCATGATTAACCAAATTGCACGTGCTTCAAGTGAGCAGGCAGAAGGTGTGTCACAAGTGCATACGGCTATTAGTGACATAGATGGCGCGACACAGCAAAATGCCGCACTGGTTGAACAAACATCGGCCGCGGCAGAAAGTATGAGTGAACAGGCAACCGAGCTAAGTCGAAATATGGCTTTTTTCAACACAGGCGCAAATTCTAATAGAATGAGACCGCAGCCAAAAATTGCGGCTAAGCCGGCTAGTCAAACCCAGTTGTCATCTGCTTATACTAACAATAAATCTAAAATGGATCCTAAGTCATTGGATAATAAAGTGTCCGAAACTAAAGTTAAGGCAGTGTCTAATCCGCAGCCAAAATCAAATAGAAACGAAACTGAGTGGGAAGAGTTTTAAAGCGCAAATATTAGCGGTTTAAACCCAACAAAAAAGCACCTTAATGGTGCTTTTTTGTTGGGTGAATTTTTAGGTGTGTTGTTTATGGTTTAACATAATTTTTTCCATTAATACCAAGCTTTCAATGTGACTGGTGTTCGGAAACATATCGAACAGCTGAATCCGTTTAAGTCGATAACCTTGTTGTTCAATGGCTTGCAGATCACGAATCAAGGTATCGCTTTGACAGGATACATAAACGATACGATTTGCATTTAGTTCACCAATCTTTTGGCACAGGTTTTTGGCACCTAAGCGCCCCGGGTCAAGCAATATCGAATCGTAGCTTGACCACCAGGCCTGGTGGTGGGCATCTTCAAAAAGATCCGCCTTATAAAACTCGGTATTATTGAGTTGATTATTTAAGGCGTTTTGTTTCGCTAAAATCACCGCGTTTGCGAGGCCTTCTACGCCCACAACTTTGCCTGCATGTTGGGCTAAAGCTAAGCTGAAGTTGCCTATGCCACAAAATAAATCCAAAATCCGGTCCTGTTGGTTAGGCGCTAACCAGTCTACGACTTGATTAACCAGGGCTTGGTTAATCGGCGCATTAACTTGAATAAAGCCTTGCGGGTCGAAATTAAGTTTAAGTTGGTTTAAAAGGTAATAAGGCGCATCAACGTCGGCGGTTTTTTGATAAACATCACTGGTGATCCAAACGCCTTGTTCAGCTTCAACTAGTTGCACTTCTTTAGCTTGCCGACTTGCTAGAGGCAAGAGTTCAAATCGCGCTTTCTGAAGGGCTTGATTTAAAGCCGGGGTTAAGATAGGACAGTATTCAATGTCGACAGGGGTTTGAGATTGGGCTTGTCGAAAACCTAGTTTAGCCTGTTTGGTTTTTGGATCTTTGACGAGTACAAGTCGTGCACGGCGTCGATAATGTTGGCTAGCTGTTCCAAGTAAAGGCTCTATCGTTAACTTTCGGGTGTTGAGTGATTTACTGAGCTGTTGTAAAAAATTCTGTTGTTTCCATTTGTGTTGGCTACTAAGTGAGAGATGCTGTAGTTGGCAACCTCCGCAAGTAGCATAATAGTCGCAAAACGGGGTCTTTCTATGCTCAGAATACCGATGCCATTTAGTCGGTGTAGCCTCAGCATGACTGGGTTTGTCGATCATGATTTTGACATCAACCAACTCGCCAGGCAAGGCTTGGGATATGAATACCACCTTACCTTCTATCCGAGCAAGTCCACGACCATCATCAGCTAATGCTTCAATTTCAACGGAGTTATGGTGACCTTGTAAGTGGCTAACATGGTAATGAGTGGTTTTGGGTTTTGAGCGCTTAATTGGTAGTTTCATGGTCTCTAGGCAATTTGGATGTTTTTAGTGCCAATCACATCACCTACTGTCGATTTAAAGTAGACGGGATCAAAAGCAGGGGGTAATTTGTCATTAATTACAAAGTACATAAATACCGCATGGAGTGCGCCAAAACGGTAGAAGATGTTGCCAATATAGCGTTTAAACCAGGCTGGTTGAATGCGCTTGAGCTTTAACTTGCTTTTAGCGGCACCAAATAAATAGCCATAGGTGGCACCCACAATTTTTTGGTCGGACTTTAATCGGCCATTTTTAACAAGGTCTTTGGAGATGCGAACGGCTTCACGAATCGATTTAGCTATGGATAAACTTAGCTCTCGTCTCACAGTTTGACGATTAGACTGGTTAAATAGTTGGTGTTTTTCAGCTAATACTGAATGGGCCTTGGCCAAGTGCAAGGTGATCTCACCATCACGTGCTTGGTGATAAAACACATGGTGACTCAGACTAGTAAAAAAATCACGTTTAAAAATAAAGCGGTTGATGCGATTAGTCAGGTCTTTAAATGAAAAAAACGGCATTACGGCCATTGGGACGATAATTAACAGGGTGAATAATATCGAAAAACTGACCGCAAGCGTGCGGCGGCGTATTTGAAAACCATCGTATAAACCAATTAATACAATACCAAAGCTAATGACCAATACAAAGGCTAATAATAGAGTATTGAAAATATGGCCAACTAAAAACTTGCGGCCTTGCGAACTTAAAAGGACGGCTTTTAAAAAGCGTGTGGTTTCATGCAGTCGAAAAGTCAGTTCACCTTTCATGTTTCTCTCTCCTGACCTTAAACGTGTCAATTAGTATGGAAACTTGTATGGTGCGCCCGAAGGGATTCGAACCCCAGACCTCTGCCTCCGGAGGGCAGCGCTCTATCCAGCTGAGCTACGGGCGCTTATTCTTTCGTGCGCACATTATAAAGGATTTTAGGCGTAAGTTTTAAAAACAATCCAGCGGTCTGGCAAGTGATTGGTGGATCGTTAAATGGCGTGAGTATTTTTGCCAGCTGAAGTGAACTTTGAGTATAATTGGACTTAACGAATTAACAGGCGTTATAAATGAGTTCAAGTACAATAGATAGTCGACGATTTTTTCGACTCGATATGCCAGTATACGCTCATATCATGCCGCGCAATCGTATCCCGGGTTGCGACTTCTTTGCTACCTCGGCGGTTTATCTGACTAAACAGCGCCTAGCCATGGCGGATGCCAAGTTGATTGAAGCCAAAGATTGGTTAGCAAAAGTCAAAGACGAAACAGATTTAGCGGGCGTAGTTTTGAGCGATATTGTAAAACGTATCGCATTTTTTAACGACGTAATGCAAGGCGTTCAAGCTGGGAATGCGCCGTTTAAACTTGAAGACTATGGCCGAAACTTGAGCTTGGCAAAAGCCGAAAATGCGCATCTTGAGACCTACAAACTCAGCTCACCCAAAAGTTATGCCTTTTTTAAGGGCATCGAAAATAAAATCAAAACCTATCTGAACGAAGTGCATTACATGACACAAAACTCAGATAGCCGCGAAATTAAATATCGTCAGCTTTTGTACGTTACGCCAACGCAAGCGGACCAAAATTTAGACATACTTAAAAGCACAAAATTTGATGGATTGGCTTTACCCCAGTTTATTCGCGCTTTAACGGAGTATGTGAACCTAAGTTTAGGCAGTTTTCTCGCGTTTCAGCAGGACTCGGTGCTAAAGCGTTATCCAACCCAATGGGAATCTATCAGCGTTAATCTCAGTGAAGGCGGTATACGTGTTGAGCAGCCAAAGGCTCTGAAGCCGGGTGAGGCGGTTTGTGTAGCTTTCCACAGCGATAACCATGCGTCTATTATTGGAATCAAAGGTTCTGTGGTGGCTTGTGACCCAGTTGCTAAAACAGCCCGTTATTGTCTGAGGATTAATTTTGACTTCCCAGATCGCGCCCAGCAGATGTTAATCCAAAAAATCATGAACCAATTTGAAATTAGTCAGTGCGCTGAATGGATAACTAATGCTGGATAAAAACTACAAACTCGAAAAAGGCTTTTTAGCTGAAATTCCGTTAAGGTTTCGAAGTGGTTCAATGGCCATGTTGGGTATAGAGCCGATGATCAATATTTTGAATTGGTCACCACCAGGCCTGGTGGAACGTTACTTTAAAAAAAAGCCACCAGAAGGTGAGGACTTAGATCTGGTTCAATCGCGTATCGTCCTAAGTAAGATAACTTATTTTAATCCACAAACTTTAGATAAAGATAACTTGCAAACCCTGTTGCGTTTGGCGGCCGTTATGTTGGACTTTCCAAGTGCGGATCCAGAAAAAATGGCGGAATTAACCCGACATACTTATCCGGTTTTTTCAAGTTGGATGCTAATGGCTAATAAGTTTATGCGTCAATCAAAAACCGTCACAAACGGGACGCATGCAGTAAAAGACAGCCATGACGTGACGGTAGATTGGTGTCGTTAAAACAAAGAGCATCTCAAAAGTTTTGTCGATACTTAAACTAGTGCCATAAAAAAGCCGAGCAGGCAGGTAATGTCTGTTCGGTTTTTTTATTCCGCTAGAAAATTCAGTGGCTTAAACTAACTTCGCATGAATTGATCCATCCGGTCGAGTGCGATTTTTAAGTTATCTAAACTGGTGGCGAATGAAATGCGAATATGGCCTTCTGCGCCAAAACCCGAGCCAGGTACGGCGGCGACTTCGACATCTTCTAAAATGGCCGTCGCCATGTCTGCATCACTTATGAAGCCTTTCATCTTCATTGCTTGGGCAATATTAATGAACATATAGAAAGCCCCATCAGCCGGCAAACATTTAAAGCCAGGAATCTGGTTTACGCGCTCAACTACAAATTGGTGGCGTTGTTTAAAGGCATTCAGCATGGTATCAATGCAATCCTGCGGACCATTTAAGGCCGCCACTGCCGCGGCTTGCGAAATAGAACAAGGGTTTGAGGTACTCTGAGATTGCACCGTTTTCATGGCTTTAATAATAGTTTCCGGACCCGCCGCATAACCAATGCGCCAACCTGTCATCGAATAAGCTTTGGATACACCGTTTAAAACCAATGTACGGTCTTTTAAGTCCGAGCAAACTTCAAGCAAAGTGGTAAAAGGCGTGTCACCCAATACGATGTGCTCATACATGTCATCACAGGCAATTAACACTTGTGGGTGTTGACGTAATACGTCTGCCAGCGCAGCGAGTTCATCGCGAGTATAAATCGCGCCAGTTGGGTTGGATGGGCTATTAATTACAACTAATTTAGTTTTGGCATTAATAGCGCTGGCCAATTGAGAAGGCGTGATTTTGAAGTTTTGTTCAATTCCGGTTTCGATAATCACCGGTTCGCCGCCAGCCAATAAAGCCATGTCGGGATACGAAACCCAATAGGGTGCGGGAATAATGACTTCATCACCGTCATTGAGCACGGCTTGGCATAGGTTGTAAAAACTTTGTTTACCACCGCTGGAAACTAAGATTTCACTTAAATCGTAATCTAAGCCATTATCGCGTTTAAATTTGGCTTGAATCGCCAGTTTTAAATCGGGCGTTCCATCTACAGCGGTATAACGCGTATCGCCTTGTTGAATCGCATTAATACCGGCGGCCTTAATATGATCAGGGGTATCGAAGTCAGGTTCACCCGCGCCCAAGCTTATAATGTCTTTCCCTTCGCGTTTAAGTTCAGCCGCTTTAGCTGAAATTACGAGGGTTAAGGAAGGTTTTACGCGATTAACACGATCGGAAAGCAAGGCCATTTCTCTCTCTCAGGTTTGTATAATGGTGCACATCAAACAGCGCACGGGTTTTTTAGATGTAAAATAAGGCTTTATTTTACTGCATTTAAGCGTTATTTAAAGCCGTTTGCGAAATAAGTTTTAAGGGGTAATATGGCAAAAGCATTTGAATTGGTTTCACAGTACCAACCTGCTGGGGATCAGCCTGCCGCAATTGCAGGCCTGGTGGAAGGTTTGCAGGACGGCGAAGCCTTTCAAACCCTGTTGGGTGTAACTGGTTCTGGCAAAACCTATACGATTGCAAATGTGATCAAAACCGTACAGCGTCCCGCCATTATTATGGCGCATAATAAGACCCTAGCGGCTCAACTCTACGGTGAAATGAAAAGCTTTTTTCCCAATAATGCGGTTGAGTATTTCGTGTCGTATTACGATTATTATCAGCCTGAAGCTTATGTGCCGGCTTCCGATACGTATATCGCCAAAGATGCCTCAGTTAATGAACAGATCGAGCAGCTCCGATTATCCGCGACCAAAGCTTTAATGGAACGCCCGGACGTGATTTTAATTGCCACCGTATCCGCGATTTATGGTTTGGGTGATCCTGATCAATATTTGAGTATGATTTTGCAATTACGTTTGGGCGACCCGATTAGCCAACGCGACATTTTAGCTAAATTAGTCACGATGCAATATACCCGCAACGACTTTGAGATGTACCGTGGCACATTTAGAGTGCGGGGTGACGTGGTGGATGTTTACCCAGCCGAAGCCGAACAGTATGCGGTGCGGATTGAATTGTTTGATGACGAAGTCGAAGCGTTAAGTTGGTTTGATCCTTTAACGGGCGAAATAATTAGTAAAGTGACACGTGTGACGGTTTATCCAAAGTCGCATTATGTTACCCCGCGAGAGCGTGTGATCGAGACGATTGAAAAGGTTAAAGTAGAGCTTAAAAGTCGGCTAGATGAGTTGCGCAGCTTAAATAAACTGGTTGAGGCACAACGTTTAGAGGAGCGTACTCGGCTTGATATCGAAATGATGATGGAACTGGGTTATTGTCAGGGAATCGAAAACTACTCGCGTTATTTATCGGGTCGAGAAGAGGGCGCGCCGCCACCCACTTTAATTGATTATTTGCCAAACAATGCGTTGATGATCATTGATGAAAGTCACGCTACGATTCCACAAATTGGCGGCATGTATAAAGGTGACCGATCACGTAAAGAAAACTTGGTTAATTATGGCTTCCGTTTGCCCTCTGCGATGGATAACCGCCCCATGAAGTTTGACGAGTTTGAAGGCTTGATGCCGCAAACCATTTTTGTATCCGCAACACCGGCTAATTATGAGTTGGAACACAGCTCAAAAGTGGTCGAGCAGGTGGTGCGTCCGACGGGTTTACTTGATCCGGTGATTGAAGTTCGGCCGGCGACTACTCAGGTGGATGATTTATTGGGGGAGATAAGGTTAATCGCTGAAAAAGCGCAACGGATTCTGGTTACTACCTTGACTAAACGCATGGCCGAGGATTTGACCGATTATTTGGAAGACCACAACGTACGAGTGCGTTATTTGCATTCCGACATTGATACAGTTGAACGCATCGAAATAATCCGCGATTTACGCAAGGGTGAATTTGATGTGTTGGTCGGGATTAACTTACTACGAGAAGGACTGGATATTCCAGAAGTTTCTTTGGTGGCAATTTTGGATGCTGATAAAGAAGGTTTTTTACGCTCGGAGCGTGCTTTGATCCAAACGATGGGGCGAGCCGCGCGAAACCCGGATGGTCGCGCCATTCTGTACGCCGATAAAATGACACGTTCCATGCAAGCGGCCATTGATGAATCGGAACGCCGACGTCAAAAGCAGATTGAATTTAACTTAAAGCACGGTATTACACCGACCGCGTTACGTAAAAAAGTAACCGATATTCTTGAACATTCGCCCTATGCCAGTAAATCGTCTAGAAAGCATGGTGAAAGTAAGGCGGCTGAGTCTAGTGGTGATTATGCTGAATTGGACTTGGTGAGTTTGCGTCCGGCTGAATTGGCTAAGATGATTAAACAGACTGAAAAATCAATGTATGCAGCGGCTAAGTCATTGAATTTTGAGGAGGCTGCTCAACTAAGGGATCAGTTGAAAAGGCTTAAAGCAGGTATGGTAGGAATTGGTGATTTACGATAGAATGATTAAGTTATGGGCACCTTGATTAACCCCTGGTTGATTCTGCGGGGCTTAGCCAGGTTTCTCAGCTCTGCGTTGTGAACCTTTGCAAGGTCTAGACATTCCTTCAGGTTC
>NZ_JACUTY010000035.1 GCF_014859555.1 Thiomicrospira sp. | reverse complement strand
GGCTTTATCCTCATCGCCGGATTACTCGTCACCAAAATGAACCAGTCAGCTTAACTACTAGGCCTGATGGTGATTCGCTATTAAAATCTTGCTAGTTAAAACAGGACTTAAATACACAAAATCGAGCATGATGTGAGTTGCTTTAAACAAAATAAACCTCATTCGTGACACCCGTTCTCAAGTGGAATGTGTTTGCCTTAAGTTAGGTAAAAGCCTTAATGACACTATGTTTTTTGCGGATTTGGTATAAACTAATGGCCATTATTCCAATTAAGTAGTTTGGTGAGTGAAGAACATTCGGGTGTTAAAAATATTCAGTCATTTTGGGACTAATCAGCAAGTGCGTTTTTCTGCACTGTTGAGTTTGGTTTTGGTGTCTACCATTCTGTGGTTAAGTGGGGCTTGGTTGGCACAAAGTCTTGACCCGGTTCCCATCCCAAGTTTGCCCGAGCTTTCTCCCTCTTCTCAAGTTTCGGCTTTTACATCCGGTGTGCATAATTTGTTATATGGCGAAACCGATAAACCTATTTCTCAACAGAATCTATCTAGGGTTGCGTCTGAAAAACTGGCCGATACCCGTTTAAAACTACAGCTATTAGGCACCATCAAAACCGGTAAAGTCGGTGTGGCGATTTTAGCGGATGGCGGCAATACTTTGGTGGTGTCCGAAGGCGAACAGGTGATTAACGGTGTAGAATTGGTTGAGGTGGCGGCCGATTATGTGGTTTTGTTACATCGCGGCCAGCACGAACGCTTGGCGATGGAAGATCGCGTTGCCGGTCTGGTGACGGACGAGTCGGGTAACAAACTCACCGAATCGACGGAGGGCTTAAACCTGTCGAATGCTGAACAGCAGCGGTTGAAAAAAATAAATAACGAAATTCGTGAAAACCCAATGCGCATGGGCAATTATGTGCGCTTTAAAGGGGTAAAAAAAAATGATGCTTGGGTGGGGATTGAGGTGTCACCACGTCGCGAACACAAAATTTTTGAAGCGATGGGTTTAAAGCCCGGTGACCTAATCAAAAGTATTAACGGAGCCCAGATTCAGGAGTTGGCAGATGCGCCAACTTTGTGGAATCGTTTTTTACAAGAAAGCCGATTTGATTTGCAGGTTGAGCGCAACGGTCTGCTCGAAACCATTTCGGTCGATTTAACCAATATAACTGAGTAGTCGATGAAAAACGTTTGGCATAGAAATACAAAAATAACTTTAAGCTGGTTTTGGGCTCTGACGATGAGCCTGGTTTTGCTAACACCAGGCCTGGTGGTGGCCAACGAGCCGACACTTAAACAGAATTTTCGTGATGCCGAAATCGCCACCGTAATCGAAGCGGTGGCCAAAGCCACCGGCAAGAATTTTATTATCGACCCTCGTGTGCGCGGCAAGGTGACGTTAATCGCGCCAGAAGCTATGTCAGCGGATGCGTTATATCAAACCCTGTTGGCAATTATTAATGTGCATGGTTTTGTCGCCGTGCCAAGTGGTGATGTGATTAAGGTGATTCCGGCAAATTTAGCACGAGATCAATTGCCTTATGCGCGCGCGCAAGACAAGGGCGAAGCTTGGGTCACCGAAGTGGTAAAAGTTACCCATGTAGAAGCCTCAAAGCTGGTAGCGATTTTGCGGCCACTAGTGGCGCGTGAAGGGCATTTGGTGGCGATGGCGGATAGTAATCGTTTGATTGTGACCGATACGGTGGATGGTATTGATCGAATTAAAGCCATTTTAAAGCAAGTCGATATAAGAGCGGATACCGATTACGAGGTAATTGAAGTTAAGCACTCGCCTGCCGAGGCCATAGTTAAAACCTTAAAAGCTTTACAGCCTCAGGGTCAAACTAATGTCGCTAAAGTCACGTTTGATGAACGCTCGAATCGTATTGTGCTTTCTGGCGACGAACAATCACGCTTAATGTTGCGTGTGTTGGTGGCTGAGTTGGATATTCCGCTGTCGCAGGACGGCTCGGTGCAGGTTGTGTATTTACGCTACGCCAAAGCGTTGGATTTGGTGCCGATTTTAGAAAAGATGGCGACTAACCGATCCATGGTAGAGGGGGCGAGTTCTGAAGCAGGCGCGGCTGAGTCTCTGGCAACAAGCTTGGATGAAAAGAGCTTGAAAGAACGCGTGAGCATTGTCGCTGATGAACGCATGAATGCGTTAGTGATTAGCGCACCGCCAGCGATTTTGACAGGCTTAAGATCGGTGGTGAAGCAGTTGGATATTCGCCGCGCACAAGTGTTAATTGAAGCCATTATTGTCGAAATTAGTCAATCTAAACAAGCCGAACTTGGCGTTGAGTGGGCGGCGGCGGGACCGAGTGGGGTTGGTATGATTAACTTTAGCGGCACGATACCCACGATTTTAGGTAATGCGGGTAATCCAGCGGCGCAAGCCCAAGCTATAGGCCAAGGTGTAACAGCTGGATTCGGTCAAGTCAATTCAAGTAACCAGGGTTGGGGGGCACTGGTTCGCGCATTAAGCGGTGACTCTGAAGCCAATATTTTATCCACACCAACGTTGCTGACGCTGGACAACGAAGAAGCTGAGATAATTGTCGGGCGCGAAGTGCCTTTCCAAACCGGAAGTTATTCCAGCTCGGCCAATTCCGGCACCAATCCGTTCACCACGATTGAGCGTAAAAGCGTGGGCTTGAAGTTAAAAGTCCGGCCGCAGATTAATGAAGGCAACGAAATTCAGTTGGAAATAGATCAGGAAATTTCGGATGTGTTACCAAAAAGTGATGCAGTGGATTTGGAAACCTCTAAACGTCAGTTAAAAACCAATGTCATTGTTGGTGACGGCAATATGATTGTGCTGGGTGGTTTATTAAGTGAACGCGAAACCGAAGTTGCTCGTAGAGTACCCGGGCTGGGCAGTATTCCTTGGCTGGGTGCGCTGTTCCGTTACCAAGAAAGTCGTCGTGAAAAGGTCAATTTGATGGTGTTTTTGCGACCCGTAATTGTGCGCGACAACTTAATGAGCGATTACTATAGTCGCCAGAAGTACAACCATATCTATGAAGAGCAAGCCCAGATGTTAGAAGAAGACAGCGGTTTATTACGCGGGCTACGTCCTCAAATGCCGACAGTAGACGAGTGGGATCAGCGTAATCAAAAACCGAATGAGGCTCTGAGCCGTCAAGTATCCGAAGCCCCGCCAACGCCAGAGTCGCAAAACCCACCGCAGGCTGAAAAATCTGAGCCTAAAAAAGATAATCAACACCGTCGACGCGATAGTTCGCTTGAAGTTTTAGGGTTTTAGCGATGTTGCTACCTTTTGCGTTTGCCCGCAAGAACCGGGTGATTCTCGACAAGAATGATCAGGGTTGGGTGGTTTATGCCTTGGCTAGCGCTACCCCTTCGGCTTTGCTCGAAGTTCAACGATTTTTAGCCCACGACTTCCAGACTCAAATGGTTGCGGAGACCGAGTTCGAAAAACGATTGCAACGACTTTACGCCGATTCTCAAGCCCATTCGATGGAAGGCATGGACGAGTTTGAAACCGGTGACTTGCAATCGTTGGTGGCCGAGGTGTCTGAAACCCAAGATTTGCTTGATAGCCAAGACGACGCGCCGATTATCAAATTGCTCAACGCGATTTTCTCCCAAGCCATTCGCACCAATGCGTCAGATATTCATATCGAACCTTTTGAAACTCAGTTGCGTGTGCGTTTTCGTATTGACGGTCAGCTTAAAACGGTTTTAACACCCAAAGCGGGGTTATCTCCGATGTTGGTGTCGCGGATTAAAGTCATGGCAAAGCTTGATATCGCCGAAAAACGCTTGCCGCAAGATGGCCGTATCGCACTTAAGTTAGGAGGGCGAGCGGTGGACTTGCGTGTTTCGACCATTCCATCCAGTTATGGCGAACGCGTGGTGATGCGTTTGTTGGATAAAAGCGCTGGGCTGTTGGATTTGGCTGATTTGGGTATGCCAGCCCAAGTGTTTGAGTCAATTAAGAAAGTGCTCACCAAACCGCATGGGATTTTTTTGGTCACCGGGCCGACTGGCTCAGGTAAAACCACCACCTTGTATGCGGGTTTAAGCCGTTTAAATGATGCCCAGCGCAATATTATGACGATTGAAGACCCGGTGGAATACAACATTGATGGCATTAGCCAAACTCAGGTTAATGCCAAGGCGGATATGACTTTTGCAAAGGGTTTGCGCGCGATTCTGCGTCAAGACCCCGATGTGGTGATGATTGGTGAGATTCGAGATGTCGAAACCGCCGAAATTGCAGTGCAGTCGTCTTTGACGGGGCATTTAGTGTTGTCTACCTTGCATACCAACACCGCCGTGGGGGCGATTACACGTCTGCGCGATATGGGGGTGGAACCGTTTTTATTGGCCTCCAGTGTTGCCGCCGTGTTGGCGCAACGTTTGGTGCGCCGTGTCTGCCCGCATTGCAAACAACCACATCAAGCCGATGCCGCCGAATGCCAATTATTAGGCGTGGAATCCGCGCAAATCTACCGCGCCGAAGGCTGCGAGGAATGTAATCATACCGGCTACCAAGGTCGTCTAGGGATTTATGAACTGGTGCGGATTGATGAAACGATCCAGCAGATGATTCATGCAGACGCCTCTGAACTGGATATAGAACGTTACGCACGCCAGCACTCACCATCCTTGCAACAAACCAGTTTAGCGAAAGTACTCTCCGGCGATACCAGCCTGGAAGAAGTACTTCGTGTCACACAGGCTTAGGTGAAACACGATGCCGGTATTTGAATACAAAGCCTTAAGCGCAGACAGTAAACGTGAAAAAGGTTTGATGGAGGGCGACTCCGAGCGTCAAGTGCGTCAAGCCTTGCGCGATAAAGGCCTAACGCCTCTGTCATTAAAAGCCGTAGATAAAGCCGCGACCGATAAAAACGGCGAGCACCAGGCCTGGTTGAAACGTAAGATTTCGACCGCCGACTTGTCGTTGATCACACGCCAATTGGCGACTTTATTGCAAGCCGGTATGCCATTAACTCAATCCCTGCAAAGTGTCGCTGTGCAGGCGGAAAGTCGTATGATGCAGCGCTTTTTGACCAGTGTGCATAGCCAAGTCGCACAAGGTTATTCGTTGGCACAGGCTTTGGCGCAAACGCCTTTTAGCGTGGGGCAAGATTATATGGCGACCATTCATGCTGGCGAAGAAAGCGGCCATTTAGAAGCGGTTTTGTCACGTTTGGCCGATACAATCGAACAGCAAGAACGTTTGCGTAAAAAGGTACAAGGCGCGTTGATTTACCCGATGATGATGGTGGTGGTTGCGATCGCCATCGTATTCTTTTTGATGGCGTACGTGGTGCCCAAAGTCGTAACCGTGTTCGATAATATGAGCCAAACCCTGCCGCCGTTAACTCAGGGCATGTTGACGGTGAGCGACTTCGTACAGAACCAGACCTGGCTAATATTGTTTTCATTGTTAGCGTTGGTGCTGGGCTTTAAATGGCTGATGCGCTTTGAAAAATGGAAGTTTCGTTGGCACAATCTACTATTAAATACCCCCCTTTTAAAAAAGTTTTTAATCTATAACGCGGTCGCTAAATGGTCACGCACTCTTGGCGTATTGGTTGCCAGCGGGGTGCCGGTTAAAACCGCCTTGCATATCTCATCTCAGGTAATGACGCATTTGCCATTGCGCCAACGTGTATTAGAATTGGAAGAGTCGGTTCGCAAAGGCCAGGCGTTAAGTCAAGCCATGAAAGACAGCCGGGTGTTCCCGCCTTTGTTGCTAAACCTGGTGCAAACCGGCGAAAACTCCGGTCAATTGGACGAGATGTTGTTAAAAGGCGCATCGCATTATGAATACCAAGTCGAAACCAGTGCCGCCACGCTAGTGAGTTTACTCGAGCCATTGTTGATTATTACCATGGGTGGTGTGGTATTGATGATTGTATTGGCGATTATGTTACCCATTTTCGAAATGAATCAAATGTTGGGTTAAGGAGAAAATCATGCAAAATAAAAAAATAAAACACTATAAACAGGCCGGTTTTACGCTGATTGAGTTAATGGTGGTGGTGGTGATTTTAGCGATTTTGGCGGCGATTGCGGTGCCTATGTTAATGGATCGTCCGGATGAAGCGCGCGAGGTAAAAGTAAAACAGGATATCAGTGCGTTATCATCGGCTTTACAGCTTTATAAACTGGATAATTTCCGCTACCCGACCACCGATCAAGGCTTGGAAGCCTTGGCTTCTGAGCCAACTTCGGAACCTTTGCCAAGAAACTGGAAACCTTATATGGAACGTTTGCCGAAAGACCCTTGGGGTAATGACTATTTATATTTAAGTCCGGGTGAACATGGCCAGTTCGATGTCTTCACTTATGGTGCGGATGGAGTAGAAGGCGGCGAAGGGGCCGATGCGGATTTAGGCAACTGGAATATCTAATTGATGCCAACCACCTCACGCCAAAAAGGCTTTACCTTAATTGAGTTAATGGTGGTCGTGGTGATTATCGCGGTGGTGTTGGCGGCGGGTTTAATGTCGTTCGGCTCGCATGAAGGCAGCCAACTGCGTGCGCAATGGGCAAAAACCCAAGGACTAATCCAAACCGCATGTGACCAAGCCGCGTTTAAACAGCGTTTGGTGTTGATTGGCATTGATGAACAAGGTTTGAAAGTGTATTACCAAACCAACGGACAATGGACACAAGCCGACAATATTAAAACACTCAGTTGGTCGCCTGGTTTTGAAGTGCAATGGCGCACCGAGCCGACCATGCAAGAACGTATGCAATTGCCACAACCGGGTTGGTTGTGCTGGCCGGGTGGCTTGATCACCGAAGGTGAAATTCGCGCGGATGGTCAAATACTGGCCTGGGATCAGGCGTTAAAGTTTGAGTGGAGGCAAGATGATTAAACAGCAAGGCTTTACCTTAATTGAAGTTATGGTGGCGTTGCTAATTGTGGCGGTGGCCTTGGCGGCCTTAAGTCAAACCCTCGCGATGTTTGTGAATCAACAAGCGAGTTTGCCGGAACGCACTTATGCGGGTTGGATCGCACAGAATCGTCTAACGGAGTTGCAACATTCGGTGGGTGAAGAAGTCGAGCTGAAATCCAATACAAGCTTAGGTGGGCAGGAGTGGCAGACTGAAATCAGCCTAGAGCCGACCCCGATTCCTGGCATGATGCGTGCAACCGTTGAGGTGCGTTTACAAGGTTCTGAACATCTCGCAAATCGAATGGTGACGGTCGTTGGAAACTAAACACATTCAACAAGCGGGTTTCACACTTATCGAGTTGCTGGTGGCGATGGCGGTATCGGCGGTGATTGCAATTATGGCTTACCAAAGTATCGACAGTGCCGTGCGTATTACCGAGTCGTATGAACGACAACAACAAGATTTTAGCCAGTTGCAACGCACGATTTGGTGGTTGGAACAGGATGTTTTGCAAATGACGCCACGTCCGGTGTTGGATGAGTTGGGCTCGGTAATACCGGCCATGTTATTGCAGCCTCAACGTTTTGAATTGAGCCGAATAGCGCTTTATCCTACACCTCAATCTTCGGGTGGTTTAGTGCGTGTAGCTTATGTTTTGGATGCCGCGCAACTCTACCGTTGGGTGTGGCCAGTTTTAGATCGCACGCCGGACTCTAAACCCAATCGTCAGCTATTACTATCGGGCGTGGCGCGATTTGACGTTCGACTACTGGATCAACAGCAACAATGGCAAGGATTTTGGCCGCAGGAAGCCATGGCGTTAAATGCCTTACCAGGCCTGGTGGAAATCATGATTGAGTTGGAAGATGGTCGCCAGTTCCGGCGTTTATTGTCGGGTGTGGAGGGTTAGAATGCATCCTAAACGCCAAAAGGGTTTTGCCTTATTGACCGTGTTGCTGGTGGTGGCATTAGTGGCCACCATCGCCAGCAGTATTTTGTATCAACAACGCTTGGACATTCAGCGTAGCGCATTTATGTTGAACCAATCGCAAGCGATGGCGGTGGCGGCGGGTATTGATACCTGGGTCAAAAAAGGTCTGGCTTTTGATGCTTCGCAAAACCAAGTGGATCATTTAGCCGAAGCCTGGGCGCAGCCAATGTTACCGATGGAGTTTGAAGGCGGCGATTTGGGCGGGCAATTGCTTGATATGCAAGGCCGTTTTAACCTGAATAATTTAGCCGAAACCGATGAAACTAAACGCGAGGCTTGGCGCTCATTACTGGAACGTATTCTAACGCGGCAAAACTTAAATACCGATTGGGTTGCCCCGCTAATTGATTGGGTGGATGCTGATAATAACCCCATCCCCGGTGGCGCCGAAAGCGACACTTATTTATTGAAAAATCCGCCTTATCGTGCCGCGAATCAATTGATGGTGCTGGTAGACGAAGTACAATTATTAGAGGGGCTTAATCCAGCACAATTTAGGCAAGTCAGACCTTGGTTAAGTGCCTTGCCTAAAGTCAGCGCCATTAACGTTAACACTGCACCGGAGCCGGTTTTACTCGGGTTGGCCGAATGGATGAATCTGAGTTTGGTTCAAGCCTGGTTGGATGTTCGTATGACCGAACCGGCTAATGAAACCGCCGATTTTAGAACCTTTTTAGGTCAGATGGGCGGCGGCGAACAAAATCAAATCAATCAGGATTTACCGGATTGGATGATTACCACCCAAAGTGAATTTTTTCAGCTCGAAGGTTTGGTCGCTTATGGCGAAGCCAACTTAAATGCCCGAGCCTTGTATTATCGACAAGATCAACAGGTCAGCCTGTTACAACGATGGATAACCAACGCGGATGACTAATTCAGCAAAAAATCAGGGCTATATCACGGCGCAAGGCGAGTTGGTGTTGCCGCCATCGCAAACGCCAAACTGGGTTTGGGTGCCGACCGGCCAGCTCAATATTCTGACGCTTTTTGTGCCGGGTAAATCACGTGGTCAATGGTTAGAGGCACTGCCTTATGCGGTCGAAGAACAGATTGCACAACCGATTGAAGACGTGCATTTGGTGCCGCTTAATCGTCAATCCAATGGCGAGGTGACGCTGGCGGTGGTGGCCAAAACCCAAATGGCGAAATGGCTGGATAACTTAAAACAACATGGTCTTGAAACCACTCAACTGGTGCCAGATTGTTTTGCAGTGGCTTGGAACGCGCAAGACAATCAATGGTTGATCGCGGACTCCTTCACCAGGCCTGGTGATAAGCTGATTCGCAATGGCGATTTTTGCGGTATGAGTTTAGCGCAAGCGTTGGTTGAACCGACTTTGGCACTGGCGAATAGCGAGTCAGATATTACACTCCAAACCGGATCGTGGGTTGATGTAGCTAACTTATCGATTCGCGGGTTAGGGCTAAGAACCGGTGATTATGCAGCCAAAAAACAAAGCCATGCAAGCCTCAAATACTGGCGTTGGCCGGTGTTGTTATTAGTCGGCTTGTTGGTGTTGTCCGTGGTCAAATCTTGGTGGCAAGTTAATCGGATTGAACAGCAAGCCCAAGCTTATCAACAGCAAACTGACAACCTATTTAAACAACTTTTTCCAGAGATCAGTCGCATTGTGAATGTGCGGGTGCAAACCCAGTCTTTTCTAAAAAGCGCCCAACAGCAAAGCGAACAAACCGGCCCGGCTCAATTGTTAAAGCTTGTGGAATCGTCAATTTTAGCGAATAAAGCCATTAAACCTGGTCGGGTTGATTGGCAGAATGGTCAATTAAGTTTACAACTGATTGCACCCAATACCGACGCGCTCGACAAACTGGTAAAAGCATTAGAAGGCCAAGCCAAGGTGCGTTTGCAAATCCGCAATGTGTCCTCCGAACAAGCCGAAGGAGTGATTTATGTTAGCGCAGAATGAAGTTTGGCAAAGAGCCCAAGCCTACTGGCAAGGCTTGGCGGAACGCGAACGCGGCTTACTGAAAGCTTTAGCCGCTGTGTTGCTGATTTGGTTGGCTTATCAAGTTATGTGGGCTCCGCCACAACAGGCTTTAAAACAAGCTGAACAACGTTTAACCCAGGTTCAAAACCAATGGCATTGGTTAAATGATCAAGCACCGAAGGTACAAACCTTAAAAAAAGATTCGCAACCTAACTTAACCCAGTCGCAATGGATGGCCGAATTGCAAAAGTCGTTGCGTGATCAAAACCTTTTGCCGCAAGCGGAGTCAATTAAACCAATTAACCAAGGCGTACAGGTGCAATTTAATCAGGTCGACGCGCCAAGGTTTTTCCGTTGGCTGTCGGCGTTGGAAAGCCGCAATTTAATCGCGGATAAATTGCAAATCGAACCCTTGGAAACCGGTATTATTAAAGTCACACTCAGTTTTAAAGTGTTGAGCTAACGATGAAAACCACTCGAATTATTTTATGGGCTTTGTTGGCACTTGTGTTGTTTATCACAGCGTTTATGGTGCATTTACCGGCCGGTTTTGCGCTTAAACAAGTTGAACGCCAGTTACCACCAGGCCTGGTGCTTAGCCAAACGCAAGGCACAATTTGGCAAGGCCAAACACAAGTGCAATGGCAAGGCCATCATTTGGGTCAGGTGAGTTGGCATATTCAGGTTTTTAAACTGCTCACTGCCAAACTCGGCGCGCAGTTGCAATGGCGACTGGCTGGCGAATCACTTTATGCCGATATCGAACTCGGTCAACATCAAATGCAACTAGCGATTCCACAGGGTCAGGTTAATTTAACTCAGGCCGCCGCACCTTGGGTAAACCAGTTTTTCTTTTTGCGTGGGTTACAAGGTGATGTACATTTTCGCGAATTCAATGCAATAATAGATTTAGAGCAGCTTTGGCCAGAAACTATAGCCGGGCAGCTTGTTGTGACCGATTTTAAAGTAATGGATATTCAAATCGCCCAGCTAGAGATCACACCGAATCAAGCTGTACCGGGTAAAAAAATTGATGTCGTTATCCAAGCCGAAAACCAAGGCTGGCATTTAAGCGGACAGGCTGAATTGAATGCACCTAATCGTTATCAATATGAACTTAAGCTTCAGGCCGACTCAGCACAAAACTTCCCGGATTGGGCGGATATGATGATGCGCAAAACCTCGGCCACCCAAGCTCAAGCGCAAAAACAAGGGCAATGGTGATGAACGGCTGGCTAAAAGTATTAGGCTGGCTACCAGGCCTGGTGCTTTTGACTGGCTGTGATATTTTTTCTTCGAGTTCAGGTTCAGGCTCGGGCACACCTGATTTGGTTTCGCCCGCCGCCAACGAACCGATTACGGTGATTAACGATCCGTTATTCTCCTATCAATGGTATTTGTCAAACTCCGGCAGTTATGTTTTAACACCCACCACCGTTGCAACCCAAGTGGGTGAAGACATTTCTGCTTTGGCCACCGGCGCATCAAATCAAACCACCAATCCTTTCGATTATGCCCAAGGCTACACAGGCCAAGGTGTGGTGGTGTCGGTGATTGATACTGGTTTAGAAATCGTACATGAAGATTTATACCCCAATGTGCAAAAAAATGGTTCGTATAACTTCGGCTATCCGTTTAATGGTCTAGGCCAATATGACCCAACCATGTTATTGGGTGAAGACCACGGTACCAGTGTAGCCGGGCTAGTGGGGGCGCGTGGCGGTAATGGCATCGGCATGTGGGGGGTGGCGCCTGGGGTGCAATTAAAAGGGTTTAATTTTCTTAGTTACCAAGGCAATGATAACGAGTTTATTTCGCTAGGCCAACAAAGTAATGAAGTTACTAACAATCAAAATATCGATGTTTTTAATATGAGTTACGGTTCTAACCCGGTTACGGGCGGCTTAAGCGAATATGAAAAAATTCTCTTAGAGCACTTTGAATATGGTGCAACCCATTATCGCGACGCTAAAGGTTCAATTTATGTCAAAGCCGCCGGCAACGAATATAGCGGTGGTAATGTTTTTATTGATCAGCGTGAAAGCTGGTGTGATGCCGCCAAACTCAATAACATCACTTGTTATAACGCCAATATGGAGCCGCTCAATACCTCGCCTTTTTTAATCGCGGTCGGCGCATTTAATGCCAATGGACAACGCGCCAGTTACAGCAATACCGGCTCAGCCTTGTGGATTTCGGCACCGGGTGGTGAATATGGCTACGCCTATGAAAAAGATGGTGTGGTTGTTGAAGCGCAGCCCGCCATCTTAACCACTGATCGCTCCGGTTGTAATGCGGGTTACGCCAAATCTTCGTCTTTTCTTGCGTTTGATAAAGGCGAATACCAAGTGGGTAATAAAATGCTGAACTCAGAATGCAGTTATACCGCGATCTTTAATGGTACATCCTCTGCCACGCCGATTGTGTCAGGCGTCGCCGCGTTATTGTTACAGGCCAATCCTAGTTTAAGTGCCCGCGAAGTCAAACATATTATGGCTATGACGGCGCGTCAAATTAAGTCGACTGACATAGCACAAAATACGTTAACGCTTAATGATGGCTTCGTTACCCTCGAACAGGGTTGGGTTGAAAATGCGGCCGCTAGAAAGTTTAGTAATGCGTTTGGTTTCGGCGCACTTAATGTGCAAGCGGCGATAACCGAGGCGCTCAATTGGAAAAACCAAAACAAACAACTGGCCGAGCCGCAGGTCATCGCTTTAGACAAAGTGAGTTATAGCACAGATAACGAAATTCCCGATGCCTCGGCCACCGGTCGGACAAAGTCACAAGCCGTTAATCAAAGTCAGATTGTGGAAAGTGTTTTAGTTGAGTTAACGATTCAAGAACTTGATACCAATAACCCGATTGATGCATCCGATTATTTAATGCACTTAGTTTCACCCTCTGGCACGACGAGTGTGATTCAAACCCCATTTAATGCATTTCGGTCAGGTTATGACATTGACAATATGCGACTCCTCACACATGCTTTTTACGGCGAAAATTTAACCGGAAATTGGACACTTAAAATCTGGGATGTAAACGATCATCAAACGGAAGACTCAACGCCTGCAAACCCAATATATGACAACGCCATTAAAGCGCCAGGGCATGGCAAACTGACCGATTGGAAACTAACCTTTTACGGACGTGCAGAATGAAAATATTACGCCTAATTTTAACCTTGTTTATCGGTTTATACAGTCACCAGGCCTGGTCAATTAATGCCTGTACACCGCTGGCTGAAGCCGCCGGAAAAGCTTATCAATTCGCTGAAAAACACGTCGCTATTCGCATTAATCAAACCCCACCACCAGGCCTGGTGGTTAAACAAGTCGAACGCGTGGGTGTTTGGCATGTCTACCAAACCGATACCGATTTGTTTAGTCAAGTATGCGCTGCTTTGCCCTTAGACCCCAACAACGCTGTGCAAAACGCAGCCAATGCCCAACCACCAGGCCTGGTATATCCGGTTTTGCAAAACCGATTTAACCAACGTTTTGCCGTCCTAAATGGTCAGTTTTTAATCAAAGCCAACGACAACAACAAACTGCAACAATGGCAAAAAGACTTTAACCTTAAACGCATTCTCAGCCTTTACGATGGTGAGACGGCGGTATTCCAAGCCGCCGACCAACAAGACTTCGCCGAACTGCTTAACCAGCTTCAACGTCAGACAGGTCTAGTCTCCATTACGCCTCTACTCAGCGAGCAACGCTACCAAACTCGATAGTAAGCAGTTAAACACCTCCAGAATTTAAGCTTCGTTTTTTAATTGTAATGCGTTAATATTATTGTTGATTACTGCATATATAGTAGGGCACCTCTATTAACCCCCAATGAATTCTGGCAACGCCAAGTTTGTCAGATCAAGGCGAGAACGTGAAGGAATGTCTAGACCTTGCAAACGTTCACAACGCAGGGCATGTAAGTCCCGCAGAATTTTATTCGGGGTTAATCGAGGCGCCCAGTAGTATAAAAATAATAATTTAATTTATGAGGTTTATTATGAAGAGTCTGCTTAATTTGTTTTTTTTGATTAGTGTGTTCAGTTTATCCGGTTGTATTGGCTCGGATAGTGGCGGAGGTGATACTAAGACAGGAATTAGCTCAGTTACTTATACAGGTAAAACCGAACCAGCCACTTTTACCAGCGCTGCAGATGTGGACGCTTTATATCAAGAATACATGTCTTCAGGCACGGGAAGCATGGACGACACTTTTGATTTTTATAACACAATGAATTCTGGCTCAGCGACAACCAATAGTCCGGTTGTAAAGGCTTTATCAAAACTTGAACCGTCACGCTATACATTGAAAGCAACGCAGTCTATTAATGAATCTGCTCAGGGTGATTGTGGTGGTAGCGCCAGCGTTAAGGGGTCTTACGATGATGTAACGGGTTACTTAGACATCACCTTAACGACCAATAACTATTGTGAAACTTACTATAACTATGATTATGGAAACTATTCTGAAACTTACATGAATGGAAGTTTTAGGCTAAAGGGCAACCTTAATGAATTGGAGCTAACCTTTACCGCGTTTTCATTAAAAGACTTAACCGATGGTGTGCACGTAGAAATGGGTGGCAGCATGAAGATGGAAGCTGGTTCAGGTGTTTGGGAAACTCAAACAACGGCTAACTTTGTTGTGAAAGATTACATTCTAGACAAACAGTTTAAAATGCAAAATTATGTCATTGTCAGCAATTACTCATCTTTTGAAGAGAACGGCCGTTTATACCATTCTGATTATGGCTATGTGGATGTTGCAACCTTAGAAACTTTAGCTGATGATTGGTACCGTGAGTATCCAACAGCCGGCAAAATCAAAATCACAGGCACAAAAACCTATATCATCGAATATTCTTATGATACCTATACGATAGGTGAAGATATTAATGGCGATGGCTTGGTTGATGAAACTCCAGTGACGTTTGATAATCCAGCTACCTAAACACATTTAAGTCAAAAATTTGTTGTTAAACTAAGATTTGAAACCTTGTTAAGAAGCCGTAAATACATTTGTATTTGCGGCTTTTTTTGTTTTTACCGTCACCAGACCTGGTGAGGGTATGAGTCAAGTGAAAACGGCGGATAAAAAGCTGTGGAACTAGGTGATGGCCAACCATGCTAGTGAAGTTCGTAATCGACCCTTAGGTAAATTATTGATCTGAATACAAGTTAAGTTTGCTATTTGAAAATTTAAAGCCTATATTTGTAGTCTACCCTTCGCCGTCTAAGGCCTGAAAACTAGACGGAAAACCTCGAATAGTTCTTTTCGCAGCAGAACTCTCAATACAAGGTAGTTGAATAGTCTGATGTACCGAGGACTAAAGAGACATTTAGGCAAAAGCATATTTTGCCTGCCAAATATCTGGGCACACACTCGTCCACGATATTAAAAATCCTTGGAGAATTATCATGAATATGATTAAAAGCTACACTAGCCGTAGTTTATGGCTAGCTGCTCTATTGACGACGACGCTAATGTTAGGTTGCGATAATAACAGTGGTGATAGTATTTTCGGGAATAACACCCTGACTGTCCTTGAAACCGCACCAGCAGATACAGCTATAGATGTGGCACTTAATACTAATATAGTGGCTACTTTCAGCGAAGAAATGGATGAAGCTAGCATCACCACTACAAGCTTTACCGTAACAGGTCAAGATGAAGACGCATTAACGGGCAGTATTGTGTACGATGCAACTTCTAAAACGGCAACATTCGATCCTGACAGAAACCTTACCGCAAATACTGATTATACGGGTACTGTGACCACGGCCGTAGAGAGCGCCACCGGCGCATCATTGGCAACTAACTACGTTTGGTTGTTTACCACGGGTACCACTGTAGATGCTACCCCACCAACCGTAATTTCTACCGATCCGCTTGATACGCCTGCGGCTACGGATGTTCCACTTAACCGTAATGTAACCGCGACCTTTAGTGAAGCACTTGATCCGACTAGTGTTACCGATGTAACCTTCACCTTAAAAAATGGGACGACGTCTGTCCCAGGCGAAGTGAGCTATAGCAGCAAGGTAGCAACCTTTAATCCAACAGCCGATCTGGAACCCACTACGGTGTACACCGCTACACTCACGACCGGTATTAAAGATGTGGTCGGCAATGCCATGGCGGCAGATAAGGTTTGGACGTTTACAACCGGCGATACGACAGCAATTGCGCAAGGACCCGCTCCAGTTAATCTAAGAACGGCTGGCGACTTTGTCATATTGTCAAAAACTGGTATTACAAACGTGCCTACTTCAGCTATTACCGGTGATATCGGTTCAAGCCCAATTACGGCAGCAGCAATTGATGTTACCTGTGTAGAAATGACAGGATTTATTTACGGTGCAGATGCGGCCTATACTGGTGACGGTACGGTTACTTGTTTTAAAGGACTGCCCGCTGATAATACATTGGTCGCGAATGCGGTTCTTGATATGGGCGTAGCTTATACCGATGCGGCTGGCCGAACAACGCCTGATTTCACGGAACTTCACGCAGGTGATATTAGTGGTCAGACACTGGTTCCGGGTCTTTATAAATGGGGCACCAGCGTTTGGATCAATACTAACGTCACGCTTGATGGTGGCCCAGAAGATGTTTGGATTTTCCAGATTGAAGGGAACATTATTCAAGCTGAAAATACGAACGTGTTTTTAACTGGTGGAGCCGTGGCTAAGAATGTTTTTTGGCAGGTCGCGGGTGGTGTAGGTGTTGATATCAATACAACCGCTACTTTCCGGGGCGTTATTCTGGCTGAAAAAGCGATTAATTTAAAAACCGGCGCAACGGTTAATGGTCGACTGTTATCTCATACTGCGGTGACATTGCAAAGTAATGCGGTGACAGAACCAGCTGATTAAGATTTGCGTTTTAATCTACATAACTAAGTGCTAAGTGGCAAAATTAAAAGGGTTCAAATTTTAATTGAACCCTTTTTTATTTGTTTCCAGCAGGTCTGGTTAAGCGGGTTGAACGACGTATTGTTTTAGAAAGGCTTGCGTAAGCCATACGATCAAATCTTTTAAGCTGGTAGTGTATAAATTATTGATTTTTAAAATAAATTAAGTTTGCAATTTGCAAATTTAAAGCCTATATTTGAAGTCAACCCTTCGCCGTCTAAGGTCTGAATACTAGACGGAAAACCTCTAATAGTTCTTTTCGCAACAGAACTCTCAATACAAGGTAGTTGAATAGTCTGATGTACCGAGGACTAAAGAGACATTTAGGCAAAGCACATTTTGCCTGTCAAATATTTGGGCATTAATTTGTCCAGAATATTTAAAACCTTGGAGAATTATCATGAATATGATTAAAAAATACCGAAGCCGTAGTTTATGGCTAGCGGCGCTTTTGATGGTCGCGACCATGGCGGGTTGCGATAGCACGAGTAGCAGTTCGAGTGATGCTGAAGTTCCGATTGTGGTTAAAACAGTACCGGTAACTGAGGCTGTAGATGTGGTACGTAATACAAATGTGGTTGTCACGTTTAGTGAAGAGATGGATGACACAAGTATTACAACGGATAGTTTTACCGTAATAGGTCTAAACGAGGACGCATTAATTGGCACAATTGTGTACGATGCGGCCTCTAAAAGTGTGAGCTTCGACCCAAACAGATCTTTCACAGCTAATACGGTTCATACCGCCACGGTGACCACAGCGGTAAAAAGTGCTGACGGCATATCCATGGAAGAGGGCTATGTCTGGACTTTCACCAGCGGTGACACTCTAGATATTGCTCCTCCAACCGTGGTTTCTACTGATCCACTTGATGCGGATACAGATGTTCCACTTAACCGAAGTGTAACCGCGACCTTTAGTGAAACACTTGAGCCCTCAAGCGTTAACAGTTTAACTTTCACCTTGAAAAAAGGCAGCACGCTTGTTCCGGGTGCGGTCAGTTACGACAGTAAAGTGACCACGTTTAATCCAACCGATGACCTGGATGCTAGTACGGTGTATACCGCTACGTTAACCACGGGCATTAAGGATGTGGCAGGTAATGCTTTGGCGACAGCTAAGGTTTGGAGTTTTACAACAGGCGCAGCACTTGCTGTTGGACCAGACCCGATTAACCTTAGAACCGCTGAAAATTTTGCAATCGTAACAGCAACAGGTATTACCTCGGCTGATGGAACAGCTTCAATAACGGGTAATATTGGTGCGAGCGGTATTACAGGCGCATCTATTACTGTGGCCTGTACTGAGTTAGTTGGTGGTTCTGAAGTTTTCACCGATGATGCTAATTATGCGGGTGCTACGTGTACTTCAACGGATAAGACGGCCGCTGGTATCGCACTAAGCGATGTACTTGCTGCATATACCAACGCTTCTGATCCGGCTACACCTGCTGGTGTAGGTGCATTCCTGAACATTGGTGCTGGAACGGTGGCGACGCAAACACTGGCTCCAGGTGTTTATACTTGGGGGGGTAATGTAACATTAACAGGCGACATTACTCTTGATGGTGGTGTGAACGATGTTTGGGTTTTCCAAATTGACGGCACATTAAATACAAGTTCAGCCATTATTCTTGCAGGTGAAGCCCAGGCCAAAAACGTCTTTTGGCGAGCATCTGAGGTTGTTACACTCGGAACTGGCGCGCAGTTTAAAGGTATCGTATTGGCTAAGACCAGAGTGGATCTTATAACCAGCGCAACCATAGAGGGCCGATTGTTGGCGCAGACTGCAGTCGGTCTTGGTTCAGCTACGGTAGTGGCACAGCCAGCTGAATAGGCTTTGCGTTATAACCTATAAAAGCTAAGTGACAAAATTAAAGGACCCAATCGGGTCCTTTTTTTGTTTATAGGTTCAACCACCAGGCCTGGTTATTCTGGTCGCAAAACCTGTTTTAGCGTACGCCGCCGCAGGTCGGCAGCGTTTATTTTCGGATGGTATTTTGCACCCGAGCGTAAAAAGGCGAGGTAAAGCCTGACAATATGCCACGGCTTGCTGTTCGTTTTGTTCTAAGAGTCTTGCGTACTGAGTACTTTTTGATTTATTTGACTATTTAATTCGCTATTTGCAGGTTTAAAGACTATAGTTGTGCGCTCTCCTCCAGTCGTCTGAGGCCTTTGTACTAGACGGCAAATCTCGAATAACTCCTTTTCGCAGCATAACTCTCAATACAAGATAGTTGAAAAGTGTGGTGTGGCACGAACAAAAAGAGACTCTTAGGCAAAACTAAAAGTTTTTGCCAATCAAATATCTGGGCATTAAATCCGCCACGATATGAAAACTCCCTGGAGACCTAATATGAATACGATTAAAAAATACACGGGCCGTAGTTTATGGCTAGCCGGTTTAATGATGACTACGCTGATGGCTGGTTGTCTTGGTGGCGGCGGAAGTAGCAGTGCCCCCATCAGTGATGAAGACGGTCTTGCGGCTTCTAAAGTGGCCTCTACCAATCCTGCAAATGGCGCCGTTGATGTTGCTCTTAACCGAAGTGTGATTGCTATTTTTGATGAAGACCTAGATCCAACTAGCGTTACCGACGAAAGCTTTATCCTGAAGCTTAATAGCGCGAAGATTGGCGGTACGGTCACTTATAGTGAAAAAGTGGCGACTTTTACGCCAACTAGTAACCTTGAGGCGGGTCAAGAATATACCGCGACCCTAACAACCGGTATTATTGACTTGACTGGCAAACCACTGTCAGCTCAGTATGAGTGGAGTTTTACGACGGGCACCACGGTTGCAGCTGGACCAGCTCCGATAAACCTTGGCACCGCCAAAAACTTTGTGATTATGACGGCTGCTGGGATTACCTCGGCTGATGGATCGGCAGCAATCACGGGTAATATTGGTACGAGTGGCATTACGGGTGCATCAATTACAGTAGCCTGTACTGAACTGGCTGGTGGATCGGAAGTTTTCACGGACGATGCTGCGTATCCCGGAGCTACCTGTACTTCAACGGACAAGACTGGCGCTAGTATCGCATTGGGTGATGTGCTTGCGGCTTACACTCAGGCTTCTGATCCAGCTACTCCAGCTGGTGTAGGTGCGGCTCTGAACATTGGTGCTGGTACAGTAACGGCTCAAACATTTGAGCCTGGTGTCTACACTTGGGGTGAGAATGTAACTATCACCGGCGAAATTACGTTGGATGGTGGTGCGAATGATGTTTGGGTATTCCAGATTGGTGGCACACTTGATACAAATCAGGCTATTACCCTTACAGGTGGTGCAGTCGCCAAAAATGTATTTTGGCGTGTAGCGGATGTCGTTACTTTAGGTACAGGTGCACAATTTAAAGGTGTCATCTTGGCTAAAACCAAAGTTGATATGGTAGCCAGCTCAACAATACAAGGAAGATTGCTGGCTCAGACTGCAGTCAACCTTGGTTCGATTACGACCGTAACCCAACCAGCTGAATAAGGCTTGCGTTAAAGTCTATAAAAGCTAAGCGATAAAACTAAAGGACCCAATTGGGTCCTTTTTTTGTGGGTAGATTTAACCACCAGGTCTGGTTATTCAGGTTTAAAAGCTTGTTGGGCGTATTGCATGGCAAGTAGGTAACGTTGGGTGAGTTCGGTCAGTGGCGCGTCTTTGGGCCGCTCAAAATCTAATTGACATTGTTCGAGTGCTTTGACGGCTTTTAAGGTTTGGCACATGGCGTTATTGGTTTGCCCTAGCAAGGCTTCGAGTAGGTGGTCGTCGTCTAAACCTAGTTGTTCTAAAATTTCTTCTAATGGACGATCCATTAAAGCATCCAAGGTCGAAAACAGCCCAACCGTAAAATATTGGTCTCTTTGTGGGTCTTGAATTAATTCGCTCACCAGTTCGCAGAACTTGGCTCGGGTTAACGCGAGTGTAAATAGTTCGCAAGGTTTATCGTTCATGCTGGTTAAGGCGACCAGCCCAACCCAGTTACGCAGTTTTTCTAAACCACTTCGCATCACCGCATTTTGAATGGAGGTGATGGGGTATTTGGATGGCGCATTTTGGTTTATAAACACCAGCAGTTTTTGGCTGAGTGACACATCGTGTGTAATGATTTTGCTGAGCTCGCTCAAGTTAATATTAGGTTGGTAGATTTTGCTGAGAAGCTGTAATACCGATAACTTATTAGCCGGTAAACGTTGACCT
>NZ_JACUTY010000034.1 GCF_014859555.1 Thiomicrospira sp. | reverse complement strand
TTGAGTCTTCAATGTCGGTTGAGTCTTCAATGTCGGTTGAGTCTTCAATGTCGGTATCTTCTAAAAGTGAATCTGTTGTTTCAAGTTCGGATGAGATTGCATCGGAATCTAATTCAAGCGAGTCTTCAGGTGTACTAACCTCAATGGAGGAGTTGTCATCTAGATTTGAAAGGTCGTTTAAAGCGTCCAGTAAATCATCCCCATTATTAGATGATTCGGATTCACCCAGCATTTTTAACATTTCTTGGTTTGCTAATTCGTCTTTTTCAACATCCGTCATTTTAAACCTCACTTAACTTTATGAGTCAGTATCACTTTGACATTATGAATTATGAATCCATTTACAAGGACTTACAAATTATTCTAATTGTGACCTGAGCATTTTGTATGCCAGTTATATCATAGAAACTCAGGAGTGCTGGTGATTTTCAGTCTTTGTTGGGTTTCAGGGTGCGAAAACTCAAGCTCGCCAGCATGTAACATTAATCGGGAGTAATTTGCAATGCTGGCGTGATCTGCGTACAGATTATCGCCGAGTATAGGGTGGCCTAGTGATTTCATATGCAGCCTTAACTGATGTGAACGACCCGTAATGGGACTAAGTTCGACAGAAAAGTGATTTTCATATTGTGTCATGATCTGCCAATGTGTCTGGGCAGAGCGTCCATGAATAAAATCGATAATTTGCTTGGGGCGTCTATCCCAGTCACATCGCATCGGTAGTTGAACATAGCCTGTATTAGAGAGCAATTTACCGGCGCACAAGGCATAGTATTTTTTATTAACTTTTCGATCTTGAAATTGAATGCTAAGAGATCGGTGGGCTTGTTTGTTCATCGCCAATACCATGATGCCAGAGGTGTCCATATCCAACCTATGAACAATCAGGGCTTCAGGGTGTGTTTGGTGTAAATGGGTGAGAACACATTCTTTATTCTGCTCACTTTTACCGGGCACCGATAAAAGGCCGCTAGGTTTGTTTATGACAATAAGTTGCTCGTCAGCATAAAGTATCCAATCTGTTGAGGTCGGTGTTTTGTTCATGGCTCAAGATATGTGTAAAATTAAAACACTATTTTAACGAAGGGGAGTTTGATGAAACAGAAAGTTTCGGTTTTATTTGTATGCATGGGCAATATTTGCCGATCACCTACGGCACATGCGGTGTTTAGAAAGCTTGTTCGAGATGAAGGTTTGGAAGACTGGATTATCATTGATTCAGCCGGCACACATGCTTATCATGTTGGTAATCCGCCGGATGATCGTTCAATGCAAACGGCCGCTAATCGAGGTGTTCAAATGGATGATCTTCGTGCTCGAAAAGTTGATTTTTCTGATCTTATTGAGTTTGATTATGTGTTAACAATGGATGCGGATAATTATGAAAATCTAATGAAGATGGCGCCAACAGATTTACAGTCTAAAGTAAGGTTGTTTATGGAGTTTGCGCCTGATGTTGGGCTGGATTATGTGCCCGATCCATATTACGGTGGAGCTGATGGTTTTGAGAATGTATTTGACATGGTAGAGGCCGCGTCAAGATGTTTGTTGGCCCATATTAAGCAGAGCCAGCCAAATTGAAAAGCGAGGGGAGACCTAAAAGGTTGAGCCTTTTAGGTCTTATTTAACATTAAGTCGGAGAGTTTGTGTCCGATGCCGGTTTCTCATTCGTGTTTAGGTTTGCAACACTAATGTTTTCAGCGCCTTTAGGCGCGCGTCTACGGTTTAGAGAGCTACGACTATTGTACCGACTACGACGGCGCGGCTCTTTCTTGCTTGCGTCATCATTGTTTTGTTGGTCGTTCACCTGAGTTGGTTTTTGATCCGCCGCGGCGTCATGAGAAGCATTGCTTGTTTGCGTATTTTCGACGTGACTTGTTTTTTGCTGAGCCGGCTTATTCCTTTGCTCATCACGAGAGCTATCTCTCGAGCCATCATTAGGCTGATTACGTTTTGGGTTATCGTTTCTAGTGCGATTTCTTGAACGTTCAGGTTGTTGGTTTGGTTTGGCATCCCTTGTCGAATCTACCATACTAGTGGTGGTTTCATTATCACCTGTGCGTTTGCGACCGTTGCCACGGCGACGATTGTTATTTTTACGTGGCGCTTGTGAACGACTAGCGCCTCTTTCAGATGCACTAGGTTTTTGAGACTCTAACTGTTTTGGTTGTTTGAATAACCAGTTCCACAGTTTGGTTAGCAAGCCTGCTTGAGGTTGTTTCACGGCTTCTTGAGCGGGAGGTGGTGCAGAAGGTTGAATGTTTTTAATCGCAGGCTCTTCTTTTTGAGATTGCGGTTTTTCCACACTCGGTACTTCTTGTGTGATGATTGATTTCGCTTCGTAGCTGCTGCTATGAGTCGGCTCTTCACCAGTTCGAGTGCGCTCAATCAAGTAGTGAGGGGTCTCTAAATGTTCGTTCGGTACAATCAAAATGTGTAGGTCGTAGCGATCTTCGGTTTTGATGATTTGGCTGCGCTTTTCGTTTAACAAAAAGGTCGCGACATCAACCGGTAGTTGAACCGTAACGCGACGTGTGCCATCTTTCATGGCTTCTTCTTCAAGCAGTCTTAAGATAGAAAGTGCGAGAGATTCAACGCCACGGATAACGCCTACGCCATTACATCTAGGGCATACGATTTGACTCGACTCTTCAATTGAAGGGCGTAAACGTTGACGTGACATTTCGAGCAGACCAAAGCGTGAGATTTTGCCAATTTGAACACGAGCGCGATCGTTAACAACGGCATCACGCATTTGGTTTTCGACTTCGCGTTGATGGCGAGAGGAGTGCATGTCAATGAAGTCAATCACCACTAGTCCACCTAAATCTCTTAAACGAAGTTGACGAGCGATTTCACAAGCGGCTTCCATATTAGTATGGAAAGCGGTTTCTTCAATATCGCCACCTTTTGTTGAGCGGCTTGAGTTGATGTCAATCGACGTTAATGCTTCGGTCATATCAATGACGATGACACCACCGGAAGGTAAAATGACTTCACGTTGGTAAGCCGATTCAATTTGCGATTCAATTTGGAATCGAGTGAAGAGCGGAATTTTATCCTGGTAAGGCTTAACCTTTTGCACATGCTGCGGCATGACTTGTTGGATAAAGTCTCGTGCACGCTCAAATGTTTCCATGTCGTCAATTAAAATTTCGCCAATGTCTTGGCGTAAATAATCGCGTATGGCTAAGGTAACGATGTCAGATTCCTGATGAATCAGGAATGGCCCCGATTTATCATTGGCCGCTTGTTTAATGGCGTCCCAAAGTTGGATTAAATAGTTAATCCCCCATTGTAATTCTTCTGGGCTTTTACCCACGCCTGCAGTACGAACAATTAAGCCCATGCCATCTGGGATGTCAATGTCTTTTAAAGTGTCACGCAAGTCTGAGCGTTCATCGCCTTCAATTCGACGAGAGATGCCACCAGACTTTGGATTGTTAGGCATCATGACGACATAAGGGCCAGCCAACGTAATCTGGGTAGTGAGTGCCGCCCCTTTATTACCACGTTCTTCTTTTTGAACTTGGATGATTAGTTCTTGGCCTTCTTTTAAGACTTGCTGGATCGACAAGTTGTTGTCATTAGTGTTATTTGGATAATATTCTTCAGCAACTTCTTTGAAGGGGAGGAAGCCGTGACGGTCGGCACCGTAGTCAACAAAAGCGGCTTCTAGACTGGGTTCGACGCGTGTTATGACGCCTTTGTATATATTGGCTTTTTTCTTTTTTTGGTGTGGTGTTTCAATATCTAAATCGTATAGAGTTTGTCCGTCAACCAAAGCGACGCGTAACTCTTCAGCTTGCGTAGCATTTATAAGCATTCTTTTCATGCTGTTCTCTTTGTCAATGTTAGGGCTTGGAGCTGACGTAGAAGCTGAGGACTAATAGCAGAGGGATGCAGGGGTGTACGTTAGACTTCTTGAAGAATAAGGCGCTAGTGGTTCTCGTCCGGCTAACAACAAAAGTTAACATGAAAATAGGTTCATGGTCTGGTTCGAGCGCTGTTAGAGCGTTATTCATCGTTTTTTTCGAGCTTAGCGTTTTGTGCTGCGCTAAGCTCTTAGTCTAAACAAGTGTGTTTCACCTTGTTTGCATGTCTTGTTACATATCGTGCTGATAAAGGTGAAGTGTCTTACGTCCATTTGTGTGGGCGGCGCGTTCATAACTTTATGAGCATCAATAGGCGAAGCGCGGTTACGCTACCTGATATGCTTAGTACTCTATAATACCTTCTAGATCAGCCGCTTGCCGGATGGATAAAAAACTGTTTTGTTTAAATCATCGCGTTTGTGCTTCGCGGAATTTCTGCTTGCCTATGTTATTTACACTAGGCTTGCGCAATATAGCACCCCTTAGTGTTAGGTGCAATGCTTATTGTGCGGCTCCATCGGACTTGGCGTTAATTTAAATTGAATGGGGTGTGAGATTTTCGGAAAAGAAGGTGACATTCGGCTAAAATTGCGAGTCATTTAAATTTTGCGTGGTGGATGTTATGTCGGGTGTGAAGTTGGTCGAAGTTACCGAGGATGAGTCGGGGCAGAGGTTGGATAATTTTCTGATGAAGCATTTACGAAAAGTGCCGAAGATGTTGATTTACCGCATTATCCGCAAGGGTGAGGTACGGGTTAATAAGGGTCGATCACAGCCAAGTACGCGTGTTTTGACCGGTGATGTTGTCCGGATTCCGCCCGTTGTCACAGCTGAAGCGGGTCAGTCAGTTACGCCACCACGCACGCAACAGGACAAGATTGCGCAACATATTTTGTATGAGGATGCCGATTTAATTGTGGTTAACAAGCCATCCGGTATCGCGGTGCATGGTGGGAGTGGTGTCAGCTGGGGTTTGATTGAGTTGATCCGTAACTTGCGTCCAGAGGCGCGTCGTATTGAATTGGTGCATCGTTTAGATCGAGATACCTCAGGGGCTATTATTCTGGCGAAAAAGACATCTATATTAAGAGATTTGCATCGTCAAATTCGAGAAGATCAGGTTGAAAAATATTATCTGGCTTTAGTGGCGGGGGTTTGGCCCAAGGATAAATATAAGGTGGATTTACCTTTGCTGAAAAACACCTTGCGTTCAGGTGAGCGAATGGTTGAAGTGTCGCCTGAAGGTAAGCCGAGTATTAGTTTTTTTAAGGTGCTAAATCAGTTTAGAGATGCGGCCTTGGTTGAGGTTAAATTGATTACAGGTCGAACTCATCAGATTCGTGTGCATGCTCAGGCTATGGGGTGTCCGATCGTTGGGGATGATAAATATGGTTCGGAGTCAGCTAACGCCAATTTTAAGAAGTTGGGTATGAGTCGGTTAGCCCTGCATGCACAGAAACTTGGGTTTACTCACCCTGCGACGGGCGAAAAGTTATGGATAGAAGCGCCATTGTTTGTCGATTTCAAAAATATAATAAAGACACTTGAGGTGTAATGATGTCAAAAACACACCGTTTTGATTTGGTTATTTTCGACTGGGATGGCACCTTGATGAACTCGGAGGCGCGAATCGTTGATGCAATCCAGTCCGCGGCACAGTTTTGTGGTTTGCCGATTTTGTCTCATCATGACTCAAAGCAAATAATAGGTTTGAGTCTTGATAACGCCATTAATCAGTTGTATCCGGGTGTTGAACCAGGCCTAGTGGTTGAGGTGGCCAAGGCTTACACGCAACATTTTTTGCATGACTCGGTGGTGGATATGCAACCTTATGAAGGTGCACAGGATTTATTGTCGGAGCTGCATGGTCGTGGTATTAAATTAGCCGTCGCGACCGGCAAAAGCCGAACAGGTTTGGATGCGGTGTTAGCTTTAACTGGTTTTGAGCCTTATTTTCATATTACACGTACCCCGGTTGAGTCGGCCTCAAAACCCGACCCGTTAATGCTTAAGCAAATTTTGGAATTTTGTAATGTGGACGTGTCCCAAGCTGTCATGGTGGGAGATACCAGTTTTGATATGCAAATGGCGCAAGCTATTCAAATGCCGCGCGTGGCAATGAGTCATGGTGTGCATACACTTGAACAAATGGCGGGCTTTGAGCCCATGTCCAACTTTGATAATCTAAGCGCGTTAGGGCGCTGGTTGCTAAGTTAAAGGTCTCGGATCTAAAGGTAGGCTTAGGCCGGCTTGTGACAGTAAGTTAACTAACTCAATTAATGGTAAGCCGATCAATGCGTTAGGGTCTTGGTTTTCAATTTTACTAAAAAGTGTTATACCTAAGCCTTCGGACTTGAAGCTGCCAGCGCAATCATAAGGCTGCTCCGCCAGCAAGTAGTTGCGAATTTGTTGGTCGCTAAGCTCGCGAAAGTGAACCTTTGTGGTATCAAGCGCGTTCAAGTAAGTTTGGTTGTGAGGGTTGTAAACCACCAGGCCTGTATAAAAACAAATGACTTGGCCTTGCTGGGCTTTAAGCTGTTCAAATGCCCTGTCAAAGTTACCCGGTTTGCCCAAAGCTTGATTGTTTAAGCTGGCGCTTTGATCCGATGCGATAATGATTTTATTAGGCTGTTGCTTAACTAGGGTTTGGGCTTTTTGTAGAGAAAGTCGTTCCACCATTTCGCGCACACTTTCTTGAGCATGTGGTCGCTCGTCTATTTCGGGCGATTCACAGCTAAAAGTTAGACCCAGCTTTTCAAGCAGTTGACGGCGATAAGCTGAGCTAGAGGCCAGTAGGATTTGAGGTGAGTTAAGTGTCATTTTGTTCCTTTAATTTAATAAAAGGTTTTGTGCGTAAAAATAGTGCGGTAAGTCTGTGAAAGTTTTGACAGAAACAGTTTCTGAGAGTATCATTCCCCGCCATGTTTGATAAACTTCCCGATTTGATCGATCCCGTTCACTGTGCTGAACATAGTATGCGCTTTCAGGCTCGTGTCAACCAGTCTGCGATGCCGCGTTTGCTCGATCAGGTCAGGCTGCCGAATGGCGAGGTTGAGGTTGAAATTACGTTCAGTCGGCATCCTCGATTAAAGACACCTCAATTTGAGTTGTCGGTTAAGGCCGATCTCGTTCTTGAGTGTCAGCGAACTCTTGAGGCGTTTGTTTATCCGGTTGATAGGCAAGCGCGGGGCGTGTTTGTTTCGGTGATGTCGATGGCCGAAGACCTTGATGAAAATATTGAGGTTTATGAAATGCCAGAGGGGAAAATATCGTTATTAGAACTCGTTGAAGATGAGGTCCTATTGGCGATTCCGATGGTGCCTCGGCAAGAAGGTGAGATGTTGAGTTGGCAAGATGAGGAGTTTGAAGAGGTCGAATCAACGCCCACTGACGATAATCCATTTGCCAAGTTAAAAGATTTAAAAAAGTAAGGCTCGATCCGCTATGGCGTTTCATAAAGAGTAGATGTTTTATATTTTGCGTGTTTATTAGGAGAACTTAAATGGCCGTTCAACAAAACAAAAAAACCCCTTCAAAGCGCGGTATGCGTCGTTCACATGATGCATTAACTGCAGCGTCTTTGACGGTTGATGCGACGACTGGTGAAGTTCACCGTCGTCATCACGTAACTGCAGACGGTTACTATAAAGGCAAAAAAGTTATTCAAGATAAGGAATAATTCGTCTTGAAAATTACACTGTCTATAGATGCAATGGGCGGTGACCATGGTGTAAAGGTCACTGTTCCTGCGGTGATCGAAGCGCTAAGTAAGTTTAAAGATCTGCATATTATTTTAGTGGGCGATGAGACGTTAATTCGTGAACAGCTCACTCTTGCTAATTTCACATCAGAAAATTTGTCTATTCAACATGCTGAACAAGTGGTTGATATGGATGACCTGCCTTCGTTCGCCCTGCGTAATAAAAAACAATCGTCAATGCGGATTGCCTTGAACTTAGTGAAAGACGATCAAGTGCAAGCCTGTGTAAGTGCCGGTAATACCGGAGCCTTAATGGCGACGGCTAAGTTTGTGTTAAAAACCTTGCCGGGAATTTATCGTCCTGCGATTTGCACGTCTATGCCGACCATGACGGGTCACGTTCACATGCTGGATTTGGGTGCGAATGTTGGCGCTGATGGCGAAAGTTTGGCTCAGTTTGCGATCATGGGGGCCGTGTTGGCGCGTGCGATTGATAATAATCCTAACCCTAGTGTTGGCTTGTTAAACATTGGTGAAGAGGAAATGAAAGGGCACGACCGTATTAAGTTGGCCCAGCAGATCCTGCGTCAAACCAATATTAACTATGCGGGCTATGTTGAGGGAGATGATATCTTCAAGGGCACGGTTGATGTGGTGGCTTGTGACGGGTTTGATGGCAATATTGCATTAAAAGCTTCGGAAGGTGTGGCGAAGATGATTTCGTATTATCTTAAACAGGCATTTAACCGCAACTGGTTAACGAAGATTGTGGGTTTATTAAGTCTGCCTGTTTTGAAAAGCTTTAAGCAAAAGGTTGATCCTCGTCGCTACAATGGTGCCTCATTTTTAGGGTTGCGTAAAATTGTCATAAAAAGCCACGGTGGTGCAGATAGCTTTGCTTTTTTTCACGCGATTGCTGAAGCACGTTTAGAGGTAATAAATAATGTACCTGAGCGTATTCAGACCGAGGTTTCCAAGCTATTGGAGCACCAAACGCTGAGTCAACCAATTCAAGTGGTAAGTGAATGAGTTCAAAAACCTACAGTAAAATTATTGGAACAGGTCGCTATTTGCCTGAAAAAATCCTGAGTAATAAAGATCTCGAAACCATGGTTGATACCAGCGATGAATGGATTCGTGAAAGAACTGGGATTGAACAGCGTCATATTGCAGCCGATAATCAGACTACGTGTGATTTAGCCGAGCAAGCGGCTTTAAATGCCATTGAAATGGCGGGCATCAGTGCGCAATCCATTGATATGATTATTGTCGCGACCACCACGCCCGATAAAATTTTTCCAAGCACCGCTTGCCTGCTACAACAACGCCTTGATATTCATGGTTGTCCAGCATTTGATGTGCAAGCCGTTTGTACCGGTTTTGTTTATGCAATCAGTGTTGCGGATCAGTTTATTAAAACCGGCATGGCTAAACGTGTATTAGTGGTGGGGGCGGAAACCTTATCACGTATTACAAACTGGTCTGATCGTACGACTTGTATCTTATTTGGTGATGGTGCGGGGGCGGTCGTTCTCGAAGCGTCAAGCGAGCCTGGTATTTTATCAACCCATATTCACGCAGACGGACAGTACGAAACATTGTTGCATGTACCTTCCGGACCTTCTAGATTGCCGCAAACCGATGATATCGCTGAGCGTACCATGTCGATGAAAGGCAACGAAGTCTTTAAGGTTGCAGTGAATACGTTAAGCCGTATTGCCAACGAAACCTTAGAAGCAAACGGCTTAACTAAAGATCAAATTGATTGGTTGGTGCCTCATCAAGCTAATTTACGTATTATTAGTGCGACCGGCAAAAAGCTGGGCCTTAAAGAAAGCCAGGTAGTTGTGACGGTCAATAAGCATGCAAACACATCTAGTGCGTCTGTACCTATGGCGTTGGATGAAGCCATTCGCGATGGTCGTATCCAGCGTGGTCAGCTAGTGCTGATGGAAGCGTTTGGTGGTGGCTTTACTTGGGGATCGGCTTTAATCCGTTTTTAACTAAGTTTTAACCCGGCTTAGGCCAACTAGAATATTTGTTTAAAGGTTTATTATGAAATACGCGTTTGTTTTTCCTGGTCAAGGTTCACAATCTATCGGTATGCTTAGCGATTTAGCCGCCAACCACCCTGTTGTTAAAGAGGTGTTTGATGAAGCCTCGGCTGTTCTGGGTTATGATTTGTGGGATGTCGTTCAAAATGGTCCAGAAGCTCGCTTAAATCAGACAGATGTAACTCAGCCTGCTATGTTGGCTTCGGGTATTGCGGTTTTTCGTGCGATGCAAGCTCAAAAGCCGGATTTGCAGCCGAGTTTTATGGCCGGGCATTCATTGGGTGAGTACACGGCTTTAGTCGCTTCGGGCGTTATGAGTTTGGCACAAGGTATTGAATTGGTCGCCGCACGTGGTCAGTTAATGCAGTCTGCTGTGCCGGCTGGCAAGGGCGCAATGGCGGCCGTGTTAGGTCTAGAGGATCAGCAGGTTGTAGATTTGTGTGCTGAGTCAGCGCAAGGTGGTGTGGTTGAGGCGGTCAACTTTAACTCACCAGGCCAGGTTGTGATTGCCGGTGAAGTGGCGGCCGTTGAGCGTGCTATGACACATGCGGAAGAATTGGGTGCTAAAAAAGTTGTGGCCTTGCCAGTGAGTGTGCCATCACACTGTGCATTAATGAAGCCAGCTGCAGAGGCTTTAAAATTGAAGTTAGACGCTATGACATTTGAGACACCAAAAGTGGCCGTTTTGCATAATGTGGATGTTGAAGTGCATACCGATCAGGCGCAAATTAAGTCAGCGTTAGTCGAGCAGCTATACTGCCCAGTTCAATGGGTTAAAACGATTGAAAAAATCAAAGCTGAAGGCGTTGAAAAACTATATGAACTGGGCCCAGGTAAAGTCTTGGCGGGTTTAAATCGTCGTATTGATCGTCGCATGGCGGTTGAAACTATTTTCGATTCTGCTACATTAGCGCAAGCAATAGAAGGATTGTAGGAGCCACTATGTTAACTGGAAATATTGCCCTGGTAACAGGCGCGAGTCGCGGGATTGGTAAAGCAATTACGCTGGATTTATTAGCCCAAGGTGCGACGGTGATTGGTACAGCCACTTCAGAGTCAGGTGCGCAAGCGATTACGGATTACATTGCACAGTCTGGCGGTAAAGGCCGGGGTTTAGCTCTGAATGTAACCGACGCCGACCAAATTGCCTCGATTATGGATCAAATCACAAAAGAGTTTGGTACCCCGACTATCTTGGTAAACAATGCTGGAATTACGCGTGACAACTTACTTATGCGTATGAAAGATGAAGAGTGGGATGACATTATCCAAACAAATCTAAGCTCGGTTTACCGGATGAGTAAAGCCTGCCTGCGCGGTATGATGAAAGCAAAGCAGGGTCGTATCATTAACATTGCATCTGTTGTGGGTGTGATGGGGAATGCGGGTCAAACTAATTATGCGGCGGCTAAGGCTGGAATTATCGGCTTTGGTAAGTCTTTAGCACGTGAAGTCGGTTCGCGTGGTATTACGGTTAACACGGTCGCTCCTGGGTTTATTGATACCGATATGACGCGTTCGTTACCTGAAGAACAGAGAAAAGCTTTGACCGAACAAATTCCGTTAAGCCGTTTAGGTTCGCCAGAAGACATTGCTAAAGCTGTAACTTTCCTAGCATCTGAGGGTGGAGCTTACATTACCGGTCAGACGATTAATGTGAACGGTGGCATGGTCATGGTGTGACCAAATAGCTAAAAATGCGAATTTATGGGCTTTTATTTCATTAAAAAGCTTGAAAAATTAGTTCACTGAGTACAAAATACATTAAATTTTTTTCATCATTAAAAGTAAAAGTTGGAGATTATCCATGAGCAGTATTGAAGATCGCGTTAAAAAAATCGTAGTTGAGCAGTTAGGTGTAGAAGAAGCACAAGTTACACCGGACGCTTCTTTCGTTGATGATTTAGGCGCGGACTCACTAGACACCGTTGAATTAGTAATGGCCTTGGAAGAAGAGTTTGATTGCGAAATTCCTGACGAAGAAGCGGAAAAAATCTCTACGTTAGCGCAAGCCGTTTCTTACATCAACGCTAACATGGAATAATTTTCCACGTTAGGTGATCAAAAAAAGCCGTGAAAACGGCTTTTTTTATATCTGGGTTAAGAAATTGGTGATTGGTGACAGCGTTTGCATTAAGTTGGTGACGGGTTTAGGAGGATTTTACTTTGTCAAAGCGTCGAGTGGTTATTACAGGTCTGGGTTTACTAACGCCGGTTGGGGTTAATGTTAAACAAACTTGGGAAAATATTAAAGCCGGTAAAAGTGGTATCACGCCTATCTCTAGATTCGATACTGAAAAGTTCTCGGTCAAGTTTGCCGGCACGATTGCTGATTTCGATGTGAATGCTTATTTTTCACCTAAAGAAGCCAAGAAAATGGATCCGTTTATTCACTACGGTATTGCAGTTGGTATTCAAGCTTTTGAAGATTCAGGTCTAGAAGTCACTGAAGAAAATGCCACCCGAATCGGTGTATCGATTGGTTCGGGTATTGGTGGCATTGGCATGATTGAAGCTCAACACGCGGTTTGCCAAGCCGGTGGCCCTCGCAAGGTTTCACCTTTCTTTGTACCAAGTGCGATTATCAATATGATTTCTGGTCACGTGTCGATTAAGTATGGTCTAAAAGGCCCGAACTTAGCCCTAGTAACGGCTTGTGCAACGGGTACGCATAGTATCGGTGATGCCGCGCGTTTAATCGAATATGGTGATGCGGATGTGATGATCGCTGGTGGCGCGGAATACTCAACTACTGAACTTGGTTTGGCTGGTTTTGCCGCGGCTCGTGCACTTTCGACTCGCAATGATGATCCACAAGCGGCGAGCCGTCCTTGGGATAAAGACCGCGACGGTTTTGTATTGGCCGATGGCGCGGGCGCGGTTGTGCTTGAAGAATATGAGCATGCCAAAGCACGTGGCGCGAAAATTTACGGTGAAGTACTTGGTTTTGGTATGAGTGGGGATGCATATCATATGACCCTGCCAGCACAGGGTGGAGAAGGCGCGGCGCGTTGTATGACTAATGCATTGCGCAATGCAGGTTTGGATAAATCAAAAATTGGTTATATCAATGCGCATGGTACGTCGACACCGGCGGGTGATGTGTGTGAGAACGCGGCGGTTAAATCCACCTTTGGCGATCATGCTTATAAACTCGCGATGAGTTCAACCAAGTCTATGATTGGCCACTCGTTAGGTGCGGCAGGGGCCATTGAAGCAATTTTTACAACTTTGGCTTTATACGACCAAGTTTTGCCGCCAACCATTAACCTGGATAACCCAGATGAAGGTTGTGATCTAGATTATGTGCCGCATGAAGCACGTGATACCAATGTCGATTATGCGCTGTCTAATTCATTTGGCTTTGGTGGAACCAATGCCAGCTTGGTATTAGGGCGAGTAAAATAATCGGGCATTATGCGTGACTTATCGCAAACCAATCGGGCTGTCATTCGACAGCCCTTAGTTTTTTCTGACTTAGCGTTACTGGCCGAACATCTGCCAGATCGTTACCCGCATTTACTTGAAAGTGTGGCCAAAGGTGATCCTAACCAAACTGATGGTTTAGGGCGTTTTGATATATTGTTCGCTTTTCCTCAGCACACACATGTATTGCAGGATTTAGACTCGGCTACGGCGTTTATTGAACAATTTGAAGCCGAATTTGCCACTTTAAAACAACCACCAGGCCTGGTGGTTGATCTGCCATTTAGCGGTGGTTGGTTTGGGTATTTTTCGTATGAATATGCGCAGGTGATTGAGCCGTGTCTGGCACTTTCAAAGTCTGATTTACCGCTTGCCATTTTACAGCGTTTTCCGGCCGCGATTATTGTTGATCACCAAACCCAGCACGTCTGTTTTGTGGCCGAACCGGAGTATGCTGAATGCCTTGAAAAAATGCAAAATGACTATGCGGTGTTTGCGCAACGGTCACAAGGCATGGATAGGTTTCCTTCAGTTGTTGTCGAACGGGTGCAAGAAGAGTTAGATACGAGTTTTTTACAAGGCGTGGAAACCATTAAAAACTATATTCTAGCTGGTGATGTGTTTCAGGTGAACTTGTCGCGGGAGTGGCAAATAGATTTACAAGAAAACTCTAAGCCAGTTGATTTGTATCGCCAACTGCGCCAGCATAATCCGGCGCCCTTTGCCTGCCTGGTGCAATTTTCCGAATCATCTGATGAACCCCAAGACTCATGGGCGATTATCAGCTCATCACCGGAGCGCTTGGTGCGTTATAACGCGCAAACTCAGTGTGTGGATACCCGTCCGATCGCCGGCACACGTAAACGCAGCGGCTCGTTAGAACAAGATCAAGCCTTAATGGCTGAGTTAATTTCGCATCCGAAAGAACGCGCCGAACACATTATGTTGATTGATCTGGAGCGGAATGACTTGGGGCGAATTTGCACGCCGGGCAGTGTCGAGGTGAATGAGTTGATGGTTATCGAAACCTACGAACACGTTCATCATATTGTCTCGAATGTGCGTGGTCAGCTCAAATCCGGCATGAATCCATTGCAGGTGTTGCATGCTTTATTTCCGGGTGGAACGATTACCGGTTGCCCCAAAATTAGATGCATGCAAATCATCGCTGAACTGGAAAGCGGGCCAAGAGATGCTTATACTGGCTCGGTGGGTTATATCAATCGAGATGGTTCGATGGATTTTAATATTTTGATACGCAGTTTTATACAACAGCAGGGTCAGTTACGTTTTCGAGCGGGGGGGGGCATAGTGGCAGATTCAATTGCGGCCAATGAACTTGAAGAAACCCGACATAAAGCGAAAGGTTTGTTACGCGCATTGGGCTGTGATACAGACGAGTTACAGCCATAATGAACCACCAGGCCTGGTTAAACGGCGCGCTGTGTGAGCAATCGTTGGTTTATGATCGAGGTTTGGCTTATGGTGATGGATTTTTTACCACGATCTTGTGCAACAAAAAGCAGCCGTTAAACTGGCTGGGTCATTGGCAACGTATCCAACACAGCTTACAGACATTAAAGCTGGGCGACATCGATCAAATTTTGTTGATTCAAGAGTTAAAAACGGCCTTAAGCGAATCGAGCTTTGATGGTTTTTGTATTCTCAAACTTATCGTCACACGCGGTTCAGGTGGTCGCGGTTATGCGCCATCCACCTCGGCAAAGTTGCAGCGTTTGATTTATGTTTTGCCCGCACCTTTTCAGTCAGAAAACGCAACAAGCTTGGCTGAACTGAATGCAATCGTTTGTCAAACATTGGCTTCAATTAACCCAAGTTTAGCTGGTTTAAAGCATTTGAACCGGCTAGAAAATGTATTGGCACGTAACGAAGTGGTTGAGAAAGGCTGTGATGAAGGTCTGATGTTTAATCACGATGGTCATTTGGTTGGTGGCACACAAACTAATATAGTGCTGATTCGTCAAACTTCACATGGATTGCAGGCCATGACGCCGAAATTAAACGCAAGTGGCGTGCAAGGCACCTGTTTGTCGGCTTTAAAGAATTTAAGCTCGGATTTAAATTGGCAAGAGCGGCACGTTACCTTAGCCGACCTGCGAACAGCCGAGGCGCTATTTGTTTGTAATGCCGTTCGTGGTGTTCAAGCGATTAAACAACTTATAATAACTGATCAGGTCACGATTGATTATGCCATCGAACCCGTTCAAGCAATCAACCAGGCCTGGTGGTTATGGAATTTGAACCAGCCGGGATTTCAATAATTTAACGCAATCAGACAGTCGAGGATTATGCCTAAGTCACGTCAGCCTCAAAACAAAAGCCCTGTTAGCAAAACGCAACAACTATCCGGCCAAGTAACACGATTAAACCACTTGCTGTTTATGGCTCGGTTAGGACTTTTCTTATTGTTCAGTTTATTGATTTTACTGATTGCGGGGTTGGGCTGGGCTTATCATATCTCGCACAGCCCGATTTCAAGTGCGGATCAGCCAAAAATTGTTGAGTTACCCAAAGGTGCTTCTGCTAAAGCCATGGCCAGACAGCTTCATCAGGCTGGTATGTTAAAAAACCCAGAAGCGTTTGTTTGGTATTTACGCCTCAACCAACAGGCGAACAGCTTGAAGCCCGGTGAGTTTATGATCCAACCTGGTTGGGACTTTCGTGGCTTGATGCAAGCCTTAGTTTCAGGGCGTAATGTGAGTTATGCATTTGCGATTATTCCGGGCGATACTTTAGCGCAAGTTAAGCAAAAGCTACAGCAGGCGCCTAAACTTAATAATGTGATGCAAGCCTCCGACTGGCAGACGTTGGGCAAAAAAATCGGCGTAACGGAGCATCTTGAAGGCTGGTTGCTACCTGAAACCTATCATTACCATAAAGGTGAAACGGATCTTGCGCTTGTTAAACGAGCGATTGAGGCGATGAAGCAAACTTTAGAAGCGGAGTGGTCAACACGTGATGGTGGTTTGCCGCTAAAAACACCTTACGAAGCATTGATCTTGGCCTCAATCATTGAGAAAGAAACCGGCGTGGCGCATGAACGTCATCAGGTGGCGGGTGTGTTTGTAAGGCGTTTGCAAAAAGGTATGCGTTTACAAACCGACCCGACCGTCATTTACGGCATGGGTGAGCGTTATCAAGGCCATATCGGACGCGAAGGTTTAGATACGGTCACACCCTACAACACCTACCGCATTCGAGGTTTAACGCCGACGCCTATCGCGATGCCAAGTCGTGAATCAATTCGTGCCGCTTTACGCCCAGATGCATCGGATGCGCTGTATTTTGTGTCAAAAGGCAATGGCGAACACTATTTTTCAAGCACGTTAGAAGAGCACAACCGAGCCGTTAGGCGTTATATTTTGAATAAACCTTAGGTTTACAAAAGGAATCAAATGGCGGGACAGTTTATTACTTTAGAAGGCGGCGAAGGCGCTGGAAAGTCAACCAACTTGGCATTTATCCGAGATTGGTTGACGGCTCGTGACATTCCATTTGTGGTGACCCGAGAGCCGGGCGGCACCGAGTTAAGTGAAAAAATCCGCGCGTTATTGTTAGATAAATCTAATGACAAAATGACCACTGAATGTGAGTTATTGTTAGTGTTTGCTGCACGCGCACAACATATTGACGAAGTAATTAAACCGGCTTTGGCTGAAGGCAAATGGGTAGTATCTGATCGCTTTACCGACGCCACCTATGCTTATCAAGGCGCGGCGCGTGGTTTGGGGTTTGATCGAATTAAATTAATTGAGGATTGGGTGCAGCAAGGGTTTGCGCCAGACAAAACCTTTGTGTTTGATTTGCCTGTCGAAGTCGGCATGCAGCGTGTACGCAGTCGCGGCGCTGAAATAGACCGTTTTGAACAAGAGCAACTTGCGTTTTTTGAGCAGGTTCGTCAAGCCTATTTAACGCGCGCCTCTCAAGCCCCCGAGCGTTATTGTGTATTAGACGCCGCCCAATCTTTAGACAAGGTTCAGGCTCAGATTCAGCAGCAACTCGACGTATTGGTTGGCGCATGATTTATCCTTGGCAGCAAACTCAGTGGCAATTTTGGCAGGCTCAACGTAATCGCGTGGGTCATGCTTATCTATTATCTGGCGCAAATGGTTTGGGATTGACCGAATTTGCACGTCAGATGGCCAAAAGTGTGTTTTGCCAATCGGCTCAACCTGAGCCCTGCGGACAATGCGCAGGTTGCATGCAATTTGATGAAGCCACCCATGCCGACTTTGTTCAGCTTGAAGTGCTCGAAGGTAAAAAAGAGGTGGGGGTTGAGCAAATCCGTCAGCTCACCCAGCGTTTGATGCAAACCTCGCACCAAGGCGGCTATAAGGTTGCGATTTTGCAAGAAGCTGAATGGCTGAATGCTTCTGCATTTAACGCCTTGCTTAAAACGTTAGAAGAACCGCCTGAGCGTACATTATTAATCCTAACCACCTATCAAGTCAGCCGTTTACCAGCGACGATTATTAGTCGTTGTCTAAAAATGAGTTTTACCGCGCCACCTGTTAAACAAAGCCAGGCGTGGTTGGCGCAACATGGTGCTGATGAACAACTAGTTAAACGGGCTTTGCGTTTAAATTGGGGTGCACCGCTGGCGGCTTTGAACTGGTTAGAGAAAAAAGGCTGGGAACAAGATGAAAGCTGGCAAAACAATATTCAAGCTTTGCAATCCGGCACCGAGTCGGTTTCTCAAGCGGTGGCGGCCTGGCTTAAATGTCCGGAACCTGAGCGTGTGTTTGATCAGTTTTATTTAGCCAGTGTGACCGAGATACGGCGTGCGTTTTACCAGCAAGCCGAGTTAAATCGCAACTGGTTTCAATTTCAACAAGCTTTGTTACAAGCCAAGCAAGACTGGCGACAAAATGCCAACAAAGAATTGTTGCTGGAAAGTTTATGTTTATTATTTTTACAAGCCAATCAAAAAAATGTTCCGTTAGCGGAGGTTTTTCAAGGCGAATGGATACGAGGGAGATGGGCATGATTATTGATTCACACTGCCACTTAAATATTTTACCCGAAGACAAAGTTGGCACGACCGAACAAGTGATTCAACAAGCTAAAGAACACGGCGTTGAACGTATGATGTGTGTGGCAATTGATCCATCAAAATGGTCTGAGGTGTTGGATTTAGCAGATCGTTATGCTGGTGTGTATGCCAGTATCGGAATCCACCCGTGCAGTGATGACACGGTTACGGCCACCGATGACGAAATTATTCAAGCCGCCAGTCATCCCAAAGTGTTGGCCATTGGTGAGGTGGGCTTGGATTATTTTCATCAGAGTCCAAAAGAGGTGGATTTAAGTTTTCAGCACGATCGGTTTCGCCAGCATATTCGCATCGCAAAACAACTAAATAAACCCATCGTGATTCACACACGTGCTTCGACGCCTGATGTATTAAACATATTGCGCGAAGAGGGCGCGGATCAGGTTGGTGGCATTATGCACTGTTTTGTGGAGGATATAGATACCGCGCAGCAAGCGATGGATCTAGGTTTTTATATTTCGTTTTCGGGTATCGTAACCTTCAAAAATGCCACGGAAATAAAAACGGTCGCAAAGGCTATACCTTTGGATCGGATATTGGTCGAAACTGACTCGCCTTATTTGGCACCGGTTCCTTATCGCGGAAAAACTAACCAACCGGCTTATACACGTTATGTGGTGGAGGAAATTGCCCAGTTGCGTGGTTTAGAATTTGCTGAAGTCGCTGCGGCTACTTCGGCTAATTTTGAACGCTTGTTTGGGTTAAACGTTTAAATGCCAACCAATCAACTACCAGGCCTGGTGGAAGGCGAGGCTTATAGCTGGCGACGCATTTTTGACCTGGTCATCCAGCATAAATCCTTGTTAATTAAAGCCCATATCATTGCCTTGTTTGCTACCTTGGCGACCGTGCCCTTGCCGCTTCTGTTACCGCTATTAGTAGATGAGGTGTTACTTGATCAACCTGCTTGGATTGTCGCGAGTCTGCAAGCCTTAGCACCTGAAAATTGGTATACCCCATTTTATTACATAGCGGCCATCACCCTGTTAACCATTTTATTGCGTGCCATTGGCGTGGGGCTGGGCGTCTGGCAAATGCAACAATTTACCGTGATCTCGAAAGGTGTCACCTATGGGATTCGACGAGATTTGTTAGCGCGGGTGCAAGGTGTGTCTATGGCGCAATACGAAACCTTGGGTACTGGCTCAGTTAACGCGACCTTGGTAAACGATGTCAACACCATTGATACGTTTTTAGGCACGACGGTTGGTAAGTTAATCATAGCTGTCTTCAGTTTAATTGGTATGACGCTGATTTTGCTGTGGTTACATTGGCAGCTGGCTTTGTTTATTTTGCTGATGAACCCGATTGTGGTGTATTTCACCATGCGCATGGGGCGTAAAGTTAAAGCGCTTAAAAAATCTGAAAACACCGCGTTGGATGCGTTCCAACAAGCCTTAAGCGAAACACTGGATGCTTTATTGCAAGTGCGAGCTTCGAATCAGGATAAATCGTTTTTTCAACGCATCAATCATAAGGCTTATGACGTAAAGCGCCATTCAGAAAACTTTACTTGGAAAAGCGATGCCGCCAGTCGAGTTTCATTTTTAATTTTTTTAGTTGGTTTTGATGTGTTTCGTGGCGTCAGTATGCTGATGGTGGTGTTTTCAGGCTTAAGTATTGGTGAAATGATGGCGGTTTTTGGTTACCTGTGGTTTATGATGGGGCCGGTACAAGAATTGTTGGCGATTCAATACAGCTATAATGCGGCGACCGCTGGCTTGCAACGGATTAATAGCGTGTTGGACTTAAAGCAAGAACCGCATTACGCCTCAAAAGTGAACCCATTTAAATCGAATCAAGCCGTTTCCGTCACCGTTCAAAATCTCAAATTTCATTATCCGAGTAAAACTGAGAACGTATTAGATGAATTAAGTTTTGAAATTCAAGCCGGCGAAAAGCTGGCCTTGGTTGGGGCGAGTGGTGGGGGTAAAACCACGCTTGTGCAAATGTTATTGGGTTTTTATCGTCCAGAATCCGGCGGGGTTTATTACAATCAAGAGCCGATTGAACGAGTTGGTTATAATGTGGTGCGTGAACATGTCGCGACCGTGTTACAAACCCCTATGTTGTTTAACCAAACCGTGCGCTTTAACCTAACCTTAGGCCGAGACCTCAGCGAACAGCAACTTTGGCAAGCGCTAGAAATGGCGCAGTTAGATGACACGATTAGAGCCTTAGAGCATCAGTTAGATACGCAGGTTGGTCGCAGCGGGATTAAATTATCTGGTGGTCAACGCCAACGTCTAGCGATTGCTCGCATGATTTTACAAGACCCTAAAGTGGTGATTATGGACGAAGCCACCTCTGCACTGGATATGGAAACCGAACGCAAACTCTATGCAGATTTAGCGCCTTTCTTTGAAGGCCGTACCACCTTAATCGTGGCGCATCGATTAAGTTCGATTCGTCAGGCCGACCGTATTTTAGTATTTGAAGATGGTCGAATCATTGAAAGTGGGCACCACGAAGAATTGCTACAAATGCAGGGAACTTATCATCGTTTGTATCGTTAGCTGTTTTTATAATTGGAGTAGAGCAGATGTTTAGCAAGTTGAAATTGGTGGTTTTAGTGATGTTGGGTGTTTGGAGTTTGTCAGCTCAAGCTGAGCGCTCATTTAACTTAGCGACACCGGTTGTGATACTTATGCCTTATGTATTACCCAATGCTGAATTATTGGAAATCACTCCAGACCAAGCCCAGCAAATTCGCCTTATATACTCAAAGGTAAACCCTGAGCGTGAAGATAATGAACTGTTTAGTGAAGAATTACGTAAAGAACTGTGGGAGTTGTTATCCAGCTCGATTGAACCGGATCAAGCCGAACTACAGGAGTTGGTTCAATTGATTTCGAAAGCCGAACAACGCCGAGTGGCCATGAGTGTGGAGTGTGCAACACAATTACGGACGATATTGACGCCATCGCAATGGCAGTTGCTAGTCGGTTTGGCTGCGGATGTTCAATAG
>NZ_JACUTY010000033.1 GCF_014859555.1 Thiomicrospira sp. | reverse complement strand
CTGGTGGTTTTAAAAATATTCAGTTCAACTAACCCCACCACCAGGCCTGGTGGTGGGGTATTTTCTGAGGTTTTTGGCGCGGTTATCTGGCTTAACCCGCTGACTTAGCTTGCTCTTTTTGCAGAATCATCGGAATGGTTTTAAGCACTGAATCCGGATTTAAACTCATGGATTCGATGCCGATATCGACCAAAAACTCCGCCATTTCCGGGTAATCGGATGGCGCTTGACCACATAAACCAATATGTTTGTGATTACGTTTAGCGCCTTCTACCGCCCATTTGATCATCATTTTGACGCCATCATCTCGTTCATCATAAGAGGACGCCACCTTGGCCGAATCGCGATCTACCCCTAATACCAACTGAGTTAAATCGTTGGTGCCGATAGAAAAACCATCAAAAAACTCAGCAAACTGATCAATCAGCAGCACGTTATTTGGAATTTCGCACATCATATAAACCTGCAAACCATTTTCGCCGCGTGTCAAACCATAACGCGCCATCACTTCCATGACCTGTTCGGCTTCATTTACTCGACGACAGAACGGGATCATCACAATCACATTATCCAAGCCCATGGTTTCGCGCACACGTTTAATCGCCGCGCATTCCAACGCAAAGCTGGACTGGTAATCCGCATCAATATAACGCGCCGCACCGCGATAACCAAGCATCGGGTTTTCTTCTTTTTGCTCAAAGTATTCACCCGCTAATAATGACGCGTATTCATTCGATTTGAAATCCGACATACGCACCACAACTGGTCGCGGGTAAAAGGCCGCACCGATGGTGCCAATGCCTTCGGAGAGTTTTTCGACAAAGTAGGTTTGGCCGTTTTCATAACCTTTAATTAGGTCGGCAACCTGCTGGCGTACGCTGTCATTCGTAATACGTTTAGGGTAAAGCAAGGCTTGTGGATGTACCTTAATGCTTTCATTAATAATAAATTCCATACGTGCCAAACCCACACCCGCAACCGGCAAAAAGCTGTTTTGGAAGGCTAAATCTGGGTTACCCAAATTCAGCATCACATCGGTTTTGGGTGTCGCCAAACCCGACAAATCGGTTTCGTGAATTTTATAATCCAGCTCACCTTCATAAATATAACCGGTTTCGCCTTCGGCGCAGGACACCGTCACCAGGTCGCCAGTTTTAAGTTTTTCGGTCGCCACATCGCAACCCACCACCGCCGGAATACCGAGTTCGCGCGAGATAATCGCGGCATGACAAGTGCGCCCACCTCGGTTGGTCACAATCGCCGAGGCGATTTTCATGACTGGCTCCCAATCGGGTGTGGTGGTATCACTCACCAACACTTCACCGGCTTTAAATTCATGCAATTTATCAACCGACTCAATGACTCGCACACGACCCACGCCGATTTTGGCCCCAACGGCACGCCCTGTCACCAATGCTGTTTGATCGGAAGCGGTGAGTTGATAACTTTTTAATATTTGGCCAACCACTTGCGACGCCACGGTTTCTGGACGCGCTTGCACAATAAATAACTCGCCAGTTAAGCCGTCTTTCGCCCACTCCATGTCCATTGGTTTGTCATAGCCGGCTTGGTTGGAATAATGATCTTCAATTTTGATGGCATATTCGGCCAGTTTTATGGCTTCTTGATCACTAATACAGAAACGGTTACGGTCGGTCTTTACGGTCGGCACGTTTTTCACCGAGTCCTTGGTATTGCCGCTGGAATACACCATTTTGATTTTTTTAGAGCCTAAATGGCGTTTTAAAATTGCGCGAAAACCTTGCTTAAACGTCGGTTTATGCACAAAAAACTCATCAGGATCCACTGAGCCTTGCACCACGTTTTCACCCAAACCATATGCGCCGGTAATAAACACCGCGTCTTTAAAACCGGTTTCGGTGTCAATTGAAAACATTACGCCAGACGAAGCCAAGTCCGAACGCACCATTTGCTGTACACCGATCGATAACGCCACCGAAAAATGGTCAAAGCCTTGGTCGATTCGATAGTGAATGGCTCGATCAGTAAACAAACTCGCAAAACAACGTTTACACGAGTCCAAAATGGCGGCCTCGCCTCGGATGTTTAAATAGGTGTCTTGCTGACCGGCAAAACTCGCGGTCGGCAAGTCTTCAGCGGTCGCTGAACTGCGCACCGCCAAACTAATCTGCTCTCCGCAAAGTTCGCGTAAATCCGCATAAGCGGCCAAAATTTCTTTAGTTAAATCCGCTGGCAACTCCGCTTTATAAATTAATTGACGGACTTTGAAACCACGTTGACTCAAATCGGTTACATGGCCGGTTAAGCCGCCAATCAAGTCTTTTAATTCCGCCCAAATGCCATTGGCTTCAAGCACATAACGATAGGCCTCAGCGGTAATAGCAAAACCATTGGGAACCGGCACGCCATTTGGTACAAGGGTTTGATACATTTCCCCCAACGAGGCGTTTTTTCCGCCCACTAACGGAATATCGTCAATCCCGAGTTCGTCAAAAAAACGAATGTATTTATACTTGGCCATAGAATTCTCCCTTAAGGTTTTGTCATGGTATTGATTAACGGATAACGGACACCACGATTAACTATTTAAACCATTTGTATTTTTTCCGCTACTGATTCGCTGGAAAGCCGATAAATCGAACTCTGGTAAAATCGCGAGTAATTTATCGAAAATATCCGACTGAATTTTTTCATAGTTCAACCAGTTTTTATCCGAACTAAAACAATACACTTCAATCGGCAAACCCACTTCAGTCGGTTGCAACTGACGAGCCATCACCATTAAACGCTGATTAATATCTGGGTGATTACGTAATACCCACTCAATATAACCTCTAAACAAGGCCGAATTGGTCAAATCGGGTTGATGTATGTCAACAAACTCTTGTTCTTTAAAAAACCGTTGTAAGTTGGGTTGTGCTTTAAAGCGTTGCATTTCTGCTTCATCAACAAAACGTACCGTGTGAATGTCTAGCAAAATGGAACGTTTAATTCGTCGCCCGCCGGATTCTTGCATCGCCCGCCAGTTTTTAAATGAATCCGAAATCAGCGCATAGGTGGGCAAGGTGGTGACGGTATTGTCCCAGTTACGCACTTTGACCGTGGTTAAGGCGACTTCGATCACGTTGCCATCGGCACCATATTTAGGCATTTCAATCCAATCGCCTTTCGCCACCATACGGTTGGCGGCAATTTGAATACTGGCGACAAAACCCAAAATTGCATCACGAAATATCAATAACAAAACCGCGGTTAACGCCCCCAAACCACTTAATAAAAACGCCGGTGACGAACCGATGACAGTGCTGACCGACAAAATAGCCACCACAATAAAGGTCACCAATTTAAGCAATTGTGAAATCACTTTATAAGGCAAGTTGGACGATTCGTAACGCAATGCATAAATCGCCGTTACCAGGTTGATCAAGGCGGCAATCGTCAAGCCTATGTACACATACAAATACAACCAGGTGACTTTAGACGCAATCGATTCTAACGTCGGCCAGGTGCCAAAGAAAAAACTCACCAGCACAATCAAAAATATCGCAGGCACCAAATGCGCAATGTGGCTTGACAAGGCACGACGTTCATCCTTGGTCGCTTCTAAAGTCACGCCATCTAAATGCTCAATCGTGCGATTAATGAGCGGCTTTAAAACACGGCGTGAGATATAAAAACTTAACAGCACAAATGCCAGCATCGTGCTTAAGGTCAGAACTAACACCAGCGGCTGGTGCCAGCTTTGGTACAGATTTGCTGCATTTAGCCATTCGGCTAAATAATTGCCTAACATAGATTTCCTTTAATTTTTGGGATGCATAGGATTCAAAGCACCAGGCCTGGTGCTTTATCAACGTTTTGTATGTTCGTATAATTGACTAGCCATTCTAGGCGGTTGCACTGGATTATCAAGCGCAACTTGTGAAAGTTTTGCGAAACTTGAACTCAACTAGCGAGCACACCCAACTTTCGCAAACTTTTCGAGCCTAGAGGAGAAACTTAAAAATGGCTTAGGTAAGGCCGTTTATTACCTGATGCCATTACCGTTTTATAAGCCGAACGCACATTTTTTTCATCTACGGACAGGTGCGATAACGCATAATCTCGAGAGCTTTTGAGCTCATCACTCACATAATGTTTACCCATCGCCGAACAAGCCACATAATCACTCAACATCATTAATAACCCCATGTTGCAAATTTTGTTATGGGTTTGTTTGATTTCTGGACTTATGTAGCGTGAATGATGTAGCAAAATGCCTTTGTAAACCTCCGGTTCCATTTGCCATTTTTTAGCAATCACCACCCCAACTTCGCAGTGTGAGGTGTTAAAAGTGGTTAATTCCTGATCGTGTGCGGTATAAGGCAAAGACAAGGATTTTTTAAAGATGTGTTTATAGGATTCAGGATCAATTTTAGATAAAAATACCGCACCAATATTTTGCATCAAACCCGCTAAATAGGCTTCTGAACGACTAATGCCATCAAGGCTATCGGATAATTCAGCCGCCGCTAAACCGGCGTTCATGCCGTGCATCATAATGCTGTATTCGAGCGGGTTGTTTTCATGAAAACGTATCATAATCGCCGACACAAACAGGTCGTAAACTTGATCTATGCCTATCAGCTTTAAAATCGTACCGATTTTCATCAACTGGGCACCTCGATTTTTTGGGGTAAGCCAAACGCGCAATTTTAATAAAAATTGCCAATACTTCCGGATTTCGTTTAATTAAAACTTCAATTTTAGCCAGATTAGGATGCAAGCAACTGAGCTGTTCTCGCACCATAATAAGCTCTGGCGGCAGGTGATCCACATACACGCCTTGCAACAGTTTAATCGCCACATTTAGGCGACTTTCCAAATGCACCGACATTTTGGCTTTATCCGGTACACAGGTGTTGGTTAACAGACTATCAACATCAAACTTATCGAACACCAATTGCTCGTGAATTGGGCGTAACGCATCGTCTAAATTAACAATACGTGCGCCATAAAACATCACATCATCTCGCCGACGCACCGAACTAATCACCAGGGCCGCAATGCGATAGGTTTTGCCCTGTTGCGACAAAATTTGCACATTCGCAAACAATTTATCTTTGCGAATCGTGTCTATTTTTTCGGTGGTACTAAAAGAAACCCCTTCCAACGAAATATCATATCCACTAAACGACACGCCATTAAGTGTCACCGTGAAGGTTCGTTGAAAACGAGGGGATTTGCGTTTTTCCGTTGAATTAAAAACGGCTGGAGAGGATGAGTCAGTCAAATTTTGAGTCGTGAATGCCATCTTAGTATCTGCTTTTTATAATATTTATACAGCCTAATATCATTGGTTAATCGAGGTGCCCTATTGATAATAGGAACAATAAATTTTATACAGACTTCCTTAAGGGGTTGATTAATGAGCTTTAAGCTCTATTCACTCACTTCAACCCATTCGTTCATCTCAGTGAAATACAACACCCATTTTTGCGGACGTGTTTCGATGGCGTTAAACAATGCACCATAACGAGCAAGCTGCGGACGATACTGCTCCACCAATTCTTGCTTATACAGCTCGGGTTCGGTTGGCCGATCACGACTGGTTTTATAGTCGATTATCCAACGCACACCCTCGGCAACAAAAGTTCTGTCCACAATATGATTTTCAATCGCTTCAAACTTGGATGTCAGCGCCAACTCGGTAGCCGATTCTTCTAATTGATTGTCCAGCGCCCACTGCATTTTGGGGTGATTTAATGCATTATTCATGGAAGCTTGCACACGTTTGACGGCTTGTTCCAGGTCGGCTTCGCGCACCCCCGCTTGCGCCAACAACTGGCGATAAAGTGCGCTAGAATCGCTCACTCTTTGGAGCGACCAGGCCTGCAAGCCTTGTTTAACTACTTGCTCTAACAATGCATGCACCAAGTTGCCGACTTTACGCGCGGTTAAACCCGCCCACAATGCGGCCGCTTTGTCTTGAATTGTTTCGATTTCTAAAGTGTTCGCCTCCGGCCAGCGCTCTTGTGTTTCTAGGTTAGTACGGCCAGCGTGTTTATCAAACGACACTCGATTTTCAGCCCGCCAAGCTAAGGGATCAATGCGTGTTAAAGGTAAACGTTTTACTTTGGGAATAAAACGCTCGGAGGCATCCAACGGTTTGTCCACCAAATCCTGTTGTGCTTCCAATCGTTTGGCTTCTGGCTCAACCAACGCATTAAACGCCGGTTTCACCACGCTCCACAAAGGCATCAATAAACTATTCGCTTGCGGATCAGGCGCTTCTAAAAAACTACTGTCTTGATCAAGTTGTTTTTTCAACTGGCTCGAACTTAAATTCACCGAGCCAAATAAATGCAATTCCGATTCCGCACGTGTGGCGGCCACATACAATAAACGGGCATCTTCAAAACTTTGTTTTTGTTGCTCTACTTGACCAATCAATTGGTTAAGCGGCGAACTCGCCTCGCCTTTTTGGTCTAAAGGCGCTAACACCAAACCATCGCCTTGATCACAGGCAAACTCTAACCAACTCACCAAGGCTTTATCATCCGAGCGCGGTTTTTTGCCTAATGACGGCAAAATCACGGTATCAAACTGCAAACCTTTGGATTTATGCATGGTCATTAACTGCACTTTTTGCGCGGGTGCGGAGCTGTCGCCGCTGGCATAAAGTTTGGTCACCCATTCATCCAACTTGGTTTGGTTTAATACCTCGGCATCCCACTGTGCCAAGCCTTCAAAAAAGGCTTGCGTGTTTTCGAGTTCGACCTCTGAATCCAGCGATAACGGCCCGCCCAGCGACAACCAGGCCTGGTGCACCAAACGCGAAAAAGGCTGTGAACCTAAATGTTGCAAGGTTTTTTCTAACACCAACCAGGCCTGGTGCAAACGTGTTTGCCCGGCTTCCGTTAGACTTAACCAGGCCTGGTGGTCACTGAGAAGCTGAGTTAACGGTGCGTAAAGTTTGGTTTTGTCTTCACCACATAAGGCATATAAATCGGCCAAATCCAGCCCGATAAAAGGTGTGCGCAACAAAGCCAACCAAGCCCCACGATCACTCGCATGCAATAAGGCACGACTTAACGCCAGCAAATCTTGAATTTCTTGGCGTTCATTTAAGGCTTCAAGTTCTACCGCACGAAACGCGATATTCTGCTGCTTTAAACCCAGTGCCAAACGCGCCAAATGTGAACGCGAACGCCCTAATACGGCGATGTTTTTGGGCTGGTCATCGGCGCCAAACTCCACCAACTTTTGCTGAATCAAACTGACGATCTGATCAACTTCGTCTTGCGGGGTTTGATTTAAAGCCCAGTGACTAAACACCGCGGTTTTTGATTGATCATTCGCCTCGGCTTTAGGCGAAGCTTTGGCGTGTTCGTATTTAACCGCGCCCAATACCAATTGGTTTTGCTTGGGAAACACCTGTTTAAACGTGTCGTTAAACCAGCGCACCAAACTTGCGTTGGAGCGAAAGTTAATCGTCAGGTTGAGCGGGGTCAAATCAACCGGCAAAGCCTCACCCTGCCAAGCTTGCAAAAAGTTGCCCACTTCGGCTTCACGAAACCGATAAATCGACTGCATGGGGTCGCCCACAATAAACAAGGTACGGCCATCATCAACTTGCCAGCCGCGCAATAATTTCTTTAATAAATCAAACTGCGCCACGCTGGTATCTTGAAACTCATCAATTAATAAATGCTGAAGTTGATAGTCCAACTGTAAAGCCAAATCGGTCGGACTGTCTTCGTCACCTAGGGCCTGCGCCGCGGCTTGAGCAATTTCAATAAAGTCGGCCTGGCCGGCGGTTTTAAACGCCAAAGTTAAATGTGCGACCGCATGTTTTAGCAAGGTAATCACATGCTCCAACGCCTGCCACTGATTGTCGGAATAATAAGGATCTGGCAAACGCCCTAAGTTGACGAGTGCCTGAATCGATTCGTGATTTAAACTCGCGCTTAAATCCGCCAACACACCGAGCATTTGTTGTTTTTTGGCTTTGTCGCTGGTCGGAAAACCATTCGCTACCGTCACGGTTTTACGTAAATCAGGCTTTTGCGTCAAAACAAAACTGGCCAGTTCACGCCAAGCGCCAATGTCCGACAAATCAGCGCTTAACGGCCAATTGGCTTTGGCTAATTGGCTTAATTCAAGTTCGGGTTTATTCGATAAGGCAAACGCCGCCAAATCAGGCAGTAATGCGCCTTTTTCTAATAAGGCCCCAAGCTTCATGCTGGCTTGCGCTAACTCGGCTTGCACCAGCTGTGCCAGTGCGTCTTGCATACTATCGCGGCCACCCGCGCTTAAAATTAAACGCATCCACTGATCACGTTTTTTTAACATGCTGACCAACAGGTTTTCGGCGCGCGCATAACGCCCGTTCACCAAACTCAGCAAGGCCGCGGTTTCTTGCTGTACCGCGTCAGATCGCAAGACCGCGCGCGCGGCTTCGATATACAGCGCATCATTGTTTTCGTTTAAACGCGGTTGGGTACCCAACTTAGATAAAAACGGCATTTGCTGCACTAAATAACCATTCATTGAGTCCAAGGTACGAATTCTTAAACGATTTGGGTTATCCAACAAACGCCAGCCCTGCTGCTGATCACGTTCCAACACCATGCGCGCGAGTTGCCAGGTGTTAAAATCATAGGCTTCTTCAGTTGGGCTTTGCGTGAGTAAACCCAGCTTTAATGCGCCCAATACACGTTCGCGCATTTCGGCGGCGGCCTTTTTGGTAAAGGTCATCGCCACCACTTGTTCGGGGGATTCAACACGGGTTAAGAGCGATAAAAAACGTTGAGTTAACAAGGCGGTTTTTCCCGATCCGGCCGGGGCCTGCACAATAAACGAACGGGTCGGGTCAATCGCTTCTAAACGCTGTTCGCCATCGTTTAATTGCGCATCCAGCTTTAAATTTGGATTCCATAGGTTATGAATATTCATGCGCTGGCCTCCTGCGAATCGGCATCCACATCAAATTCAAAAACGCCGATTTGAGTTTGCACTTCGGGCTTGCGTAACGCCAATAAACTTGGCGAATAGACTAAATCCGTGTCTTTTTCGTACCACATAGGTGCAAACCCGCGTTTAACGTCTTGCGCCAACTGGGTCACTTGATCTTGTAAGAAATTCAAAAAGTCCGGCCAGCTGACATCCTGCCAATCGCCTTTTTGCGAAATTCGACTCCAAGCGCGTTCGCCTTTGCCGATTAAATCCGTGTCTTCGCTAATCACACTCCAGCGCACCCCTTTATCGGAACTTAATAAACCATAACCCAAACCGGCCACCTCAGCCTGTTGCAAGCCGGCTACCGCGAGCAGATAAACCGCCAGCTGCGGCGCACGAATCGGTTCTTTGAGTAAATCATTCAAACTGGCGTGGCCGGTTTTATAGTCTATTAATACCTGACCAATGTCGGTCTCATCAATGCGGTCAATTGAAATGCGGAATTTAATCTGGGCAATTTCCAGCTCCAAGCCCAACTCGGTTTCAACCACTTTAAAGGAGGTTGGGCGCGCTTTTTCCAACGCCATCCATTCTTGCAACACGCCCAACATGCGGGCTTTTTCGAGTGCGACATAACTGGGTGCAAAGCGTTTTTCCAGCGGTTCAAATTCAGCCTCTAACAAGCTTTGTAACCGTTGCGTTAAGGCCGCCTCGTCCATCGCAAGCAACGCCACCTGAGTTTCGGTTTGTTGCCAAAAATGCTCTAACACCGAATGCATAATCGAACCTTGGTCGGTGCTTGCCAAACCGTCTTCGACCGATTGCAAACCATATTTGGCGCCTAAACGATAATCCATAAACGCCATCAGTGGGCATTTCATTTGCGCACTTAACATGCCCGAACCACCTGGAACCAATACGCCATTGGCGACTTCCGGTGCTTGATAATCCTCTTGCATGTCACAAGCTGGCCTTAAGCACCAGGCCTGGTGGGCGGTGGAATGTACATTTAAAGCCGGATAACTCGGCCAACGTTCGAGTTCAATTAACGGGCTGGGCATCGACACCGCTTCGCCTTTTTGTTTGGCAAAACTCATCACCACCTGCTGGGCACTGTCGCTTAAACGTGCGGTTAAACGCCGTGCGTATTCGAGCTCGCGCGCCGCATCACAACGCGGCAATTGGTTTTGACGTTGCCACCGTAAAGGTAAAAAAGCATTCGGCTGCGCTGGGCGTGGCCAGGCTTCGTCATCCAAGCCCATTACCCATAAGGCATCAAATTCCTGGCCGCCGGCTTCCAGCATACCCATTACTTGAATGGGTTGAATCCAAGTGCTTTGAGCTTGATGCAAAGTTTGACTACAAAAACGCTGCCACAAACCTAACCATTCCGACATGCTGAGTTGGCCTTGCAAACCTTGCAACCCAGCAAATTGCGCGAGGCTGTCGCTGAATTTTTCGTGTTGTTGAAATAACGCCGAACTCAAACTGGTTTGGCGAAATGAGCCCAAGGTATCCAAACAAGCCTGCACCTGATCAACAAACTGGCTTAAGTGGCCGCTCGACTTAAGTTTAAGCGCGCTTAACGCCTGCAAAAACGCCTGTAGATTTTTTGGCCAACGCAAGCTGTCGGACTCATTTTGATTAACCAACTCCGGCCACTTAATCCAAGCCCATTGCAAACGTCGTAAATTGCGATCTAACGCATGGCGTTCGCTGATATCCCCCACGCAAAAAGGCGAAATCAGCCATTGGCTAAACGCTTCAAACGCAACCGATTTATGTGGATTAAACGCCAGGTTTAGGGTTTGTTGAATAAACTGGATATAAGGTAACCGGCTTAACGCGGTGCCTAACGAAAAGTTATAAAGTCGATCGGTCGAATGTTCGGCCAAAATCGGATGTGTTTCAACCTGTTGAAACAACTGATCATCCAACCAGTAACTCAACGGCGCTTTGACCTCTTCTAAATTCGGCGCCACCACACCGATGCGAATTTGATCTAAGGGTTTAGATTGCTGCAAAGCTTGGGTGAGTTGCTGCACACAAAAAGCCGCGACTTGTTGGGCTTCATCACGTGGATCGGCGGCACTATAGATTGCGAGCTGACGGCTTGGTGCTGCAAACAAGTCCGCTTGCGCTGCGGCTTGATCTTCAGTGGACACAACCGCTTGATTAATTAAGTTTGATAACGCACCGCGCGCTTCGCAAGCCGACCACCAGGCCTGCATAAACGGCGTTAATTCGTCAAAACCATGCCAATCAATTTGGCTGGGACATTCGCCTAGCCCCTGTTCAAACCAAGCCAAACGTTGCTGCATTAATAGAGGTTCATCCAACCAATTGTGTGCCGACAACCAGGCCTGGTAGTCGTCGCGGCAAACACTAAATAATTGCCATTCTTGGCTTTTATCCATCTCCAACTCAGCGGATTCCTGGCGTGCGCCATATTCCACCCACAAGCACCAGGCCTGGTAGAGCTGTTTGGCGGTATCGGCCAAGTTAAGTAAAGGTGTGGGCGAGTGTTTGTCTAACAATAACGACCATTGATGTGTCGCTTCAAATGCGCTAATCACGCGAGTATAAGGCCAACTCAGCTCACCACTTAATAAGGCTTGATCTTGCCAGTGCGCCCACCATTGCGGCCAAGTCATCACCAAAGGCGTGGCAATTACCGGCGCATGCACTTGGCGTGCAAAACTCACTTTTAGGTGCGCACTTAAACGCGAATTGGCACTGAGATGCAAAATCATAAAAATCCTTGTGGCTATTTAAGCGGGTTAACGCGATTTAAAGCTGGTGAATATATTGATGACCATGTTGCTTTAACCAAGCTTTGGCCTGCGGTGTGTCGGGGTAAAACCGATTCACCAACTGCCAAAAAGCCGGCGAATGATTCATATATTTAAGGTGACACAATTCGTGCACCACCACATAATCCACCACCCAACTGGGTAAACAAATCAATTTCCAATTATATTGAATTCGACGCCGCGCATCGCAACTGCCCCAACGCGCGCGATAGGTTTTAATTTGGATTTCGCTGGGCGCTTCGCCCAAGGCTTGTGCAAAAAACTGAGTGCGTTCGGCTAGGTGTTGGTAAGCATATTCGCACCACCAGGCCTGCAGGTGTTTATGGCGATCTTGAGTTTTGTCGGGCTGAGGTAACTGACACATTAATTGTTGATCCGTCAACTCAATTTGATGTTGGCCAGCTCGAAAACTCAATTGAATTTCATCACCTAATAACGGCCAAAATGCACCTTCTTCCACCGTGCGTTTAATTATAGGCTGCGCCACTGGATGGCTGCGTAATGCGTCTAACCACCAGGCCTGGTGCTTGGTTGCAAATTGCTTAAGCTGAGAGATAGCCACATTATTTGGCGCCAAAAGCTCCACCTTTCCGGCACGCACACGCAAAGATAAACGCCGACGACGCGGGTGGCGTTTAATCGCTAAATCGTGACCGGCAATGCTTAAAGTGGGCGCGGATAATGGGCTGGATTTTGGCATATTTTCTCATAAAAAGTTTGAGTTGATTGGCCGAAGAATACCATAAAACCTCATAACCAAAACAGTCCTCAAAAGTCCAAGTGTTTGCAAATTGCCTACTTTATTGAATGTTAACCTTATGAGTAGCTCAAATACTTCACCAAATCGGTGTTCACAGATCAAAAAGGGGATTTTATGTCTCTCAGCCTCATCAATCTCATCGGGCTTTTGCTGATATTGGGATTGGGTGCATTAGTTTGGATCAATCATCGAACTTTACGGCGTTACCAAACCCAGCTCACCACCTTGTTTCGTCATGCGCCAATTGCGATCATTGTGGTCGACGATCAGTCACGCATTGTGGAATGGAACAATCAAGCCCAGCAAATTTTTAAATGGCCTGAGCAAGAAGTGCTCGGTAAAAACGTAATTGAATTGCTCGTTAAACTGGACGATCACGAGAGTATTAAACGTATTTTAGATAGTGTATTAAGTCAACAAACCGCGGTTCGCTCCGAAAACCTTAATCAAACCAAGTTTGGCCAAACTGTATTATGCGAATGGTTAAACGCGCCTTACACTGATCAACACGGCGCACGTCAAGTTATTTGCATGGCGTGCGCGATTGAAAACTAACGCGAAGGCCTTGTCTCGTAACGTCTTTTAGGCTCAGGCAACACCAAATCACAGCGCATGGTGCCGCGTACAAAGTCTTTTGAACTGATGTTTTGGCTGATACCACGGTCAAACTGACGGGTGGTTGCGACTAGGCTCGCGCATTGGTTGGATGAAGGCAAGGAATGAGCGTGCAAACACATATTGACACGCTGGCCGTCAAAACTCGCGTAACCATTGCGCGAATAACGCGTGCGGCCATCACGCAAATGTCGCACATCAATACTTTTAGTCTCACCCACGACTAAATCCACCGCCACCGTCTCAATGCTGCGCCACTGGCTGCTCAGCCGCGCCTCTGCATTGGTTAGTACACATTGCACGCGTTCGCCGTATTGCGGATTGGCGCGGCGTTCATCCACGATGGCCTGTTGACGTGCTTCTTGCTCAGCTCGAATACGGGCTTTTTCGGCACGTTCGGCGGCACGGGCTTTATCTAGCTTAGCCTGTTGTTCACGTGCTTGCATACGCAGTTCTGGGCTTAAAGTTTGCCATTCTTCATCACTAATGCCCATCGGGTGATAAGGCCCACACGCCATCAAACCCAAGCTTAACACCAGTAAAGTCATATAACGCAAACCTTGCAACAGGCCACGGCGGTTTGAGTTTTTAAGCATGAGTCACTCCTTCTTATATGTTTTTAGTTCAGTATCCTATTGGTTGCCAATTAACCAGCCTTAACCAGTTTGGGTTTTTAAGTATTTCGCTAGAATTCGATCCAATTGATTCGCAAATGCCTGACGATCCGCCTGACAAATCGCCGCCGGGCCACCGGTTTGCACCCCACTTGAGCGCAGCGATTCCATAAAGTCGCGCATATTTAGTCGAGCCCGAATATTTTCAGTGGTATAAAGTTGGCCACGCGGGTTTAAGGCCTGGCCCTGCGCTTCGATTACCTCCGCCGCGAGCGGAATATCCGCCGTCACAACTAGATCACCCGGCTTTAGGCGTTTAACAATTTCATTATCGGCCACATCAAAACCACTGCCGACTTGCAAAAAATCAACAAAACGTGAAGGCGGAATGCGCATCGCATGATTCGCCACCAAGGTGGTTTGCACTTGCGTGCGCAACGCCGCTTTAAACAGGATTTCTTTAATCACAACCGGACAAGCATCCGCATCAACCCAAATTTTCATATCACAGCTTTATTTAACCTTTAAGTGTTTGATCCGAATTGTAACGTTTTTGAGCCTCCACCACTAGGCAAAACCGGCTAGTTTAATACGCACTTTTAGTCTAATTCGCCCCAAATATGCTCAAAATCAATCCGAAACCTTATAAATAGCGGGTTTTAGTTAATTTTCGCTGTTCAAACGCCGATTTTCTGCTAAAGTTTGAGATTCAAAGAATTGCTTTACATTTTTTTACACAATTATCCAACGAATGGAGATGCAGCATGTCTAAAGAAGCCCTAGTAGAACAAATCGTACAAAACACTGGTATGACCAAAAAAGACGCCACGGCAGCGGTAAGTGCTGTAACTCAAGGCGTGACCGACCTAATGGTTAAAGGTCAAGAAGTCAGCCTAATCGGTTTTGGTAAGTTCAGTGTTAAAGATGTACCGGCTCGTACTGGCCGCAACCCATCAACTGGTGCCACCATTCAGATTTCTGCAAGAAAGCAAGCTAAGTTCACACCTGGTAAAGGTTTGAAAGACGCGGTTAACTAAAACCCGTTCTAAATGCTTTTCTGCAACGGATGCACAGATTGCAGGAACTTGGAGCCAAATTGCTCTGAGTTAATAAAAAACCGGCTAAGCCGGTTTTTTATGTCTGACTTTCGAGTGGACACCTCGTTTAACAGCAGGGCACCTCAATTAACCCCGCCATCTTCTCGCATCGAATAATGTGCACTAACCTGAATTAAACCACGCTCAAATGAATGATCTAAACGTGCGATTTCGTGCCATTCACCTAAATATTTATCGAGTTCAAACGCAGTAACGGGTTTAACCTTGTCTCGCACACTTGTGCAACCAGTTAACAACAACACGCCAGCAAATAACCAACTGATTCCAAATCTTATATCCATATCAGCCTCACTTAAGTTTTTTGAAAATCCCACTACAGGCCACTTGATTAACGTAACAAATAGATTATGATAGACCACTTTGTTAGCCAACTTGCATCTTAACCCACAGCCGAGCCTTAATATTATGCCCCTATTCGCCCTAGTGGATGCCAACAGTTTTTATGCGTCCTGCGAAATTGCTTTTCAACCCGCGCTCGAAAATCGGCCCGTGGTGGTTCTATCTAACAATGACGGTTGTATTGTCGCAGCGAATAAAATCGCCAAAGACTTAGCCAAGCAACAAAATGTTAATTATGGCTCAGGTGGCTACCGCGCCGCCAAACCCACCAGCATGATGTTTCAGCCCTACTTTAAAGTAAAAGGCTTTTTAGCGCACCATAACACCGCCGTTTTCAGCTCTAACTATGAACTTTACGGCGATATGAGCACCCGTATGCACCGCTTAATTTCCGAGTTTGGTTCGGCACAAGAAATCTACTCGATAGATGAATCGTTTCTGGATGTATCCGGCATGACGCAGTGGGATTTAACCGCCTACGGCCAACAAATCAAACAACGTGTTAAACAAGGCTTGGGTTTACCGGTCGCCATCGGTATCGCGCCGACAAAAACCCTAGCTAAACTCGCCAATCATTTAGCCAAAAAAATTAGCGGTTACGATGGTGTATTGGATTTAAGCGCGTTATCCGAAGCCAGTATCAACCTTTTACTTAAAAACCTATCAGTGGGGGACGTTTGGGGCATTGGTAAACAGCTTACCGCCCAACTCGAAGCCGGTGGCATTCATACCGCATTAGACCTAAAACTCGCCAGCCCAACCTTATTAAAACGTCGCTCCAGCATTATCGAACGCATTATTATGGAACTCAATGGTATCGCCTGTATTCAGCTACAAGAAGTGGCACCGGATAAACAACAAATTCTATCCTCTCGTTCCTTCGGTCGTCCGGTGAGTGATTATCAAGATATGGAGCAAGCGGTCGCCAGTTACACCGCGCGCGCGGCTGAAAAGCTGCGCGGCCAGCATTCAGTCTGCCAGACCATCAGCGTTTACATTCGAACCGACCCGTTTAAACTTCCCGTTTACACCAATCATCAAACGCTTGGGTTAGTGTATCCGAGCGATAATACCTCACTCTTAATTCAAATGGCCAAGCGTGCTTTAAAACGCATTTGGCAACCAGGCCTGGTGTATCAAAAAACTGGCATAACCTTATCCGAAATCAGCCCAAAAGGCGCGTTGCAACTGGATGTATTTGCGCCCGACCCTAAGTATTCGGCCAATCCTAAAGCGGATAACCTGATGCAGGTTTTAGATGAAGTGAATCGCAAAATGGGAAAAGGTAAACTACATTTGGCGGCGGAAGGGCTAACAAACAAGAAAGATTGGCGTATGCGGCGCGATTACTGTTCAGCGCGCTACACCACGCGCTGGGATGAATTATTGACGGTGCGTTAGGCTTGCTTAATTTTATTCCGCCAAATGGAAATAATAAGTAAAATCCTGCAGCCCAAATAATGGCTTTAAAGAATTTAATGTACAATATGTATGTGTATCAATAATCAAGAAGGGGTTTAGTGATGTCAAACACACCCAAAACTCACGGCGGTAAACGCCCTGGAGCGGGGCGCAAAAAAGGTTCGGGGCTTTATAACGAACCCACGAAAGTGGTGCGTTTGCCGGAATCGCAAGTTCCGGTGATAAAAGAATGGTTAAAAGCCCGCGTAAAATCGCCAGCAGATGCGCCTGAGTTGCCATTGCCTAAAGCCAACAACGCGCAAACCTTACGGCCAGATGCATCAAGCCATGTCGATTTACCGCTGTTTTCACATAAAGTCGTGGCCGGATTCCCATCGCCGGCAGATGACAATATTGAAGCGCGCTTGGATTTAAATGAACACTATATTCGCAACCCTGAAACCACCTTTTTGGTTAGAGTACAGGGCGACTCGATGAAAAAAAGCGGCATTCACCACGGCGATATTCTCGTGGTGGATCGCAGTATTAATCCGGTCGATGGCAAAATTGTAATCGCCGCGATTGATTCGGAACTGACGGTAAAACGTCTATCGGTGAAATCAACTGGCACTTGGCTCGTGCCCGAAAACGACGATTACACACCGATTCCGGTCAAAGAAGAATCCAACCTCGTCATTTGGGGCGTGGTGACGACCGTCATGCATTCGTTTTAAATTTTGATGCATCAAGCCCACAAGATGGGCTGGATGCGTTAACCCAGTTAAGGGCTAGGATAGGTATAACGTTGATGAATGACTTCAATTTCGGCTAACACTTCGGCACTCAAATCCAAATCAATCGAAGCAATATTGTCTTTTAACTGCGTCATATTGGTGGCACCAATAATAGTCGCGGTTAAAAACGGACGACTATTCACATAACTTAACGCCATTTGCGCTGGGTCTAGTGCATGACGTTGCGCGAGTTCAACATAAGCTTGACTGGCGGCCTGGGCTTGATCATTTAAATAGCGATCGAAACGTGGAAACAAAGTAATACGCGCGCCTTCAGGTCGAGCATTATTTAAATATTTGCCCGCCAAACACCCAAATGCCAAAGGCGAATAAGCCAGCAAGCCTACCTGCTCTTGATACGCTACTTCAGCCAAACCCACTTCGTAACTGCGATTTAACAAGTTATAGGGGTTTTGCACGCTAACCATTTTTTCTAACCCCAGTTGCTCGGCCAGTTGCAAAAACTTCATCGTGCCCCAAGCGGTTTCGTTAGACAAGCCAATGCTGCGAATTTTACCGGCTTCCACTTGTTTACTTAAGGCTTCTAAGGTCTCCGCCATTGGCGTTAAATCATTTGGCTGGCTTGATGGATATTCGAACCCCAACTGACCAAAAAAATTGGTGGAACGCTCCGGCCAATGCAGCTGATACAAATCAACATAATCGGTTTGTAGACGCCGCAATGAAGCGTCCAATGCTTGTGGCACCATAAGTGCATTAAAACGCGTTTTCCCGCCACGAATATGTTCAACAAACTCACCGGGACCGGCCATTTTTGAAGCTAATACCACCTCATTACGCCGACCATTTTTAGTAAACCATTCACCCATAATTTTTTCGGTTGCGCCATAGGTTTGCGCTTTTGGTGGCACCGAATACAGCTCGGCGGCATCCCAGAAATTTACGCCCTGATCTAACGCATAATCCATCTGTTCAAAGGCTTGGGCTTGCGTGTTCTGCTCACCCCAAGTCATAGTGCCCAAACCAATTCGACTGACTTTAATATTAGATTGACCTAATGTTGAATACTGCATAACTCTCCTCTTTAACGAATGGGCGCCTCGATTAACCCCAACTTGAATTCTGCGGGACTCTTAAAGGCCGCAGGCCATATAAGTCAGGCCCGAAAAGGCTTAGCCAAGCTTTAGTTTTTTAGTCAACACGATGTCCTCTCAAAAGATAGCAGCTCATAAGTTTTAAAAAGCGCGTTTATGAAAAATTCATAAAAATCAGCACGCTTTAGGTTTATTTATAAATGCTAGTGAGAGTGATGCAATTATTTTCAAAAAAACTATTGCAAAGCCTTTAGGAGGCTTTATAATACGCCCCATCAAACGACAAGTTTGAACTACCATTCCCGATTAGTTCAGTTGGTAGAACACCGGACTGTTAATCCGTATGTCGCTGGTTCGAGTCCAGCATCGGGAGCCAGATTTAAAGCCAGATTTTTCAATAACTTAGCGTTAATTGAAGTCTGGCTTTTTTAATGCCCGATTTTCGCCCATGTAGTGAAAATTGTCGCGACCCCTTTTAGATTATCACTATTCGCCTTTTATTGTTATCACCAGTTGACGTTGAAAACGTCCGGTTCGGTGTTCGTATAAAAACAATCCCGGCCATCTGCCTAAGTTTAACTGGGCGTTTGTTACAGGTATGGTGTGGCTGGTATCGGTCATGATGGTGCAGATATGTCCGCTATATCATCACCGCCTTTATAATTATGGGCACCTCAATTAATTTTTGCCGTGATATTTTGGGTGCGGCCTTTTAAAGGCTTGAGCGCCAAACCACCAGGCCTGGTGGCTGACGTGAAAACCTTTAAATTAGTCGGTAGCCAGGGGAATATCTATCCAAAAGGTGGAGCCGCTCGAGCCGGGCTGAGTTGAGGACTGCACGCCTATTTCGCCCCCCATATGCTCGATCAGGGTTTTACTGATAGACAAGCCAATACCCGAACCTTCAGTTGCACTGCCCTCCTGACCCAAACGCTCAAATGGGGTAAAGAGTTTTTGTATTTTCTCGTCCGAAATGCCTAAACCTGTGTCGATCAACTTTAGGCGCACAAACTTGGCGTGCGGCTGGGCTTGCAGCCTCAACTTACCGTCTTCGACATTGTATTTAACACCATTTGACATCAAGTTTAAAATAACTTGCTTAAGGCGTAAACGGTCCGCTTTTACTTTAAATTCATCGGCTAGATCAAGGATTAATTCGACCTTTTTTTGCATGGCTTGCGGCTTTAACAAATTTAAACATTCATTCAGGGTTTTATTTAACGAAACAGCTTCTAAGTTTAGCTCTAAATGACCCGATTCGATGCTGGCAAAATCCAAGATTTGGTTTATTAAATCCAGCAGATGTTTACCGGCTTGAATAATTTCATTCAGACTGTCTTTTTGCAAATCATTGAGGTGTTGGTCTTGTTGCAAAACCTGCGCAAAACCCAAAATAGAATTCAGCGGTGTGCGCAGTTCGTGGCTCATACTGGATAAAAACTCAGTTTTAGCTTGGCTGGCGTGTTCGGCCTTTTCAATCGCTTCGCGTAAGCGTGACTGTTGTAACAGCAAGTCTTGTTCGGCTTGTTTGAGCTCGGTTACATCTTGAACCGTGCCTATCAGATAAAGCGGTTCGCCTTGTTGATCCATTTGTATTTCGGCTAGTTCATGAACAATTCGTACCTCTCCGTTGGTTCGAATAATACGATGGACTACATCATGCACCCCGGTTTGACGCATATTTTCGTGACTTTTTTCAATCAAAACACGATCATCCGGGTGTACCGCTTGCATAAACAAGTCAACACTCGGCACTATCTCAGGATTGATTCCAAAAATATCGTAAATTACCCCAGACCACTTTAACTCACCCGTTTGTAAATTAGTTCGCCAGTGACCTAGACGTGCACGTTTTTGAGCCTGCTTTAACTGGTGACGACGTTCGTGCAACTCAAGTTCGGCGCGTTTTTTGGCATCAATATCAATCACCACCCCCAGCATGCGTAAGGGTTGACCTTGCTCGTCATAAACCACATCGCCGCGTTCTTGCACCCAACATTCTTGACCATCCGCACGCACAATCCGGTGCTCAATATCATAAGTTTTGCGTTGCTCAACACACTGAGAAACAGCCTCAGCCACTTTATCTCGATCATCAACATGTATACATTGATTAAACTCATCAATCGTGAGTTGCATGTTCTCTGGTACCAAGCCAAAAATATCCGCCACGCCATTAGACCAAAACAGACTATCAGTTTGCATATCCCATTCCCACGAACCAATATGTGCAAACTCTTGACTGCGATGCAAGCGTTCTAATAAATTACCTAATTGGCTTTCGTAAGTTTTGCGTTCAGACACATCACGCATAATCAAAATAATTTGTGGCTCGCCATCAATTTCAACTTGGCTTAAGCTGAGTTCCAAAGGAAACTCTTCACCACTTGCTCGAAGTCCTATTCGTTCTTCGCGAATACAACCGTTTTGATTAAGCTGTAACGGCCATTCTGGATCGCTTGCAAAGTTAAGAGGATTAAAAAAAGGTTGAGCTAAAAGTTGATCGACACTTTGGCCAATTAATTGATCAACTGCGTAACCAAATAGGTTTTCGGTAGCGGGGTTAGCGCCCACAATCGAACCATCCGGCTTAATTGACACAATTGCATCCATTTCAGTTTGCAAAATCGCGTCTAAGCGTCTTTGGCGTTTTTCGGCGAGTTTGGCTTGGCGTAAAATATTTGTGAGCGCGAGTTTGTCTTCGACCATTTTGGCCATATC
>NZ_JACUTY010000095.1 GCF_014859555.1 Thiomicrospira sp. | reverse complement strand
ACACAACACGGCCCAATTTTTCGAAATGCGTAACGACAGCGTAGAGCGGTAGCGTGCTCAAGGTGCTAACTTTTGCTACAATGGTTTACCTAGCCAGGTCGAGCAAAACCTATGAAAATTCCGCCATCATCACCCACTATTGACGCGTTTTAGCCAATTGTGTGCAGCAAGCTGATACCTTGCATTTGGCCAAATTATTGGTGATGGATTTGGGAATTTGTGATGAGCGCGGGCGTTATGTGCATTGGGATAAGTTGCGATTTGCGATTCCTCCGCAAGGTTTAAGCGCAGAAGAATATTGGTTTGTAATCAAGTTTACGCGAAATAAGTTTGCGCGTAAGTTGAGCCTTGGTGATCAGCAGGGTAGACCCATGCAGTTTTGTGTAACGGACTCGATGTTGCCGCACTGCATTGGTTAGATCAACATGCCGCTGGCCAAGTCGCCATGCCCCAGCCGATTGCTAATGCCGCCACCCGTGAACAGTCTGGCACAAAGATTGCAAGCGCTGTGTGATTTTGCTAACAAGGATGATCCCAAGCAGTTTATTCACCCGGTGATTAAAGCGATGATACTGCATTTTATGCTGGGTTATGACCATCCGTTTGTCGATGGTAACGGTCGCACTGCGCGAGCATTGTTTTACTGGTATATGGCCAAAAAAGGTTATTGGCTAACCGAGTTTGTTTCCATTTCAAAGGTGTTAAAACAAGCGCCAGCACAATATGCCAAAGCCTATTTACACACCGAAACCGATGATAACGATCTCACCTATTTTCTGATTCATCAGCTTGAAACCTTACAAAAAGCGATAGACGAACTGTTTGCTTATCTTGCTCGCAAAAACGCAGAGATAGCGCAAACCGAGCAGGTGTTAAAAAACTTTAAACTCAGAGGCCAGCTTAATCATCGGCAAATGGCTATTTTGAACCAAGCACTCAAACAAGAGAAAGTGTTTACAATTGAAGCGCATCGCCACAAACATGGCACCAGCTACCAAACCGCACGCACCGATTTACTCGGCTTGTCCGACCAATATGGCTTGCTAGAAAAACGCAAACAAGGGAAGGGCTTTATGTTTTATGTGCCGGATGATTTTATGACCCGCGTGGGTGCACCCTGCACCCGGCATTGCGAGGAGTGATAGCGACGCGGCAGTCCCCTGCGAAGCCAACGAAGTCAGCGCCTTCGGCCACGCAATAACATCAAACAAAACGGCTATGGCCAATATTTAGCGGATTTAATTCAATAATCTAGGTTGATAAAGTATGCTAAATATTGGGCACCTCGATTAACCCAGAATGAATTCTGGCAACGCCAAGTTTCTCAGCTCTGCGTTGTGAACCCTTGCAAGGTCTAAACATTCCTTCAGGTTCTCGCCTTGATCTATCACCACCATCAACCAAATGTATATGGAACGCGGCGACCTCAATGTCGAACTGCTAGGCCGTGGTTTTGCCTGGTTAGACACCGGCACTCACGAAAGCCAAGAACACCATGGGTGGGGAAAATCCATAGTGATGCAACTGGCCGAAGAACGGCAAAAAGAGTTTGTGGGCAACGCTGGCTTGAGTGAGCGCAACCTTTGGAATATGCGCAATTACTACCTGGCTTATCAAGTACAACCAAAACTGCAGACACTGTCTGCAGAAATTAGTTGATCGCATAACCTTAAAATCCTGCAAAAGCTTAAAGACCCGCTTGCGCAACAATTTTACATTCAAGCCACGCTCAAAAACGGCTGGAGTGTTCGTGTTCTCGATCATCAAATTGATAACCAAACCTATGAAAAAACGCTGCTTGGCCAAACCAATTTTGCCAATACGTTCCCCGCAGAATTACAACAATCCGACCTAATCATCAAAGACGAATACACCTTTGATTTTTTAGAGTTGGCTGAAGAACACTCAGAAAAAGAATTAGAAAACGCACTGATCCAAAAAATTCGCAATTTTCTCACTCAAATGGGCGCAGATTTTGCCTTTATCGTATAGCGCTTATAATCTCCGCCCTGAAGGACGAAGTTTTACGCGCTGTTTGATAAATTGCACTCATATCTCGAGAAGTGCTAGAGTTTGACTTTGTTAGAGTGATTAAATGGGAGGCCGTAATGCATACACATACAATTGAATTGCCGGATCATATCAGCCGTTACGTTAACAAGCGTCTTGATGGTCATCTGGAGCAGCTCGGCGACTATGTAGCTAGCTTAATAGAAGCGGAGCGTGAAAAACAAAGTGCATTGGAAGAATTACAAGGCATCTTGTCCGAACCAAAAGCCAACATACCAAGTGGTTTATCACTCGAAGATATTTATGCGAAAGCAAAAGCTAGAGTTTTAAACAATGCGTTATGAAATATCTGAGCAAGCCGCTTTAGATATCCAGGAAATATTTGTTTACACAATTTTAAACTTCGGTTCGCCACAAGCTAACGCGTATTTGAAAGGACTGCGTGACACTTTTAAGCAATTAACTGACTTTCCAGAGATTGGTCAAGATATTTCAATGTATTGCCGATGCATCGTCGATTGGTGCATAAAAGTCACGCAATTTATTACAAGATAGTCGAACAACACATTTTAATAGTTAGGCTGCTAAACACCAAACAAGACCCAGCAAGGAACCTAATCTCCTGAAACAACTTCTTTTAATCGGCCAGAACGCACGATGGACGCGAAAACTCGATAACTTTTGTAAGCAAAAAAGGGTTGACAGTCCACGCCTCGACGAAATGAGTGATCCAGAGCAAAGTATCGACAGAGCCTTACAGCAATATCTCGCACTGGGCTATAGTGAAAGCTGTAGCGTCATTTGTAGTCTAGTCGCAACGACTAAGTTTTAATTCCTGCGTGAAAGTTTTAGAAAACCACCACCCTCTCGTGTAAACTTCTCACCTTATTCAAAAGTTGAACGCGACGTTGTGCGTCACCAAGTTTAAAGCAAAACACGGCTTATTTTTCGAAATGCGTAACGACAGCGTAGAGCGGTAGCGTCTTTAATGGCCTGGTTTTTGAATGATGCAATGCCTTAATGCTTTGCTGTTAAAGTGAATTAAATAAAACTAGGTATTAAAACAAATGGATTCCGAAACACGCTTACAAACCTTGCGTTACATAAGCACCGAGCCTAACCAGCGCACCTTGGCGGAAAAGCTCGGCTTTAGCATTGGCAAAACCAATTACGTGCTCAAATCCCTCATCGAAAAAGGACTAGTCAAAGCCGAACGCTTTGCTCAAAACCCCAATAAACTCGGTTATCGCTATGTGCTCACACCGCAAGGCATACGTGAACGGATTGAATTAACCGAACGATTCATCCAACGCAAACGCGAAGAGTATGAACAGTTAACAGAAGAACTCAACACTATACAAAACACTCAAAAAGAAAATAACAAAGAGTGATAAGAAGGATACAAACATGAAAATTGCCGTTGCCGGTACCGGTTACGTTGGCTTATCGTTAGCCGTATTATTAGCCCAGCACCACGAAGTCGTGGCGGTGGACATTATCAAAGAAAAAGTCGATCTCATAAACAACAAGCAATCGCCGATTGTGGATGTTGAAATCGAAGACTTCTTAGCGAATAAATCGCTTAACCTAACGGCCACACTAGATCCGATTCAAGCCTACAAAGGCTACTACAAATAAATGAACCTTCAAGCCCTCATTCAACAAGGCGAAA
>NZ_JACUTY010000094.1 GCF_014859555.1 Thiomicrospira sp. | reverse complement strand
AACCCTTAAACGGCAATGCCGGAATGGCGTAATAACGCATCAATTTGCGGTTCGCGGCCGCGGAAGGCTTTGAATAACACCATCGGGTCCACCGAACCGCCGGCGGCTAAAATCGTGTTTTTAAATTTACGGCCAGTTTCAACATCTAAAATACCTTGCTCTTCAAACAAGCTAAATGCATCCGCTGATAACACCTCGGCCCATTTATAACTAAAGTAACCCGCCGCATAACCACCAGCGAAAATATGGCTAAAGCTGTGGGCAAACCGGTTGTAGCTGGGCGGTTGAATCACGGCGACTTCATCACGCACACGTTGAATCACCGACTCAACCGATTCGACGACTTGCGGGTCGTATTCGGCATGCAGTAAAAAATCGAATAACGAAAACTCCAACTGGCGCACCATCATCATCGCAGACTGGAAATGCCGACTTTGTTTAAGCGATTCAAATAACGCATCCGGCAAAGCTTCGCCGGTTTCTACATGGCCGGAAATTAAGTCTAAGCCTTCGCGTTCCCAACAAAAGTTTTCCATAAATTGCGAGGGCAGTTCGACCGCATCCCAAGGCACGCCATTGATACCGGAAATATCCATGTGTTCCATTTCGGTCAACATATGATGCAAACCATGACCAAATTCATGGAATAAAGTAGTGACTTCATCATGCGTTAAACAAGCTGGTTTTGAGCCTATTGGTGGGGTGAAGTTGCAAATTAAATGTGCGACCGGCACTTGCAGCTCACCATTTGGGTGACGCCAACGGGTTTGCACTGTGTCCATCCAAGCACCGCCACGTTTGTTTTCTCGCGCGTATAAATCTAAATAAAAGCCGGCGACCAATTGATCTTGCTCATCATGCAATTCGTAAAACCGCACCTCGTCATGCCAAACCGATACCCCACTCACTTGCACGGCTTTCACCCCAAACAGGCGTTCGACAAGATTAAACAAACCGCCTAAAGTTTGTTCGACCGGAAAATAGGGTTTTAAAACCTCTTGCGACAGGTTAAGCCGTTGTTGTTTGAGTTTGTCGCTGACATAAGTCACATCCCAAGGCTGCAAGTCGGTTAAACCTAATTGGCGGTTAGCAAATTCACGCAAATTGGTTAAGTCTTGCTGGGCTTGGGGTTTGGCTTGGCGTGCGAGATCTCGCAAAAAGCCGATCACTTGATCGGTGGATTCGACCATTTTGGTGGCGAGCGAACGTTCAGCATAATTGTTAAACCCTAACAATAATGCGAGCTGGTGACGCAGTTGACGAATCTCGTCAATATTGGCGCTGTTATCTAGCTCTGGGTTATCCGCTTGGTCGGATGCACGCGTTGAAAAGGCGCGATAAACTTGTTCACGTAATTCTCGATTATCGGCATAGGTCATCACCGCCAAATAACTCGGACCATCTAAGGTTACACGCCAGCCGTCAAGTTGTTTTTGTTGGGCGTATTGTTGCAATAAACCCAATGCGGATTCAGGTAAACCCGCCAACTCGTTGGCATCCGTAATGTGTTTTGACCAGGCCTGGGTGGCTTTTAAAACCTGGTTGCCAAACTGGCTAGACAGCTGCGATAAACGCTGGCTGATTTGTTTGTATTGCGCTTGCTGTGCGGCGGGTAAAGCGATACCGGATAAACGAAAATCGCGCAACGCGTTATCCACCACTTTTTTCTGCGCGATATTAAGTTCTGCATAAGCTGGGCTGTTTGCAAGTTGGTTAAAACGTGCAAACAAGGCTTGGTTTTGCCCCACTTCAGTATGGTATTCGGTGACTTTTTGCAAACAAGCATCATAAGCCGCATGCCAATCATCGGCATTACGCACCGAATCCAAATGCCCAATCGGTTCCCAAATAGATTCAAAGCCATGCTCGATTTGCTCCATTGGCTCGACTAGGTTTTGCCAGCTTGGCGGCGCATCACAGGCGACAATTTGTGCAAGCTGATGACGACTGTCGGCCAACAACTGATCGACTTTCGCTTCGATTTGATCGGCTTGCAGGGCATTAAAATCAGGCAGTAATTCAATTAAGCTCGATGTTTGCATTGCGTTCTCTCACTATTAAAAATGTGGATAGATTATAACGCAAGTCTCACCCAGCACCAGGCCTGGTGGTTGGTTAATCGAGGTGGCCATTCGCTATATTTTGTTAAAACGAGTAGAATGCGCGCTCACCTATGATTTAACAGGAAATAATGCTTTGATCTCTACCGCGAATATCACCATGCAATTCGGCGAAAAGCCGCTGTTTGAAAACATCTCAATTAAATTTGGCGGCGGTAACCGCTATGGTTTGATTGGCGCAAATGGCTGCGGCAAGTCCACCTTTATGAAAATTTTAGGGGGCGATTTAGAATCTACCGCTGGCCAGGTGATGCTCGACCCCAACGAACGTTTGGGTAAATTACGCCAGGATCAGTTTGCTTACGAAAACTTTAGCGTCATTGATACCGTGATCATGGGCCACGCTGAATTATGGGAAATTAAAAAAGAACGCGATCGCATTTATGGCTTGGCCGAAATGTCAGAAGCAGACGGCCTAAAAGTCGCCGAACTGGAAGTTGAGTTTGGTGAAATGGACGGTTACACCGCCGATGCGCGAGCAGGTGAATTGTTATTAGGCTTGGAAATTCCGGTGGAGATGCATTATGGCCCAATGTCGGAGATCGCTCCTGGTTGGAAACTGCGGGTGTTATTGGCGCAAGCCTTGTTCTCTAACCCAGATATTTTATTGCTTGACGAACCCACCAACAACTTAGATATCAACACGATTCGTTGGTTGGAAAACATTTTAAATTCGCGCAACAGCACCATGGTTATCATTTCGCACGATCGCCACTTTTTAAACAGTGTGTGCACCCATATGGCGGATTTGGACTATGGCGAATTGCGTATCTATCCAGGCAATTATGACGACTATATGATGGCGTCTACCCAAGTTCGCGATCAACTGTTGGCGGATAACGCGAAGAAAAAAGCGCAGATTAGTGAGTTAAAAACCTTTGTTAGTCGCTTTTCGGCGAATGCTTCAAAAGCCAAACAAGCGACCTCGCGTGCCAAGCAGATTGATAAAATTGAACTTGCCGAAGTCAAACCATCTAGCCGCATGAACCCATTTATTCGCTTCGATCAGGACAAAAAACTGTTCCGTTCGGCGGTGGAATGCGACAACGTCAGCAAAACCTTTGACACCACTGCGGTTTTAAACCATTTCAGCGCCATGGTAGAAGCCGGTGAAAAAGTCGCGATTATCGGCCCGAATGGCGTCGGTAAAACTACGCTTTTACGCGCGTTAATCGGTGACTTGGAACTGGATTCCGGTAAAGTTAAATGGGCCGAAAACGCCAGCGTAGGTTATTACGCACAGGATCACACTCACGAATTTGCGATTGATATGACCTTGTTTGATTGGATGAGCCAATGGAAACAGCCCACTGATGATGAACAAGCGATTCGCGCGATTTTAGGGCGTTTATTGTTTTCGCAAAAAGACATAGATAAATCGGTCAAGGTGTTATCAGGCGGCGAAAAAGGCCGCATGATGTTTGGCAAACTGATGTTGGAAAAACCCAACGTATTGTTAATGGATGAACCGACCAACCATATGGATATGGAGTCAATCGAATCCTTAAATCAAGCTTTGGTCGATTATCCGGGTACGGTGGTGTTTGTTAGCCACGACCGTGAATTTGTATCCTCATTAGCGCAACGCTTGTGGGTGATGTCGCCAGAAGGTATTGAAGACTTTAACGA
>NZ_JACUTY010000032.1 GCF_014859555.1 Thiomicrospira sp. | reverse complement strand
CCGAGTTATGCCAGCGTTGTGTCGATAACGTCGCTGGAGAAGGCGAAGTGCGCCATTATGCATAAGCCAGTTTTTCGTCAGAGTGGCTTGCGTTATGTTTGGTTAGCCGGCCTGGTGCTGGTATTAGATCAATTCACCAAGTTTTTGGCGTTGAGTTATTTAACCTTTGCTGAACCAGTCGCGGTAATGCCGCATTTTAATTTAGCCCTGGTGTTTAATTATGGTGCGGCGTTTAGTTTTTTGGCCGAGATGGGCGGATGGCAACGTTGGTTTTTTGCTTTGTTGGCTTTGGCCGTGAGTGCAGGCCTGGTGGTTTGGTTGGCTAAATTAAAAGCCCAGCCCACGTTTGAAGTATTGGGTTTAAACCTAATTCTAGCCGGCGCGATCGGTAATTTAATTGACCGCGTGTTGTTTGGCCGTGTCACCGATTTTCTCGATTTCTATTACGGTTCTTGGCATTACGCGACCTTTAATATCGCCGATATGGCGATTACCTTAGGGGCGGCGATGCTTATTATTTATGAGTTTTTCTTGCGACCTAAAGGCAAGCCAACAGCGAAATAATCCATCCGGCTAACTCGATTAACGGATGAAGTGGAATAAGAAGTTATGAACCGTCAGAAAAAGATTTACCAAAAAGTTAAAAAGCGAATGCAGCAAGAAAAGGCTAAAAACCAGCCGGTTAAAAAGCCACGCTATATTCCCAAAGCTGAGCGTGAAGCGCTAGAAAATGCAGCAGCCGTGGAGTTATCTTCTACCTCAGTTGATGAGACTTAGATTTAAGCGTATTCAGGCTAAGCGCGTTCATTAATTTATTAGAAACAAAAAACCACCAGGCCTGGTGGTTTTTTGTTTCTAAGGGGTCGCATTGTTCGGGTTAAGCGGTTTTGACTTTAAACCAGCTGCTATAGAGTGCCGGTAAAAATAACAAGGTCAACACGGTTCCCATCGTCACCCCGCCAATTAACACATAAGCCAACGGCCCCCAGAAGGTTGAGGTGGTTAATGGTATAAACGCCAAAACCGCCGCCAGAGCGGTCAGAATAACCGGGCGTGCGCGTCTTACGGTGGCATCAATTACGGCTTCATAGTCGTTCATGCCTTGGCGTTTGTTGTCATCTATCTGGCCGACCAAAATCAGCGTATTACGCATGAGGATACCTGCCAAACCAATTAACCCCAGCGTCGCCACAAAGCCAAAAGGTTGTGAAAACAACAGCAACGCCATCACCGCACCAATTAGCCCAAGCGGGGCGGTTAAGATCACCATAAACATGCCGCTGAATGAGCGCATCATCAACATTACTAGGGTAAACATTAACACTACCATCACCGGCATCATGGCTTGAATCGAGCCTTGTGCTTTGCCGGATTCTTCAACCGAACCACCGATTTCAATCTGATAACCTAAAGGTAAATTGGCGTTAATCGCTTGCAAATCAGGCCAGATTTGCATGGTGACATCGGGTGGTTGCGCGCCGGGTTTGATTTCTGAATTAACCGATAAATACGGCATGCGATTACGGCGTTTTAATACGGGATCTTCAAACTCGACCTTTAATTGTGCTAAGTGTTCAAGTGAAACACTTTCACCGCTGCGTGTTTTAATTTGTAAGCTGCCAACCGTCGATACGTTGAGACGTTCGTTATCCGGCGCACGCGCAATCAGTTGAACACTGCGGGTTTGATCACGTAGCTCGGATACGGTGACACCATTCAACAAAAACTGCAGTTGGTTTTGTAACTCTAGCGGCGTTAAACCCAGTTGTGCCAAACGATTTGTATCCAGATCAAGGCTGATAATGGGGGCACGCTCGCCCCATTCTAAATGCGGTTGAATGGTTTGCGGATGTTGTTCCATAACGTCTCTAACTTGAGTTGCAATATTGCGCAAAACGATAGGGTCTTCGCCCATTACACGGAAAGTGACCGGCCAGATAACCGGTGGGCCATAAAGTAATGGGTGAACCCTTACCCGTGCCTCGGCAAACTCGCCTTGGTCAATCAGGTTTTGCATGCGTGTTTGCAAAACATCACGTTCATTACGGTCAGCGGTGATCGCAATAATTTTGGCAAACGCCGGGTTTGGCAGTTCTGGGTTGAGTGCAAGGAAGAAACGCGGTGCCCCTTGACCGACATAACTCGAAAGCGAGCGCACTTCAGGTTGCTCGGCGAGCACTTTTTCGATGCGTTGTGTGAGTTTATCGGTGACTTGAATGGCGCTGCCTTCTGGTAAATAAATATCCACCATCAATTCTGGTCGATCTGAGCTTGGAAAAAATTGCTTCTCCACCAATTTGCCCATGCCAACCACCGATAATACAAATAATATAAAGGTGGTTAATAGCACGGTTTTACGCTGATGCACACACCAGGTAATGGCGGCACGCAGTTTTTGGTAAAGTCTTGTGTCATAGGGATTGGGTTGCTCGTTATGGCTATGGTGCACCGCGTGTTTGGGTAAAAGTTTGACGCCCAGATAAGGTGTAAACAATACCGCAACTAGCCAGGAAGCGATCAGGGATATGCCTAAAATCCAGAAAATATTACCGGCGTATTCGCCAACATTTGAAGCCGCAAATCCAATCGGCACAAAGCCTACAGCGGTAATAAGAGTGCCGACAAGCATTGGCATAGCGGTCACCGACCAGGCATAAGAGGCGGCTTGAACTTTATCGAGACCTTCTTCAATTTTTACCAGCATCATTTCAATCGCAATAATGGCGTCATCCACCAATAATCCTAATGCCAAAATCAGGGCGCCCAGTGTAATTCGATCCAGGTTTTTGCCCATCAGCATCATAATAAAGAAGGTCATCGCCAAGGTTAAAGGCACGGCCAGCGCAACCACCAGGCCTGCTCTTAAACCTAACGCTAAAAAACTCACCAACATGACCACCACTAACGCAATGACAAATTTCATTTGAAATTCGTTAATGGCTTTGTTAATTGCATCGGCTTGGTCAGTGATTTTATCTAAATGAAATCCCAGCGGCAGTTCAGCATTTATTTGCTGTTCGGCTTGGGCGAGATTGTCGCCTAAATCTAAACCGTTAAAGCCTTTTTGCATAATTACGCCAATCAGCAAGCTTTCCTGTGAGCGATCGCGGATCAGGTAAGTGGGCGGGTCTTGATAACCCTGCTCAACATTTGCAATATCGCCTAAACGAAAGCTTTTGCCATCAACCGATAAAGGCAGGTTGCGCAGCGTTTCGGGCTCGGATAAATCAGTATCTAGGCGCAGATATACACGTGCGGCTTGGGTGTCAATTTGGCCGCTGGGTGTCAGTCGATTGTGGGCGTCAATTGCATCAAATACTTGTTGCGGACTTAAATCAAGTCTGGCGAGTTCAGTTGAGGCCAACTCAATAAATACAGTTTGAGGGCGTTCGCCGAGCAAGTTCACTTTTTGTACACCGTCCACACGCAACAGTTGATCACGAATTTTTTCGGCAGGTGCAATAAGTTGGTGTTGCGCTAGTTCGGGGGCAGTTAAGGCGTAGAGCGTAAAATACACATCCGAGAAATCGTCGTTTACAAACGGGCCTTGCACGCCATGAGGTAATTTTGACGCTTCGTCCAACATACGTTTACGTACCTCGTAAAATACATTGTGAACTTCGCTGGCGGGGGTGTGATCCTGAAACTGAATTTGCATGTTGACTTGACCAGGGCGACTGATGGTTTCTACTCGGTCAAAGTAGGGCGCTTCTTGAATGCGTTTTTCGAGGCGATCCGCGACTTGTTCTTGCATTTGTTGGGCACTGGCTCCAGGCCAATTGGCGGAGACGGTCATGACTTTAATCGTAAAACTAGGGTCTTCGGCACGGCCTAACTGACTAAAAGCATACAGACCCGCCAGTGCCACTAAAATAATAAAATAAAGCGTGAGTGAACGCTCTCTAACCGCCCAGGCGGAAAGATTAAATCGATCCATCATAGCGGCCGCTCCTGAGCGGCTTGGCCGTCTTTTAATAGGTGCACGCCGGCTTTAACTATGCGAGTGTTTGCGGGCAGGTCGGTTTTAATCAAGCCATATTCAGAGCTCAGATGAACCACCTCAACCGATACCAAGTTCACTTGTTGGTCAGCGTAAACCCAAATATATGCGCCCTCGGCTTGTTCATAAATGGCGGATAACGGTACTTTGGCTAAGTCTAGATTATCGCCAAAGCTTAAACGCAATGATTGCCCGAGTTGCACTTGAGCATCCGCCGGCAACGCATAATGCGCCTGCCAAGTGCGAGAACCACTATGCGCGCTAGGTTTTAACTCGCGCAAGCTGACGTTTATGGTTTGGTTTGGTTGGTGCCGCAAAGTCGCTTTAGCTTGTTTGGGTACAGCGTGAATGCGGGATTCGGGTATTTGAACTACGGCATCAAGGCCATCTTGATATATAAACTCAATCAGCGTTTGGCCTGCGGAAACGACTTGACCTTTATCCACCGCTACCGATTGCACCAGGCCTGGTGCTGGTGCGTTGAGGCGTGCATAGTTCAGTTGACGCTGTGCGAGTTCTAATTCACGTTGCAATGCGATTTCGCGTTGTTGTAAGGTGGTGACCTGGTTTTGCGCTCGGTCATATTCTTGTTGAGAAACTAACTTACGATCTAGTAAATCCTGTGAACGTTTGGCTTCGGTTTTGGCTAAATTCAACTCGGCCTGGGTCGCGGCCAGATTAGCTTGGGCGGCACGCAATCTAAGGTTTAAATCGGTTCGGTCAAGTTCGAGCAGCAGATCACCAGCTTTAACCGCATGGCCGGGGTTCACTAGGCGTTTTGCTACTTGTCCATTGACCTGAAAACCTAATTGAACGGTTTTTTGAGCTTCTACTTGACCACTGAGATGCCATTCTAAAAACGCACCTTGTTCAATTTGGGTGGTCAGAACATAAGGTTTTGGGGTGGACAGTGCATTAGTGGAATCTGAGCTGCAACCTGACAATAACCCTAAGCTAGTTAGACTGATGAGTAAAAAAGGAAAAAAATGGACAGGCTTTAGATGCATAGCTGAGACTCTTGATTAAGAATAATGATTCATATTAAGTGAATCTTAATGTTAAGTGAGCCATTATATTAGCGTTAATTAATGATGTTATGCAAATGATGCGCACAGAAAACTTTGATGAAGCCGGTTAGTTGGACTCTTGAGCCTTTTGTTCGCGCAGTTGGCGGTACTCAATTTTGACGCTGCGCGCTTGTAATTTCCAAAACTGATAGCCCAAACCCAGCGGGGAATGGAGCCAAGCAAAATAAGCGGGCTGATTATTAGCCTGATTCATTACTGTACGGCCTCTCGGAGAGTTTTTAACAGGTGCATGCTTGGAAAGCCATCGGCTGGCAAGCTGCGATCGACTTGGAATTCGCGAATCGCTTGGCGAGTCATTGTGCCAGCTACACCATCAATGCCACCCAACGCATAACCTAAACCACGCAAGTGGCGCTGAAGTTCACTGACATGTTGTTTACTTAAGGCTTCATCGTCAGACGGTTTGGTGGCGACTAGTGGTTCGCGTCCTATCAATCTATCGGCCAAATGCCCAACGGCTAAAGCGTAACTGTTGGAATTATTCCAGCGTTTGATGACAAAAAAGTTGTTGTACACCAAAAACACGGGGCCGCGATAATCGGAAGGCATTAATAAAGCCGCTTGCATATCGATATTAGGCACCGGACGGCCATCCGCGAGGGTAATGCCCATTTCGCGCCATTCGGATAAAGACCGACGGGTTGAACCGTCGGCTAACGCATAATTAAATGGGGTAGGCAGTCGCACTTCGCGTCCCCAGTTTTCTTCTTTGTTCCAGCCCAGTTGGTTCAAAAAGTTTCCAGATGAATGAAACACATCAGGCAAGCTGTTCCAAAGGTCTTTGCGCCCAGAGTTGTCGCCATCGACACTGTATCGCAGATAGTTGTAAGGCATAAATTGGGTTTGCCCCATCGCGCCAGCCCATGAACCTTTCATTTGTTCGAACGGAATGTGGCCTTCATCCAAAATGCGTAAGGCGTAAATCAGTTGGTTGGTGAAAAACTCGCTACGGCGTGGGTTGTAGGCCAGCGTGGCTAAGGCTTCTATGATAGGAATATTGCCGGTAAAGCCGCCATAGTTAGTTTCCATACCCCAAAAAGCCACTAAGAATCGACCAGGCACACCGTATTTTTTTGTGACTTCATCTAGTAATGGGCGGTTTTCTTCATAAAGTTCGATGCCCTTTTTAATTCGCCAGTCGGTGACCGTGGCTTCAAAATATTGCCAAAAGGTGCGGGTAAATTCGGGTTGACGTTGATCTAGTTCCAGCACTCGCTGGTTCAGGCGTACATCGGCAAAGGCTCTATCTAGTGTAGGTTGAGAAATGCCTTGTGATTTAGCTTGCTGTTTAAAGTTGGTTAACCAGGCCTGGAACTCGGCTTCGGATTGCGCACTCACCTGGGTCGTTGCCAGCATTATACTCGCCGCGAATAAAAGTTGAGTCGTTTGACGGAATCTGGATAGGCACGTTAAGAACATAGTTTTAGCAAGCTTTACTTTATTTGATAGTCGAGTCGCTATTTTACCGAAACCTTGCCTTAAAGAGGGTAAAATTAGCGCTAAATTTACAGTGAGAGAATTTATGAAATTTTTTGCGACCGCACCGAGTGGCTTATCTGAATTATTACGCGAAGAGTTGATGGCGCTGGGCGCCCAAAATGTTAAAGCTCAGCCACGCGGCGTCGCGTTTGAAGGCGGGCTGGTGGACGGTTACCGTGCTTGTTTGTGGTCGCGTTTGGCTAACCGAATTTATTTAGTGTTGGTGGAAGCTGAATTGCCGAATCAAGAGGCGCTTTACGATACGGTGCGTGCAATCGACTGGTCACGTCATATGAGCGAAGACCACAGCTTTGCAATTTCGTTTACCGGCAAAGGCATGGGGATTGAGCATACGCACTTTGGCGCGTTGAAAATTAAAGATGCGGTAGTGGATTATTTCCGTGATAACCGAGGGGTTCGGCCTTCGGTAGATGTGGATTATGCCGATATTCGTTTACATGGTCACCTTAATCGCAATCAGTTCACTTTAAGCTTGGACTTAAGTGGTCATAGTTTGCATCAACGTGGTTATCGTGAAGGTCAGCAAGTTAAAGCACCGTTAAAAGAAAATATCGCAGCCGCTATTTTGATACGTTCCGGCTGGTTAGATATGGCCAAACAAGGTGGCGTGTTATACGACCCGATGTGTGGCTCGGGTACGTTTTTAATTGAAGCCGCGATGATCGCTGCCGATAGTGCACCGGGTTTAGCCAAAGCGCAAGACATGGGTTTTTTGTCTTGGCTAGGACATCAGCGCGAAATTTGGTCAGATTTGGTGGTGGACGCTGAAAAACGTGAATCGGAAGGTTTAAAGAATTTACCAGCCATTTACGGTTCGGACTCCCATCCTGGCGCGATAAAAATTGCTCGACAAGCTATTCAGCAAGCTGGGTTGGATGGTGTGATTGAGGTGCAGTTATTAAATATTAACGAAGCCAAACCTTGGGGTGAATGGACACCAGGCCTGGTGGTTGCCAATCCACCTTATGGTGAACGCTTAGGTGAAGAAGACGAAGTTAAAGCCTTATATGTACAAATTGGCGAGTGTTTAAAAACTCACTTTGTAGGCTGGCAAGCGGCGGTTTTGACCTGTAATAAAGAGTTGGGTTTATATTTAGGTATAAAAGCCAAACGCGACCACAGCTTTTTTAATGGCGCGTTGGAGTGTAAGTTATTCCGTTTTGACATCCAGGAAGAGTTTTTCCGCCAACCGGCTTTAAAAGCAGGGGTAGATTTGGCGGCCGAAGTTGAAGTTTCGATGGCGGATTTAGCCCAAACCGAAGGTGCGCAAATGTTTGCCAATCGGTTACGCAAAAACTTAAAAATCCTGCGTAAATGGGCCGATCGCAATAAGGTGATGGCTTTCCGTGTTTATGATGCAGACATGCCAGAATACGCTTTGGCGATTGATTATTACCATACGCTAGAAGCCGGTGAGTGGCTGGTGGTTAATGAATATGCGGCACCTAAAACGGTGAATGCCGCCAAAGCCAAACGCCGTTTATACGAAGCCATGTCGGTTTTGCCGGACGTAATGGATATACCCAGTGAACGTATTTTGTTTAAAATTCGCCAACGTCAACGTGGCGGCAGTCAATATGAAAAACTCGAAGAGCGTAAAGACTATTTTACGATTATCGAAAACGGCGCCAAACTAAGAGTCAATTTTGCGGATTATCTTGATACGGGCGTATTTTTGGATCACCGTGATGTGCGTGCCATGGTAGGCGAATTGTCAAAAGGCAAACGTTTATTAAACTTGTTTTGTTACACCGCCACCGCCACCGTGCAAGCCGCCGTCAAAGGCGCGAACAGCTCGTTGAGTGTGGATATGTCGAAAACCTATTTGTACTGGGCGAAACATAACTTCATGACCAATGATATGGATTTAAAACGCCATGAATTATTACAAGAAGATGTGGTCGCTTGGTTGCAAAACCCACCTGAGCTCACGCCATTTGATGTGATCTTCCTTGATCCGCCATCGTTTTCATCGTCTAAACGCATGGAAGGCGTATTGGATGTGCAGCGTGATTATGTTGATTTAATTGAACAAGCCGGGCATTTGTTGACTCAAAACGGTGTATTAGTGTTTTCCAATAACCGCCAGAAGTTTAAGCTTGATCCAGAGGCTTTAAGCGCTTGGGCGATTGAAGACATCACACGTAAAACCCTGCCAGAAGACTTTAAACGCAGTCCTAAGATTCACCAGGCCTGGTTGTTACGTAAGAAATAATAACGGACAGCTAAGCTAAGCTTTTTTCACTACATAGTTTGCATCATGGGGCTTGGGTTCGCGGTTTTTTCGCAAATCCGGCCCCTTTTTTTTGTTTCGCTTTTAGTTCTAAACTATTAATAATGCTTTTGTAATCCAGCCCGGCTTTTTTCATTTCAACAAAGCAAACCACAATGACCGCAATTGGGTTAGGTACGCTGTCTTTCTTTTTATAAGACTGTAAATTTTTTTCGCTTACCTTGATTAATTTACTGAACTTAGGCAGCGAAATATCCGCATCTAGCAGGTGTTTTTTGAACTCTATAAATGTCATTAAAGTTGCCTTAAATCAAGAAAAGATAAGCCGTATTGTATCGTTTTATGGGCTTGTCTGGATAGGTAGCTTGAAAAAAACAAACTAATGGTTATAATTTATTACTAATGGTTTTAAAAATAACCAGGTTTTCATTTTCAAAAAGGGGTCCGACATGTCTAAAGACGTAAAGAAAAAAGATGTTAAGAAAGTAGCCAAAAAAGCCACTAAAAAAGCCGTTTCGAATAACGACGTAAAAAAGAAAAACGCTAAAAAAGTCGTCAATAAAGTGACTAAAGCTGTGGTTAAAAAAGGCTTATCTAGCAAGCAGAAAGTTAAAAAAGCGGTAAAGAAAGCCGTTAAAAAAGCCTCCAAGTAATTCTCAGCCCGTTTGATTAATTTGATTAAGCGGGCTTTTTAAATCCTTAGTTTAAAAACTGACCCAATTCGACCAACCTCTCTTCTTTCTTAATTCCCTCTTTATTGTTCTGGTTTTTATCGCGTAAAACGAAGTTTTTTCATTAAGTTAACGACCAATCAATCGGGTATAATATTCGACTTTATTTCGCTAGGGTTACGACATGTTAGGCGCCAAAAATATTTTCTCTTATCGCAAACACTGGGCACACAAGTTTGGCGTGGCGCCATTTTTGCCGATGACCCGTGCCGAAATGGATTTATTAGGCTGGGATGCCTGCGATATTATTTTGGTGACAGGCGATGCTTATGTTGATCACCCTAGCTTTGGTATGGCGGTGGTCGGGCGTATGTTGGAATCGCAAGGTTTTCGTGTCGGCATTATCGCCCAACCTGATTGGAAATCGGTTGATGACTTCCGTGCGCTGGGTGAACCGACTTTATTTTTTGGGGTTACCGCCGGCAATATGGATTCGATGGTTAACCATTACACCTCTGACCGCAAACTGCGTCACAACGATGCTTACACGCCGCATGATGACTTTGGTAAACGCCCGGATCGTGCAACCGCGGTGTATTCGCAACGTTGTCGAGAAGCTTATAAAAACAAACCGATTATTTTAGGTGGCATAGAAGCCAGCTTGCGCCGGATTGCGCATTATGATTATTGGTCAGACAAAGTTCGTCGTTCGGTGATTTTTGATGCCAAAGGCGATTTGTTGGTGTATGGCAATGCCGAAAGAGCGATTGTTGAAATCGCGCATCGTTTAGCCAAAGGTGAGTCGATTAAAGATATGCGTGATGTTCGCGGTACGGCTTATATTGTGCCGCGTGTTCCGGAAGGCTTTATTGTGATGGACTCAACCGAAGTCGATACACCAGGCCTGGTAACACCGCATCTTAACCCTTATGAAATGGTGACCGAAGAAGGCTGCGAAACTAAAAAGACCCAGACCGAACAAGCCGCTCAAAGCATTGATCAACAAAATGGTGTGCAAGTGGTACGGGTGGCGTTGGAAATTCCACGCCATCACCCGCGAGATAAAACCGTAATTCGTATGCCGTCGTTTGAACAGGTGCGTGACGATGCGGTGCTGTATGCTCACGCCTCACGCGTGTTCCATCTTGAAACCAATCCGGGCAATGCACGAGCATTAGTTCAGCGTCATGGTGACCGTGATTTGTGGATTAATCCGCCGCCGATTCCACTCAGCACACCCGAAATGGATGGCGTGTTTGATTTGCCTTATGCACGTGCGCCGCATCCCCAATATGGCGAGGCCAAGATTTCGGCTTGGGAAATGATCCGTTTTTCAGTGAATATTATGCGCGGTTGTTTTGGCGGTTGTACTTTTTGTTCGATCACCGAACACGAAGGCCGTGTGATTCAAAATCGTTCAGAAGAATCCATTTTGCGTGAAGTAGAAGACATTCGAGACCGAGTTAAAGGTTTCACTGGTGTGATTTCCGATCTAGGTGGCCCGACCGCCAATATGTGGCGATTGGCGTGTAAAGACCCACGTATTGAATCGAACTGTCGTCGTTTGTCTTGTGTGCATCCGGGCATTTGCCGTTATTTAAATACCGATCAAACGCCACTGATTGAGTTGTATCGCAAAACCCGCGCTTTGCCGGGAATCAAAAAGGTATTGATTGCATCCGGTTTGCGTTATGACTTGGCAGTGGAAACCCCTGAATACGTGAAAGAATTGGTGACACACCATGTCGGCGGCTATTTGAAAATCGCGCCGGAACATACCGAAGAAGGCCCGCTGAATAAAATGATGAAGCCGGGCATGGGCGCGTATGATCGCTTTAAACAAATGTTTGAAAAGTATTCCGCAGAAGCCGGTAAAAAACAGTATTTAATTCCTTACTTTATCGCCGCGCATCCAGGTACCACAGATGAGGACATGATGAACTTGGCGCTTTGGTTAAAAGCCAATGACTATCGTGCCGATCAAGTGCAAGCCTTTTTACCGAGCCCAATGGCGATTGCGTCGGCCATGTATCACACCGATCTGAATCCGCTGCGAAAAATCCATCGTGATGATAAAGATGAGAAGGTATTTACGCCTAAAACCATTAAACAACGTCGTTTGCACAAGGCCTTTTTACGTTATCACGACGCGGAAAACTGGCCGTTATTGCGTGATGCCTTGCGCGAAATGGGGCGCGAAGATTTAATTGGTAACGGTAAAAAACATCTGATTCCGTCTTTTCAGCCGGCAGGCACCGGTTTAACGGGTGGCGAAGGCAAACGTACGGGTCGCAAGTTTGGCCAGCAGCAGTTTTTAACCAAACACAGCGAAAATGGCCGCAAACCTTTACCCGCCAAAACGCCTAAAAAGAAGCCAGCAAAAGCGCGAAAAACACGAACACGCTAAAGCCGATAGCCATTAACTTGATTTGTCTCAAGTTTAGCCAAACGACCAACAAGGCAAGCAAGCACCAGGCCTGGTGCTTGCGATAGAATGGCGGCTAAAAACAAGAGGACACAAGCATGGAACAAGGTATTCAATTTGATACAGCGTTAATCAAACGTTACAACCAAAGTGGGCCTCGTTACACCTCCTACCCAACGGCGGTGCAGTTTGAAGAAGCGTTTGGTGTGGCCGATTATGAACAAGCTGCACAGCGCAGCAACGCGTCTGGGCGTGGATTGTCGCTGTATTTTCATATTCCTTTTTGTGACACGATTTGCTTTTATTGCGCGTGTAACAAAGTTTGGACACGTGATCGTTCTAAAACCACACCTTATCTAGAACGTTTATTTAAAGAAATTGAAATGCAAGCCAAGCTGTTCGACCCAAATCGTAAGGTGGAGCAATTACACTGGGGCGGCGGTACACCGACTTTTATTGATCACGATGAAATGCGTCAGTTGATGGCAAAAACCCGCGAATGCTTTAACTTGTATGACGATGACCGTGGCGAATATTCGATTGAAATCGACCCGCGTGAAGCCACCGCCGAAAGCGTTAAATTGCTGCGTGAGTTAGGTTTTAATCGCATGAGTTTAGGCGTGCAGGATTTTGACCCGAAAGTGCAAAAAGCGGTCAATCGACTTCAGTCAGAACAAGAAACCTTTACGGTGCTGAATGCGGCGCGTGCGGAAGGTTTTTTATCAGTTAACGTAGATTTGATTTACGGTTTACCGTTTCAAACCGAAACCAGTTTTTTAGAGACACTGGATAAGTTATTAGAAGTTGAGCCAGATCGTTTCTCAATTTTTAACTATGCACACATGCCTACTATGTTTCCGACCCAAAAACGCATGAAAGAAGAAGACATGCCTTCGCCTGATCAAAAACTCGCGATTTTGCAGGCGACGACCGAGCGTTTGTTAGCGGCGGGATATGTTTATATCGGCATGGATCATTTCGCCAAGCCGGATGACGAATTGGCGATTGCCCAACGTAATGAAACCTTGTATCGAAACTTCCAAGGTTATTCAACGCATGCCGATTGTGATTTAGTTGGCATGGGGGCGACCTCAATTAGTTTGATCGACAACACCTACGCGCAAAATATGCGCAGTTTGGATGACTATTACACCCGCATTGATGCTGGACAACTGGCGGTTTTCCGTGGTGTGCATTTGACCGAAGACGATGAATTGCGTCGCGACGTGATCACGCGTTTAATCAGTCATTTTCACTTGAATTTTGCGAATGTAAATCAGCAGTGGGGAATTCGATTTGATGAATACTTTGCGGAGGAATTAAAGTCTTTGCAAGGTTTTGTGGATGATGGTTTATTAACCCTGGATGCAGAAGATATTTATATCACCGCGAAAGGGCGTTTATTGATTCGAAATATCTGCATGGTGTTTGATGCCTATTTAAAAACGGGCACACAGAATCGTTTTTCTAAAGTGATTTAACCCGGTTTAATCCACGACCACCAGGCCTGGTGGTCGTAAGTTAGACGATTCGTCATGGTTTGTTTGCTAAACCTCAAACCTTCAAAACTTAAAAGCTATAGCGATATCCGACTGTCATCGCACTGGTGTCGGTATTACGGATCACACTCGCTGTTAGGCTAGAACGCCGATCAATCCATACTGCCGCATAGGCGCCCAGGGTGGATTCTTCATTAGACTCTAAAAACCCGATCGTATTTAAGTTCATTCCCCATTCAAACCAGTTTTTAGCGCCAGCACGAAAACCAAAGTCGTAGCCTAAATTTGTTTGTTCGACACGATTGCAGCCAACTAGGTTGCAAGCCTGAGCACGGCTTAAGTACTGCCCAATGTGTGCATAAACATCCCAGCTTCGTTTAATTCCAATCGCATAGCCCAATTTGGCAACATAGGTTTGGCTATTGAGTTTAGTGAAGTCGGTTGAACTCTGGCCTTGAGTGGTATTGAGTGTAACAATCAAGCCTGGGCGGGTTTGATAGCTGAGTCCCAGTCCCCAAATTTGCAAAGCCGAATGTTCATCCACTAGGCCTGCAGCGTGCTGAATTAAAAAAGGCTCATCAAAATTTGCAAAGCCAATCTGGGCTTGAAATTGTGAATAATTGAAGTTGGATTTGGCTTGTAGAGGCAGGGCAAGCACGAGTCCCAACACTAGCGCAAAGCCAGTCATTGAAGGCTGTCGGAAATTAATCACCACAGTGCTGACACCCCGGATCTTTATTTAAGTTAAATTGACGAATACTCATGCTTAAGCCATCAATTAACATCAATTTGCCCATTAAGGTGGGTAAACCGACTAGGGCTTTAATCGCTTCTAGCGCCTGCATCGAACCGACCATGCCGACTAACGGCGCAACCACACCGTTTTGGCTACAGGTTTGGTCGGTACTGGTGCCACGTTTGTATAGACATTCATAACAGGGTGATTGGCGGTCACGAAAGTCATAGGTCGTGAGTTGACCTTCCCAGCGAATTGCGGCACCGGATACCAGGGGTTTATGGGCTTTAAAGCAGGCCTGGTTAAGCGCAAAGCGAGTGTCAAAGTTATCCGAACAATCCAGTACGATATCGGCTTGGTCAATCTGTTGGGCTAATTCTGCGGCGTCCAATTGGTGTGTGATCACGTTTAATTGGGTGTTGTGATTCAGTTGGCGCAAACTTTGGGCGGCTGATTCGGCTTTATTCAGACCCAGCCGGCTTTCGGTGTGAATCACTTGGCGCTGAAGATTGGATTCGTCTACTTCATCAAAATCCACCAGCGTGAGCTGACCCACGCCAGCCGAAGCCAAATACATCGCAACCGGTGAGCCTAGACCACCTAAACCAATAATTAAAGCATGCGATTGCGCCAGTTTAAGTTGGCCACTGTAATCGATTTCGGGCAGCAGAATTTGACGAGAATAACGCGCGAGTTCGTTATCGTTGAGTTCTGTGGTCATGGTTTTTGTCCAATAGTTACTCTGGGTTGACCCGCTAGGTCGGTTATTAATTCTATCGCCTGATAGCCTGATTGCTTAAATAAATCCGCCACCGATAGGGCTTGATTATAACCGTGTTCAACCATCAGCCAACCTTTTGAAGCCAAATAGGTTTGGGCTTGTGAAATGATCACACGCAAGTCATCCAAGCCATCTGTACCAGAAGCCAAGGCTTGACTAGGTTCAAAACGTAAATCGCCCTGGCTTAAATGTGGGTCGGTCGATTCTATGTAAGGCGGATTGGATACGATTATATCGAATTTGTGATGGTTGACGGGTTCAAACCAGCTGCCTTGATAAAACTGGATAGCTAAATTTAGTTGTTGAGCATTGCTTTGTGCGGTGGCTAAGGCCGCATTTGAGTAGTCAATCGCGTGAATTTCAGCTTGTGGGAGTTCAGAGGCTAAAGCTAACGCAATCGCGCCTGAACCTGTGCCTAAATCAAGTAGTGTTAACTCAGGTTGTGAATAAAGAGCCGCTTTGTGCAAGGCAATGTCGACTAGGGTTTCGGTGTCGGCGCGTGGAATCAGGGTATTCGGATTGACATGCAGGTTTAAACCCCAGAACTCGCGTTGGCCAGTTAAATAAGCAATCGGTTGACCTTGTTGACGCTGGCCAACCAAGTCAAAAAAAGCCTTGGCTTGTTGGTCTGTGAGTTCGCGCTCTGGCCAGGTATAAAGTTGAGCACGTGAAATTTTAAGCAGATGACAAAGTAAAATCTCAGCTTCAAGCTTAGCCGACTCATGATTCAATTGCGACTGAGCGTGTTGAATCGCGTGCTGATACGACCAGGCCTGTTGCATGGTTTATTCCGCGCCGCTTAACGCCGCTAGCAACTCTGCTTGATGTTCTTGGGTTAACGGATCAATCACGCTCGCTAAACCGCCGTTCATAACTTCATCTAACTTATAGAGCGTTAAGTTGATGCGGTGGTCGGTTACGCGGCCTTGCGGATAGTTGTAGGTGCGAATCCGTTCAGAGCGATCACCTGAACCGACAAGGTTTTTGCGTTCTTGGGCGATTTTTTGATCGTGAACCTGGCGTTTTGCATCCATAATCCGAGCGGCTAATAGTGACATCGCACGCGCACGGTTTTTATGCTGCGAACGTTCATCCTGACATTCAACGATGGTGCCAGTTGGAATATGTGTAATACGAATCGCCGAATCGGTTTTGTTAACATGCTGACCACCCGCGCCCGAAGCGCGGAAGGTATCGACTTTAAGATCAGCCGGATTCAATTCAATTTGTTCGATATCTGGCACTTCGGGCATGACCGCTACGGTAGCCGCCGAGGTGTGGACACGACCTTGGGTTTCAGTCGCTGGAACACGCTGAACTCGGTGTGCGCCAGACTCAAATTTGAGCTTTGAATAAGCGCCATCGCCAATAATTCGCACGATGATTTCTTTAAACCCGCCATGCTCACCGTCATTTTGGTTAATGAGTTCAATTTGCCAGCGCATAGTTTCGGCATAGCGACTGTACATTTTGAACAGGTCGCCAGCAAATATCGCAGCTTCGTCGCCACCGGTGCCGGCGCGTATTTCAAGGAAGATGTTGGCATCATCATTCGGATCACGCGGTAATAGCATTTTGTTTAGGTCAAGTTCGAGTTGGTCGATTGTTTTTTCCAGGCTCGGATATTCTTCTTGCGCCATTTCTTTAAGTTCGCGATCACCTGAAGCAATCATATCTTTTGCTTCTTGCAAGTCGGCTTCGGCCGCTTCAAATTTTTGGTAGGTTTCGACTACCGGAGTGAGTTGCGAGTGCTCTTTAGACAAGTTGCGGAATTGGTTTTGGTCGTTAACAATGCTGGGTTCGGACAATAAAGCGCCGACTTCTTCCAATCGTTCGACTAGGGTTTGCAGTTTATGACGTATAGATGATTTCACTCAAGTTTACTCGATTCAGTTGGGTGGTTGTTGGGTTCTAACAACAGGGTTTCGGCCATATTTATTAACTCTTGATCGCCCGCCAGTCCAGCTTCGTGTAGCTGATGGCTTGGCGTGTGGATTAACTTGTTGGTAAGTTGGTGCGCCAAACGATTGACCACGCTTTGTGGGTCTTGACCTAGCTCAAGCTGATGCAAGGCTTGTTCTAAAACCTGCTGTTTCATTTTTTGCGCTTGGTGGCGATAAGTCCGGATGAGTGGGTTAACACACTGAATGGCTTGGTATCGGCACATAAAACGTTCGGCTTGCATCTGGATGATTTCTTCTGCCTCATCCGCCGCATCTTGGCGTGAACGTTTGTTTTCAGAAATAATCTCTTGCAAGTCGTCAACACTGTAAAGATAAACGTCTTCAAACTGGTTGACACTAGCATCAATATCGCGTGGTACGGCGATATCGACCATAAACATCGGCCTGTTTCGACGTTTCTTAAGCGCCTGTTTTACATGCTCTTTGCTCACTAGCTGCACCGGACTACCGGTGGAGGCAATGACCATATCGGCTTCATGCAAATGGCCGGTGAGTTCATCGAGCTCAATCGCAAAACCGCCTACGGTCTCGGCCAAGCTATGGGCTCGGCTGAAGGTACGGTTGGCAATAATAATTCGGCCAATCTGGCTTTCATGTAAATGACGTGCAACGAGTTCAATGGTTTCGCCGGCACCAATTAGTAGCGCGGTTTGATTGGATAAATCACCAAAAAACTGTTTGGCTAACGATACGGCGGAAAAGGCGACGGATACGGGGCTTGATCCAATCGCCGTGTCGGTGCGGACTTGTTTTGCAGTACGAAAAACTTGCTGAAACAAGTGCTCTAGTGTGTGATGCACGCTTTCGGTTTTGTGGGCCAAATTATAAGCATCTTTGATTTGTCCCAAGATTTGTGGCTCGCCTAACACTAATGAATTCAGTCCGCAGGCCACACGCATAATATGTTGTACCGCTTTAAGGTCTTGATGCAGATATACATAAGGTGTCAAGCTGCTGGGTGTGAGCTCAAAAAAAGCGTGTAACCAATCAATTATGGATTCAGCTTTTGCATCTTTAACCGTAAAGTAGATTTCTGTCCGGTTACAGGTAGACAAAATGATACTTTCAGCCACTAGCTGTTCGTCTCGGAGTTGCTGTAGGGCGCTAAAAACTCGCTCAGCCGTAAAAGACACGGTTTCTCTGATGTCTACGGGGGCGGTTTCGTGGTTCACACCTAAGGCGAATAAATTCATGCGATCACTGCAAGTGTCTGGTTTAAAAAGAGACAGCGATTTTATCCGATTTTGACCACTTTAACAAAACATTCACAACCCGAGCTTTTAGTTGGGTTTTAAATGAGATTGTGGAAATAGAATCTGGGCTGAAAAATAATCCGTATATATCGATTTTAACTGATTAATATAATTAGCTTTATTGGTTGGTGGGTTAAAGTAACGGTTAGCATAAATATCACCCTTTTTTAGGTTAAAACTTGATGAATAGGATCGAATTATGTTAGGGTTTAAAAGATATCAAATTTGACAGAGCTTGCCTTGAGCGGTTTCGATTCAATTAACTTAAAAAGCAAAGGAGACGTTTTTTAGCGTTCCACTTCAACCGGAAGTGACGATGAAAACGCAATCAACATGAATTTCACTTTAAGACCCCCTTGTCTACAAGACGGTGCGGCTATCACTCGATTGGTAAAACAATCGCAAACGCTGGATGTGAACTCCAGTTACCTCTATTTTTTACTTGCTGAGCATTTTTCAGATACCTGTGCGGTAGCGCAGCTTGATGATGCGCAAAACGAACTGGTCGGGTTTGTTACGGCTTATCGTTTGCCAAAAGACCCTAGTATTTTGTTTGTCTGGCAGGTGGCTGTGGATCCAAAAATGCGCGGTCAAGGTTTAGCGATGGCTTTGTTAAAAAATCTAACTCAGCGTGATTGGTTTGGCGAGATTCGCCAAGTTCAATGCACGATTTCGCCATCCAATACCGCATCAAACGCCTTGTTTAATAAGCTAGCCAGTGAGCTGAACTCACAAACCAAAATAGAAGCCTTTTTGACTGAGTCGCATTTGGGTGGTGGCCACGAAGATGAGCCTTTGGTAATTATTAATTTAGCTAAGCCTTGATCCGATTAAACAAAACACAAAATAAAACATAAACACTTAATACGTAAGGATACAAAAATGGATATTGCATTATTTGAACAATACGAGTCTAACGTTCGTGGTTATATACGTTCATTCCCAAAAATATTTGATACGGCGACCAGTGCGACCATTGTAGATGTCGACGGCGTACGTTATATCGACTTTTTTGGTGGCGCCGGTTCTTTAAATTACGGTCATAACCATCCGTTAGTAAACCAGGCTTTAATTAACTATATTCAGCGTAATGGCATTAGTAATGCGCTTGATAAAGCGACAGTCGCCAAGCACGATTTTATTGAGTCTTTTCAAAACACGATCCTAAAGCCGCGCGACATGGACTATAAGATTCAGTTTGTGGGTCCAACCGGCACCAACGGGGTTGAAACGGCTCTGAAATTGGCGCGCAAAAAGAAACAGCGCAGTAACGTGATTGCCTTTACCAATGCTTATCACGGGCACACTTTAGGTGCCTTGGCGGTAACCGGCAACGAGTTTTATCATGATGATTATTATGGCGTACCGTTAAATGTAACTAAAATGCCGTTTGATAATTATTTTGATAACGATAAAGGCATGGATAGCATGGATATGTTGCGCCATTACATGGAAGACAGCAGCTCAGGTTATGATTTGCCAGCGGCGATTATTGTGGAGTCGATTCAGGGCGAGGGTGGTATTAACGTGGCCAGCACTAAATGGCTACAGAAACTCGATAAGTTGTGTAAAGACTTAGACATCCTATTGATTATGGACGATATCCAAGTCGGTAACGGACGTACCGGTGATTTCTTCTCATTTGAACGTGCCGGTATTAAGCCAGACATTATTACGCTGTCTAAATCAATTGGTACGGGTTTACCCATGTCGATCGTATTAATGAAGCCAGAAGTGGATGTATGGGAACCGGGTGAACATACCGGTACCTTCCGTGGTAACAGTCATGCGTTTGTAGCTGGCACGGCGGTTATGGAGCTTTGGAAAAATGATGACTTTAGTCATTCGATTCGTGCCAAGGGTAAGCAGGTTGAAGATACCTTCAAAAGCCTACAAAAAGAATTCCCTAAATACATTACTGATGTACGCGGTTTGGGTATGATTTGGGGCCTAGAGTCTTTAGTGGAAGGCTTCTGTAATGAAGTATCTTACCAAGCTTTCCAGCGCGGCCTAATTATGGAAACCGCCGGTGCAGACGACCAGGTGCTTAAATTCCTCGGGCCATTAGTTATTAGCGAGACTGAGTTGGAAGAAGGTTTCGCCATCCTTCGCGAGGCCGTAGCGGCGGCAGTTGAAAAGTTTGAAAAGGAGAAAGCATGATTATTCGCAAGTTAAAAGAGATTATTGGAACCGATCGCGATGTTAAACCGGATAACGGTCATTGGGTCAGTCGTCGTCTATTACTTGCAAAAGATGGCATGGGTTTTTCGATGCATGAAACCATTATTTATGCGGGTCATGAAAACTATTTTCATTATGCCAATCACTTAGAAGCCGTGTATTGCGTGGCTGGAGAAGGTGAAATTGAAGATTTAGAGACGGGTGTCACGACACCGATTGAGGACGGGACACTCTATGCTCTAAATAATCATGATCGTCACCACTTGCGTGCAACTAAGGATATGCGTTTGATTTGTGTGTTTAACCCACCGGTTACCGGCCGTGAAGTACACGACGAAAATGGTGTTTATCCACTCATTATCGAATAATCTGTTCACCAGGCCTGGTGGTTTGCTGCCAGGCCAATCCTCTTTTCTCTATCCTATTATTCACTTAACCAAACCGAGGTCTTCTTATGAGACTATTGGATTCTTTGCGTCAATTTAAGCATTGATTGATCCAGGTGCCCTTATGTCCAACATGGCATTATCGGTTGCCGGATTGCCTGATAGTGAAATAGGTCAAGCGAATTGTGTCCCACCAGGCCTGGAATGACTGGTTAGAGGTGGAGAAACTGGTGTCAGATTTGGATAATTCGGAACAGGTTTGTTAGGCTTATCAGACATTTCTGACTCATCCAGTTGAACGTTTTTTTAAGAACTAGGATGAGTTAGTGGTGTGTTTTATGCACGAAAATGGGCAAACCTAGAGCAAGCGGGAGTGCTTTGATCGTTAAGTGACTTAACCGCGCTTAAGGTTGTATTCGTAGGTTAAAAATTGTTTAAGAATATCAGCCTGTACCGGCTTGTGCATAACGGTAATATCTTTAGGCAGTCTTTCACGATCAATTTCGCTGGGTTTTTCGCCGGTCATGACAATAATGGTAGCTGATTTGGTAGTTTCAAAGTTACGCATTGCATGTACCATGCTGTAACCATCCATTTGCGGCATAATTAAGTCGGCAAAGATGATTTCTGGCTTATAACGCCCTGCATTAATTAAGCCTTCGTAGCCATCATTGGCGGTTAAAACTTTCATTGGAAAATCCAAGCTTTGCGCCATGGATTTAATCAATTCCTGCGAAACTCGATCATCGTCCACCACTAAGACTTTTAACACACCATCATCTTCATTGGCACGTTCACGGCCATTTTGCATAATGTATTCGTCGACAGAAGAGCGCAATAATCGACGGTGACCGCCAGGCGTTTTCCAAATTTGCAGAACACCTTCATCGGCTAAGCGTTTGATTACCGTTTTGGATACGCCAATCAAATCACAGGCCTCTGTGGTCGTGATGTATTTAGAGTTAGTTTTTGCCATGAATTGTCTCAGATAGTTCGAATTATTACTTTATTGGATATTGTATCTGCTTTTTTGTAAAAGGGGACAAAAATTTGAATTTTTACGCCTTGAGGCTGGGTTATAGTGTCTTAACCGTTTTTAAGATGATTAATTCGCGTTTTTTAGTGGTAAGCAATAGCTTAGGGCTTAATGTTGGTTTGTAATGCTTTTGCGGTTTGCATTCATTGTTTTGGCTGTGGCACTATTTGATTGAGCAGATTGAGCAGATTGAGCAGATTGAGCAGATTGAGCAGATTGAGCAGATTGAGCAAATAAATAGGGA
>NZ_JACUTY010000031.1 GCF_014859555.1 Thiomicrospira sp. | reverse complement strand
GAATAAGTGACCTTTAAGTCCCGCAGAATCAACCAGGGGTTAATCGAGGTGCCCAAATACCGTTTGTATGCAAGTAACAAAAAAGCGCCGTTCAGGCGCTTTTTTTTTGGCTAAAGACAAGAAGTTAGTTTGATTTAAATCGATTGTTGTCCGAGCTGTTACTGTCTGAGCGGTAGAGGGCTTGGGCATTTTGCAAATACTTTTTACGGTTCCATAGCAGTCCCCAGCGAGTTCCACCAACTTGGCGCCAAAGCATGGCTGAACGGATGCCTGCTAATAACAACGCCCGTATTTTGTTTGCATTTTGCGGTTTCTGTAAGTGGCCATGTTGACCTTTTACCATGATGCGAGGGCTGAGTTGACTGACGTTTTCGGTGTAAGCACGCGCAATTGAGGCAATTACATTTTCGTGCCAATCATCAAAGTGCGCACGCTGGTTTGTTGCGGTATCAAGTGTTTTGGCTACCTTTGCCAGGGCATCACCGTCTTTGGCTAAGCTGCGTTCTAACAAAATAAGGTTCAGCGCATAACGGGTCACTTCTAGGTTGCGGATTTCTTCGGCATCACTCGCACCCATTTGTGATAGCAAGGTTTTGACACCGACCTGTAGATTGATGGCTTCGTTACCATACACGTCTAATGTGGAACTCGGGTTATCCATAAATAAGGAGTTGATCGAGGTCTGATAGGATTTCTCATCAATTTTTCCAGTCGTCGCCAAATCAAAAACTAGCTTGGCGGCTTGGTAAATACCAATTAAAGCAATGGCACGATCCTGATCTGTGTAGTTAGACATAAGCTTCCTTTTGTAAATTTAGTTTTTAGTCAGCTCATCGGCTGAATTTGCACGCTGTTCAATTACGCCACCACCCAAGCAAATCTGTCCGTCATAAAATACGATGGATTGCCCCGGTGTAATGGCTTTTTGAGCCGATTCAAACTCGACCAGAATCCGCCCATTATTACACTGTTTGATTTGACAAGGCTGTTCTGTTTGACGATAACGAATTTTGGCTTTGAGTGGCGTATTGATGGCCGGACACTCGCCATTTACCCAGTCTAATTGGGAAGCGCTTAAAACCTTATGGTGTAGCAAAGGATGGGCTTCACCTTGCACGGCCATTAATTGATTAGTTTCTAAGTTCTTGTCAGCAACAAACCATGGAGAATCTAGTTGGCCGTGGCCACCGCCAACGCCAAGGCCTTTACGTTGGCCTAGCGTGTAATACATGAGACCCTCATGTTGGCCTATAACATCGCCAAGCTCGTTTATAATGTCACCTGGTTGGGCTGGGAGATAACGTTGTAGAAAATCTTTAAATTTTCGTTCGCCAATAAAGCAAATGCCGGTGCTATCTTTTTTATTATGCACAATCAAATCCGCTTCTTCAGCCAGCTTTCTTACTTCGGGTTTTTGTAGTTCGCCCACCGGAAATAAGGTTTTGCTTAACGCATTTTGTTGTAAGGTATATAAGAAATAACTTTGATCTTTATTGTTATCCAGGCCTTTTAAGAGCTGAAACGCGCCGTTGTTGGCTTGGCAAACCCGTGCGTAGTGCCCGGTTGCAATTTTGTCTGCACCGAGTGACATGGCGTGGTCTAAAAAAGCCTTAAACTTAATTTCTTTGTTACACAAAATATCGGGATTAGGTGTACGACCGGCTTTGTATTCGGCCAAAAAGTGTTCGAAAACACGATCCCAATATTCATTTGAAAAGTTTTCCACGTGCAAAGGAATGTCGAGCTGTTCGCAAATGCTAAAGACATCTTGTAAATCTTCAGCTGCCGGGCAGTAGTCTTCAGTGTCATCGCCTTCCCAGTTTTTCATAAACAAACCTTCGACCTGATACCCTTGTTGCTTAAGCAATAGGGCGGTGACGGAGGAATCTACGCCGCCGGATAAACCGACAATGACTTTGGTGTTTGTATTCATAGTTGATCTAATTCAGTAAATAAAGGCTTATTTTAACAGATTGGCTTGATGAATTAATCGGCTTTGGCCGAGTGCTAGTCCGTCTAGGTTAAAAGGCCCGATCTGAGTTCGGATCAGGCGTAAAGTCGGAAAACCCACGGCAGCGGTCATGCGGCGAACCTGACGATTTCGACCTTCCGTGATGGTGAGTTTCAGCCAACTGGTCGGAATAGACTGACGTTCACGAATCGGTGGGTTACGTGGCCATAACCAGTCTGGCTCATTCACGATCTCGGCCTGAGCCGGCTTGGTTAAGCCGTCTTTTAATGGCACACCTTTGCATAGCTGCTTGATAGCTGCCGGGTCTATTTGACCTTCCACTTGCGCCCAATAGGTTTTGGGCAATTTATGTTTGGGATCACTAATCTGGTGCTGTAATTGACCATCATTGGTTAACACCAACAAGCCTTCGCTGTCACGGTCTAGTCGGCCAGCCGCATAAAAACCCGGCTTTTGAATATAATCGGCCAAGGTTTCACGGCCTGATTCATCGGTAAATTGGCATAAAACGTTAAAGGGTTTGTTAAATAAAAGTAGGTTAGACATGTTTTGACTTGGTTTGAAATGCTAAAATTTAGTCTATTTTAACGCGAATGGCTATGCAATAGTTTGAAAGTCAATGAGCCTAGTTTATCTAACGTAACCAAACGACTGATAATGAAGTACTACAGAGTTGCCTAAGTAGGTTAAAGTGGCACTAATATTGCTTTTCGTTTTTGGGGTAAAAATCGCATTTTAGGGGAAACCGAACCGGGTTGGGTTTCGAATTTTGGTTATCAATTGGGGCTTTCTCAAAGCATGTTATCGCAACACTTTGATGTCACTAAAGATTATTTTGCGGTACTGGGGTTGCACGACCAGGCCTGCGAAAAAACCGTTAAGCTAGCGTATCGACGTATGGCTAGGCGTTATCATCCCGATGTTTCCAAAATGCCGGATGCCACCACAAAATTCCAAGAAATTTCAGAAGCTTATGAGGTTTTAAGCAAGTATCGCGATGCTTATTGCCGCGAACATCAAAGACGTCAAAATCGTTCGAACCATTCCAGCTTTAACCAGCAATCATCATCTTGGCAGTCTCAGCAATCCAACCCGCATTATCAAGGTCATCGCCAATGGCAGCGTGCGCCAGTAAATGGTAAGGATCGCGTGATTGCGTATCCGTTAACGCTTCGTTATGCGATTCGATTATTGCACCAAGGCTTTTTCTATATTCCGGGTTTGAAAGTCAAAATGAAGTTTACTCGGCAAGCGTTTGAAGGCAAAACCTTCCGTTTAACGGGCAAAGGTTACCAGGGCTTGTTTGGTGGGCGGCCAGGTGACTATCTGGTTAGCTTTAAAATTAGCCAAGACAGCTTAAGCTGGAAACTAAAAGGCGCAGACTTATACGGTGAAGTTAAAGTGCCGAAAAGTTTGCTCGTACCAGGTTCTAAGGTACAATTTGAATCACCGGTGGGTGCATTAACGGTTGTTGTCCCAATTAATTATAGTCAAAATGACTTTATCAAAGTTCATAACAAGGGCTTACCTTCCGATGAACGTGGCCTAGCTGGTCATCTCTACGCGCGTTTAATTGCCGCTTAATTTACAAAATAATTTAAAAGCCAAAACTTTATGTCTCATTTCGATGAAACCAGTGATAATCTGTTGTTAGATAAAGCGACACAAAAAGCCAAGCCACCCAAACGTTATAAGGTTGTATTATTAAATGACGACTTTACGCCGATGGATTTTGTGGTGGATGTTTTAATGCGATTTTTTGCGATGGATGAAGCCAAAGCCATGCAAGTCATGCTCGCGGTTCACCAGCAAGGCAAAGGAATATGTGGGGTGTATAGTCGAGATGTAGCCGAAACCAAGGCCTATCATGTGAACCAGTTTTCGCGTCAAAACCAGCACCCACTAATGTGTCAAATCGAAGCCGAATAAAGCGATTGAGAACCAGAATATGTTAAGTAAACCCGTGCAAATGTCACTCAGTAATGCCTTTGGTATGGCACATGAATACGAACATGAGTTCGTTACCTTGGAGCATTTGCTGTTAGAACTACTGAGCTTGCCAGACGTGCAAGAAGTGGTCGTCGCCTGCGGCGGTCAATTAGAACAAATTGAAGCCGCGCTCGAAGAATATCTCGAATCTGAACCCGTTGTGGCCAATCCAGATAGTAAAGATATCCATCCGTCGATGGGGTTCCAGCGTGTGATAGAGCGCGCTATTTATATGGTGCAATCCAATGGCTATAACGAAGTTATGGGCGTGCATTTATTGGCCGCTATGTATGCCGAGCCAGACTCGCATGCTGCCTACATATTAGAGCTGAATGGGATTCAGCGAGTCGATGTATTAAGTTACTTGTCGCATGGCATTGTGTCATCGGAAGAGCATGAATACTATCTCCAAGAAGGTGAAGAGGCTTCAGAGCAAGCATCTGAGTCGGATGCGGATGATGCGTTAAGGAATTTTACGCTTAACTTAAACAAGCACGCGTTAGAGGGTCGAATTGATCCGATGATCGGGCGGGCTTGGGAGTTAAATCGAACTTTAGAAATTTTGAGTCGTCGTCGTAAAAACAACCCATTATTAGTGGGGGAACCTGGTGTGGGAAAAACCTCAATTGCAGAAGGTTTGGCTCATAAAATCGTCCATGGAGAAGTGCCGGAAAGCTTAGGTGATGCGGTGGTTTACAGCTTAGATATGGGCGCATTATTGGCCGGCACACGTTATCGTGGCGATTTTGAAAAGCGTTTTAAGTCCTTACTTAACAGCCTTGAAAAACAACCACATGCTATTTTGTTTATTGATGAGATTCATACCATTATTGGTGCTGGTGCGGTGCAAGGGGGCGCGATGGATGCGTCGAACTTGATGAAGCCGGCTTTAGCTAACGGCAAGTTACGCTGCATTGGCGCGACCACCTATGAAGAATATCGCGGCATTTTTGAAAAAGACCGTGCTTTAGCACGACGTTTTCAGAAAGTCGAAGTGCGTGAACCTTCGGTAGTCGAAACCATCCAAATTTTGAAAGGCTTAAAAGAGCAGTTTGAATCGCATCACGATGTTAAATATACCCAACCGGCGTTAAAAGCTGCAGCCGAGTTGGCAGAACGTTATATTACAGATCGTCATTTACCTGATAAAGCGATTGATGTGATTGATGAAGCCGGTGCTAAACAACGTTTAATGGTCGCGAGCAAACGTCGTAAACAGATTGGTGTGCCTGAAATACAGCAAGTAGTGGCCAATATTGCGCGTATTCCAATCGCTAACATTACCCAGAAAGAAAAAGACAAATTATTTGATCTGGAAGATAGTTTGAAGCGAGTAGTATTTGGCCAAGATCATGCCATCAAACAATTGGTCTCGGCGATTAAATTGGCGCGTTCCGGTTTGGCTAGTCCCGATAAACCGACCGGTAGTTTTCTATTTTCTGGCCCAACAGGGGTAGGTAAAACCGAATTAACTCAGCAGATGGCGAAACATCTAGGCGTCGAGTTGATTCGATTTGATATGTCGGAATATATGGAACGCCATACCGTGTCGCGTTTAATTGGCGCACCGCCCGGTTATGTCGGTTTTGATCAGGGAGGTTTATTGACCGAGGCGGTGAATCGCCACCCGCATTCGGTGGTGTTGTTGGATGAAATTGAAAAAGCCCATCCCGATGTCTATAACTTATTGTTGCAGGTGATGGATCACGGCACCTTAACCGACAACAATGGACGTAAAGTCGATTTTCGTAATGTAGTGGTTATTATGACCTCAAACGTCGGCGCAGAAAATATGAGTCGCGCTAGTATCGGTTTTACCGAACAGGATCATACACATGATTTTGAAGCCGAACTTAAAAAGGTGTTTAAACCGGAATTCCGCAATCGTCTCGATGCGGTTATTCAGTTTAATAAACTGTCCGAGAAATCAATGGAGTCGGTGGTTAACAAGTTTATTTATGCGTTGGAACAAAGTTTAGCGGATAAAAAAGTATCCTTGGTTTTAACCACTAAAGCGCGGGCTTGGTTGGCGAAAAAAGGCTACGACCCGCAAATGGGTGCACGTCCGATGGGTCGCTTAATTCAAGATAAAATTAAACAACCTTTGGCGGAAAAACTGCTGTTTGGTGAGCTGCAAAATGGCGGTCAAGTCACGATTGATTTAAAAGCCGATGATTTGGTGTTTAAGATTAAATCGACGGCGTAAATAGATAGGCTTCGATAAAAAAACGCCCTCTGAAATAGAGGGCGTTTTTGTTTAAGCATAGCGCTTAAGGAATGATGGTTTGTGCGTTTTTCAAATAAGCGCGTCCTTTTTTAAGGGCTTTATCATACTGGCCTTTTTCACTCGCTTGATGCACGTCTTCTAAGTCATCTTCGATTTGCTCTAGCGCGTTTTCAATTTTCTCAAGAGCGTTTTCAAGCGTGTATGTAAGCTCATGAATTTCGGCCATATCGACAGGTTCTAACTTCTCTTTTTGCATAATGACAGCGAGTTTTTTGTTGTATTCAGAAAAGTTTTTTACCGCTTGTTCAAGTGTATGAGATGGTTGGCCTTTAAAGTGTTGAGCTTTATCATTGCTAGCGATCGCTGTGCCTTGTAGGGCGAAAATCGAAACAAACGCAAGTGTAAGTATGGTTTTTTTAATCATGGTTAATCCTCATTTTTAATGAATCTTCACAGAATATTTTAGCAATAACACTTAGTAAAAAAGTAACGGAATTTATTAAGTTCAGATTTTTAAGAGACTTCTTTGTTCAAACTTGTGGCTTAGATAGGTCTTGATCTGAAAAACACCCAGGCCGGTGGTATGATTATGCGTTGATTTAATATGAGGTTGGTTTTTTGTCGATTCATTTTATTTTAGGCGGCGCACGTTCTGGCAAAAGCGCTTATGCCGAGCAGTTAGCCAAAACACAATCCAAGCCGGTGGTGTATATTGCGACGGCACAAGCGAACGATGCCGAAATGCAAAGCCGGATTGCACATCATCAGACCCAACGCCCGCAGGCGTGGCGTACGCTCGAGGTGGCCGAAGATTTGGGCGGAGCCTTAAATTCAATTGATGCCGAGCATTGTGGCATTATTGATTGTTTAACCCTGTGGATGATGACGTGTTTTGCACAGCATCCGCAGGTGAATCATCAGGCGATTGAAGGCTTTGTCGAATCTTTGGCGCAGTTTAAAGGGGATTTATTACTGGTTTCAAATGAGATTTCGATGGGTGTAGTGCCGATGGGCGCTTTGTCGCGTGATTATGTCGATAGCCTAGGGCGATTGCATCAACAGGTGGCCGCACGTGCCGATCAAGTGACTTTAATGGTAGCAGGCCTGCCGATGACGGTTAAATAAAAAACGAATTTTAAAAGGACAAGAAGTATGTGGTTAAATGAGCCAGTAAAAGTTTTAGATACCCAAGCTCAAGCTCAGGCCGAAGCTCGCCAAACGCAACTCACCAAACCGGCTGGTTCGCTGGGGGCGTTGGAGCGTTTAGCGATTCGCTTAGCGGCCATGCAGGGCAAGCATAAACCAAATATGCAGCAGGCCTGGATTAGCGTGTTTGCGGCGGATCATGGCTTGGCCGAAACGGGGGTGTCGGCGTTTCCGCAACAGGTTACCGCGCAAATGGTGCAAAACTTTATCTCAGGTGGGGCGGCGATTACGGTATTGGCGCGTCAACACCAAGCGCCTTTTGAAGTGGTGGATGTGGGCGTGAAAGCGGATTTTGCCAACCAACCAGGCCTGGTGGTGGATAAAGTGGGTTATGGTACTGCTAATGCCTTAACTCAACCGGCCATGACGCAAGCTGAATGTCAGCAGGCCTTAGAAGTCGGTAAGCGCGCGGCGGAACGCGCCGTTCAAGCAGGCGCGTCGTGTTTTATTGGCGGTGAAATGGGGATTGCCAATACCGCTTCATCCAGCTTGTTATTAGCGTGTCTTATGCAGACGGATATTGCGCCTTTAGTGGGCGCGGGTACCGGTTTAGACTCGGCTGGGGTGCAACATAAAACCGACATTTTGCAGCAGGTATTGGCTTTTCACTCATCAACTTTAAACCAAGCACAACCTTTAGATATTCTGGCTTGTGTCGGTGGTTTTGAAATTGCTGCATTGGCCGGCGCTTATTTGCGTTGTGCGCAATTGGGTTTGCCGGTTTTAGTGGATGGTGTGATTACCACTTCGGCGGCATTAGTGGCGAATGCGATGGCACCGCAAGCCAAAGATTGGTGGATTTTTAGTCATTTATCGGTCGAACCGGCTCATAAAATTGCGTTGGATTTTTTAGGTGTGAAACCTTTATTGCAACTGGATTTACGTTTAGGCGAAGGCTCGGGTGCGGCGATTGCTTGGCCGTTATTGCAACAAGCCTGTGTTTTGCACAACCAAATGGCGACCTTTGCCGAAGCCTCGGTAAGCAGCGGCGCATGAGTTGGTCGCCACCGAAACGCATACAACTGGTTCGTCACGCTAAATTAGTGTCGGATACGGTTGGTGTATTTATCGGCCACACTGACCTTCAGGCGTGTGTGTTATCCAGTCAGCAGTTAGCCGAGAGCTTGCAAACAAAGACGTTTGATGCGGTGGTGAGTTCCCCTTTGCAACGCTGCCAAATCTTAGCCGAGCAGGTGGCAAAATCAAACAAGCTTCAAGTTGACTATCTGCAGGCTTTGCAAGAGCGCAACTGGGGGGCGTGGGATGGTTTGAATAGCGCCGATATTAAGCCGTCTGATTTACAAGCTTATTACGATGATCCGTTTCATTATGTGATGCCGCAAGCCGAAAGCTGGGATCAAATGCGCGCGCGTATAAACCAGGCCTGGTGGTCGCTATTAAATCATCCAGCACAAGACATTTTATGTGTGACGCATGGTGGTGTTTTACGCTTATTGATGCAGCAGATATTAGGCTTAACGGATCCGGCTTTGTTCCAGCTTAAACTTGATTATGGCGTACAAATTTTATTGGAAGTCACTCCCACGGATACCCAGCCGTTTGTGCAGTTGGTTGAGATTCGGTCAGGAAATCTATAATGGATGCATTTAAACACTTTTTTAAACCTTTTTGGTTAGCGGTACAGTTTTTCACGCGCTGGCCAACCCCACAATATGCCTCGGTGAGTTCTGAAGAAATGGGGCGCAGTTTGGCCTGGTTGCCTTTGGTTGGCTTATTTATTGGTCTGGTTTTATGGGCTTTGGCGAGCTTGCAGGCCTGGTGGTCTGATCCAGTTGTCGCCTTAATCATTTTACTGGCTTGGGTGTGGAGCACGGGTGGATTACATATTGATGGCGCGGCCGATTTTGCCGATGCTTGGTTGGGCAGTTGCGGCGATAAAACCCGCGCTTTGGAAATAATGAAAGACAGCCGAATCGGCACCGGTGGCGGAGTGGCAATAGGCTTAATTTTATTAGCCAAGTGGGTGTTGTTAACCGAGCTATTGCAAACCGAATGGTTAGTTTTATTGGTGTTGATTCCTTTCTGGGCGCGCATTGGTTCATTGGCGCTGATGATAACAACGCCTTATGCGTCACAAAATGGCATGGCCGAAACCATGTTCCGTCATCTGAATCGCAAAATTGTCTGGTTGTGGTTGGTGATCGCGCTGGGTTTGATGATCGCCCAAGCACCAGGCCTGGTGCTTATCGTGCTGGCTTGGTTTTGGGTGCGTTGGTTATTGATTCGCCATCTGGGCGGCATGAATGGCGATGGTGCAGGTTTGATGACCGAAGTATTAGAAATCAGCGCCTTATTAATCTTGAGTGCGAGCTTGATCCATTAACTGACATAAGTTATCGAGTGCGTCAATTAAACGTGCGGTCGGGCGCTGAAAATGATCGGCGTTTAAGGGATAAATGTGGTCATTTTGCACGGCTTTTAATTGAGGAATTTTTTGCCAGTCTTCCAGCCATTTCTGCTGAACATGATCCAATCCCCCCAGCAATATCATATCGGGATTTTTCTGAATTACGGCTTCGCGGTTAACATGGGGCGCGAGGGCGCTGAGATCAGCAAACACATTTTGGCCTCCACACACTTCTATTGCCTGGCTGATAAACTGTTCGCCGTTAATCGTAATGGTGGGTTGATGCCAAACTTGATAAAACACACGGACTTTTGGTGCGTGTTGGTAACGTGTTCGCAACTGATTAAGTTGCTGGCGAAGCCGATTAGCTTCGGCGCTGGCGGTTTGGGTTTGTTGGCTTAAACGACCAATTTCTTCGATTAAATTGGCAATATCATCCAAACGTTGGGTATCGCGAATTAATAGGTTTAACCCTAAGCGCTTTAAACGATCCAAATCTTGCGGACGATTGCCAGATTGCCAAGCTAATACCAAATCGGGTTTTAGCTGCATAATCACTTCAAAATTAAGCGCATTATAACTGCCCACAATCGGCACGGATAACGCGGCTTCTGGGTAATCCGAATAGTTGACCACGCCCACCAATTGATCGCCCGCACCAGCCGAATAAACCAGCTCGGTTAAACTGGGGGCGAGCGAAATTATACGTTTGGCCGTCGGTTCAGCTTGGGCCGCCCAGCTGGTAAATAGCAGGCTAATTAAAAAATTGTAAGCACTCAGTTTTTTGAAGTTCATCAATCTAAACCACATGATAAAGCAGCCCAATTAAGATCAACAAAACCATGCCTAAGTCGAGCGGCAAACTTAAACTTAAAGCTTGTTTTAGATGGCTGGCTTCCAGGTGTTTGGGCGATTGTGGATCACCAAAATAAGGTTTATCTGTCAGTTCGTCAAAGTAGCGGGTGGGGCCACCCAACTGCGCGCCAATTCGCCAAGCCATCGCCGCAATTGGATAACCCGCGTTGGGGCTGGCATGACCACCTGCTTGACGCCACCAACTAAACAGTCCAACTTTAGAACTCAGCAACGCAATCCATAAGGCGGTGATGCGAGCCGGTAACCAGTTTGCCACGTCATCCAAACGTGCCGCGACTTTTCCAAAACGCTCATATCGTGGATTACGATAGCCGACCATTGAATCCATAGTATTAATCGCTTTGTAAACCACCAGGCCTGGTAAACCAAATAATACAAAATAAAACATCGGCGCAATCACGCCATCGCTTAAATTTTCTGCGTAGGTTTCGACCCCCGCTTTCAAACAATCACTTTGATCAAGCTCTTGCGTATCGCGGCTCACTAACATCGCCACGGCTTGTTGAGGTTGTGGGTGGTTAATAAGTCCGGCCACCTGGTCACGTAACATACGATGCGCAATCAAAGTTGAAGCTAATAAACCATTAATGAATAAGTGCAGCCATAAAGGCAGGGTAAACAGCAACAAGCTGACGATTGTGGCGGCCAATAAACTCAATATCAACAGGCTAAAAACTAAACCAGCCCCGCGTAAAATCGAATCGGCATAAAATCGAGTTTCGAACCAGCTAATCAGTTTTCCCAGCCCTATCACCGGATGCGCGCGTCCCATAAATTCGCCAAAAAATCGGTCGAAAAGGATGGCTAATAAGGCACTGATTAAAATCCAGCTGGGATCAAATAATAGCATGAGGTGTTTCCTGGTTAAGTTGGTTTAAAGCGTGTATTAGGCGTTGGTGTTGAGTCGGGGTTTGCACGGAAATTCGCAGATGATTTTTGTCTAAGCCAGCGCTAAAACTATCACAAGCTCGGACAAGAATCTGCTGATTTTCCAAGGCTTGGGCAATCTGTTGAGCCGGCCGTTGGGTTTGCACCAATACAAAATTAGCTGAACCCGGCATCACTTTTTTGACCAACGCACAGCTTTGCAGGTGTTGGATTAAATCGGCTTTGGCGCTCAACAACCAGGCCTGGTTGCGGTTATCAAAGTCTGGGTCTTCAAGCGCTTGTTGCAATAATTGACTATCCAGATAAGAAATCGGCCAAGCCGCTTGTGGCCAAGTTTTTAGCAAGTCGGGTTGCGCAAACACCGCACCCACGCGTAAACCTGGACAAGCGTAATATTTGGTTAAGGATTGCATAATAATCAGCTTTGGCCAGTCTTTCAGGTATCGGCGAAAACTAAGGTGGTCGTCAAACCCTAAAAACGGCAAAAAAGATTCATCCACTACCACCCAGCAATCCTGTTGTCGCCAATAATGGATGAGTTTTTCGAGATTATGCGGCGCATAATAATGGCCATCCGGTGTGCTGGGATTCACAAACACCACCAGACTATTAGCTGGCAGATCGGGCAAGCACCAGGCCTGGTGGTCAGGCTGGTTAACATCACGTTTAAGCTCAATTGTGGTTTGGCTATAAAACGCCGCGGCACGCTGATATTCGCCATATAAGGGCGTGAAAAGCAGCGTGGTGTGAGGGCGCAAGTGTGCGAACAAACTCAAAATGGCGCTCGAAATGCCATTGGTTAAACGAATATGATCGGTGGCTAATTGAAACTTGTCAGCGATCGCCACCAGCAAATCGTGCGCTTGTTGCGGCGGATAATGTGTCCATAAAGCCGGTTGCAGGTTTAAATCGTAATGCGGTTGGTTTGGGTTAATGCTGGCGGAAAAGTCCAACACCCTCGCCAAGGCTTGTTGCGGGCTTAAACCTTGGCGTTGAGCAAATTCAAAAAATTGACCACCGTGTTGAGACATTAAAAATCGATACCCGGTTGGGCTTGAATGCCGCTTTTATAAGCGTGTTTTTCGTCTTGAATTTCTGACACGGTATCCGCTAGTTCACGCAATTGGGCAATCGCAGAGCGGCCGGTGACAATCACATGTTGGCCTTCAGGCCGCTCCATAATGCTATTAAGCACACTGTCTTTATCCAAGTAATCGTAACTGAGTAAATAGGTTAACTCGTCCAACACCACTAAATCATAACTTGGGTCAGTCAGCATCTGGGTGGCGACTTGCCAGCCGCGTTCAGAAGTAGCGATGTCTTGTTGACGGTCTTGGGTGTCCCAGGTAAAACCATCGCCCAGTACATGCCATTCGCATTTGGGTTGGGCGTTAAAAAAGGCTTCTTCGCCGGTATCGGTGCGGCTTTTAATAAACTGGCAAACGCCGACTTTTAAACCATGACCCAAGGCGCGCGCCACTGTGCCAAACGCCGAGGTAGATTTGCCTTTGCCGTGACCGGTGATCACAATCAAGAGGCCTTTTTTCTGATCGGCACGGGCAATGGCGGCATCGATTTGGGCTTTTTTGCGTTCCATACGGATTTTATGATACTGGGATTTTTTATTGTCTGAACTCATGCTTAGGGTCACTGTTTAAAATAAAGTGAACAGTTTACAAAACTTAAGTCGATTGTTTGCTAATAAATCGGCTTTCGTTGCATTAAATATCAATCCAGATTAGAAAAGGCTCTATAATTCGTAGATTGAACCCTTATTTCAGATTTATCGAGAATGCCATGAAAAAAACCTTTAGCTTAACCCATGAAAAAATTGCGCCCGCCAGATTAGTGGAAGCGATTAAAAACGACGTGCGTAAATATTTAAAACGTGAGCGCGCAAAAACGCTACCTAAAGGCGCTGATTTTTGGGATTTCGATTGTCGTTTTGGTGCGGATGCGGCCAACAGTAAAGTGGTTCATGTGGCCGAAATAGATGCGGCTTTAAACCAAGCAGAAGAACAAAAGCTAGAATCTTGTTACATTGAAATTATCGCCAAACCGGCTTGCCGAGGCGTAAAAACCGACTAACTTATTAAGGCTAAATCCAGCCTTAATAAGTAACAATCTTTTAAGCACCAGGCCTGGTGCTTAAGGCTTTTCCAGCTTGTTCATATCCCATTTTCACCATACGATCAATTTGGTTGAATTCCAGCATGCCACAGGCATTACGTGGAATATTAATGGTGATATCGGGCGGATAACTGGCGAGCTTTTGACGAGCAATCGTATTTTGCATAATGTCAAACGCACGGTTGTTGATATTAAACACATTCCAATCCAACCCAGCCACTTTGTTTTTTTGTTGACCAAGCTTGTCGGCCAAAAATTCTTTAACACTTTCTGTTAAACCACTCAACCAAGCGGATGATTCTGATAAGGTTTGCGGGTCGGCAGCGGATGTCTCATACAAATTTTGTTGTGGTTTGCCGCCTAAGTTAACCGCGATAATTAAATCGGTTTTATCACTAAAGGTGGGCGCAATCGGCACAGGGTTAAGGACGCCGCCATCGATCAAAGTCATGTCGTGATATTTAAAAGGTGTAAAAATCATAGGTAATGAAATTGAAGATCTGATGGCTTTAAGCAATAAGCCACTTTGTAACCAAACTTCTTTTTCGTTATCAATGTCGGTGGCAACGGCGGTGTAGCTGATGTCCAAATCTTCAATATGAACATCCCCCAAAAAGTCGGCGAGTTTATTAAACAGTTTTTCGCCTTTTATCAGGCCGCTGCTGTCCCAAGCCACATCAATTAAACTCAATAACTCGGTTTTACTTAAGTGTTTTAGCCAGTTTTCGTATTCATCCAATTGCTGGGTTGCGTATAAACCACCGATGAGCGCGCCCATTGAAGCACCAGAGATTGAACAAATTTTGTAACCATTTTCTTCCAGCCAACGGATCACACCAATGTGTGCCAATCCGCGTGCGCCACCGCTGCCTAAAACCAAGGACACGGTTTTATTATTTGGTTGGGGTGTGTCTTTAATTGGGTGATTCATAGTAGGCTGACCTGGTTTTAGTGAGCTTGAGTTTGGATTTTACTATAAAGGGCGCCTCTATTAATTAGAAGCTCGAATCCATATTCGATTCAAGGTATGCTTAATCAACCGAAAATTTTAGGGCCTATCGATGATTTTACGTTGGATTAATCACTGGAAAACACGCCGTGTTTTAAAGCACCACCCGATTCCGCATGCGTTTTGGCATAGATTGATGGTAGAAGATCCATTATTTCATGGGTTAAGTTCGGTGGAAAAAGCGCACCTGCGAGAACTCACTACCTTGTTTGTGCATCAAAAAAACTATTACGCGAGTAATGAGTTAAATCTAACGCAACCAATGGCTATCACGATATCGGCGCATGCCTGTTTGCTGATTTTGGAGCTGGGTTTGGATTATTACCAAGGCTGGCAGGATATTAGAGTTTATCCGAGCGCCTTTTTGGTGGAGCGTGATGAAGCCGACGAACAGGGCATTGTGTCACATCAACAGCACGTATTAGGAGGCGAGGCCTGGTTGCATGGGCCGGTAGTGTTGGATTGGGAAGGTTTTAAAGCCGAATCTGACCAACTAAAACCCGGACGTAACCTAGTGTTGCATGAGTTTTCACATAAGTTGGATATGTTAAATGGCGCGGCCAATGGTATGCCGCCATTGCATAAAACCATGAATCGCACGCACTGGACACAGGCCTTTAGCGAGGCTTTTGAAAAGCTAAAGCATCAAGTCGAACACGGGCATCACGCCGCGATCAATCCGTATGCGGCGACAGATCCGGCCGAATTTTTTGCGGTCGCTACCGAATACTTTTTTACCGCCCCTAATTTGCTGATCCACCATTTCCCCGCGGTTTACGAGCAATTAAGCTTGTTTTACCGACAAGACCCTAACGCCCATTTAAGTATTTGATTTTGGCTTGAAATCTTAGTTAAGAAGCGTAAAGTGGAAAGCAGGATATGTATCCAGTAAGGAGCTAAGTGATGCAGCGAATTACAAACCGTTTTACGATTGGGTCGTTTATTTTGATGGCCTTGCTAGGGTTGAATGCTGTTTCAGCCAATGATGCACCAGGCCTGGTGGTTGAATTGAGTATTGAGGGCGGCGTTGGCCCAGCCACGCAGGATTATATTCAACGTGGTATTCAAAAAGCCGAAGCTCGGCAAGCACAACTTATTATTCTAAAAATGGATACGCCGGGTGGCTTAGATTCGGCGATGCGCGCGATTATCAAAAACATCGCTAATGCGAACACGCCGATTGTGACCTATGTGTCACCCAGCGGCGCACGAGCGGCGAGCGCGGGTACTTATATTCTTTATGCCAGTCATATTGCCGCCATGGCTCCTGGCACCAATCTTGGCGCGGCCACGCCCGTCCAAATCGGCGGGTTTTCACCGCCAGACATTAAACCCAATTCCAATCCGGCTTCTAAGCCCCGTTCCGAGCCAGATGGGGCAAGTGAAACCGAAGTGCTTAATCAGGCCGAGTTAGAGCAAGCCATGCAAGACCCGTCCAAACGTAAAGCCATCAATGATGCGGTCGCTTATATTCAAAGCTTGGCGCAACTGCGGGGACGCAATGCCGAATGGGCCGAAAAAGCCGTGCGCCAAGCTGCGAGTTTATCCGCAGATGAAGCTTTAGAACAAAATGTGATTGATTTAATTGCCCGCAGTCGAGCCGACTTGTTAAATCAACTTGACGGCCGTAACGTCATCATTCACCAGCAAACCCGCCAACTCAATACCGCCGATGTCCAAGTCATAGAAATTTCGCCCGATTGGCGCAGTCAATTATTGAGCGTGATTACCAACCCCAATATTGCCTATATTTTGCTGCTGGTGGGGATTTACGGTTTGATTCTAGAATTTTTTAACCCAGGTGCATTTTTGCCAGGCATTGCCGGCGGGATTTCTTTGTTATTAGCCCTGTATGCTTTCCAGTTGTTGCCCGTAAACTATGCCGGGTTGGCGCTGATTTTTCTCGGGGTCGCGCTGATGATTGCCGAAGCTTTTGAGCCGAGTTTTGGTGTGTTGGGGCTGGGCGGGATTGCCTCGTTTGTGATTGGTTCCATTATTCTGATGGATACCGATCAACCCGCTTATGGGATTGATTTATCGGTGATTATTACTTTTACGCTGATGAGTGTTTTGGTTTTAGTGAGCGTATTATGGCTGGCATTAAAGTCGACTCGCAGTAAAATCGTTAGCGGTTTGGAAGCTTTGGTTGGCAGCGAAGCGGTGGTGATTAACGATTTTGATCACAAAGGTTCGGTGATTATGCACGGCGAACATTGGCAAGCCGTCACCAATAAACCGCTCAAGAAAGCGCAAACCGTCAAAGTCATGGGAGTTAAAAATCTTATTCTAAGCGTAGAACCGCTGGACTCTGAAAAACCATAAAAAGGGGAAGTAACATGAGTATGTACGCACTTTATATTGTGATCGCGCTGGTTGGTTTATTTTTTGTGAGCGCCATCCGGGTTTTACGCGAATACGAACGTGGCGTTATTTTTATGCTGGGGCGTTTTACCAGGGTAAAAGGGCCGGGTCTGATCATCGTGATTCCGTTTATTCAACAAATGGAAAGAGTGGATTTGCGCACCGTGGTGATGGACGTGCCCAGCCAAGATGTGATTTCGCGCGATAACGTATCCGTGCATGTCAATGCGGTGGTGTATTTCCGCGTGATTGAACCGGATAAAGCCATTATCCAAGTCGAAGATTTCCACGAAGCAATTAGTCAGCTTTCGCAAACCACCTTGCGTTCAGTATTGGGTCAGCATGAATTGGATGAAATGCTCGCTGAAAGAGAGCGTTTAAATATTGATATCCAAAAATCGCTCGACGAGCAAACCGATGCTTGGGGCGTCAAAGTCAGCAATGTCGAAATCAAGCATGTTGATTTGGATGAAAGTATGATTCGCGCCATCGCCAAACAAGCCGAAGCCGAACGTACACGTCGTGCCAAGGTCATCCACGCCGAAGGCGAAATGCAAGCTTCGCAAAAACTGCTAGAAGCCGCTCAAATCCTATCGCAGCAACCACAAGCCTTGCAGTTGCGTTATCTGCAAACCTTAACCGAAATCGCCAACGACCGCTCCAACACCATCGTCTTTCCATTACCAATGGATGTAGCGGATGTGATATTTAATAAAAAGAAATAAAAACTAGTGCCTAAGAATAACCAGGCCTGGTGATTAAGTGATAGCACCAGGCCTGGTGCCCTACTCAATGTAAAATAGCATTTCGTTACCCTTTGGGTTACACTTGTCCCATGATTAAAAGTTTTATCCATAAAGGACTTCAAAAGTTTTACGCCTCAGGGAATACTTCTGGTATTCAGAAAAAGCATGAGAAAAAACTACGCCTTATTCTTACCAACTTGGATCAAGCTGAAAGCCCAGATGACATGGATTTGCCAGGGCTTTTTATGCACCCGCTGAAAGGTGGACGCAGCGGAATATGGTCTGTGCGTGTAAGTGGAAACTGGAGAATTACTTATCGCTTTGATGGGCGGGATGTCGAAATTGTAAATTATGAGGATTATCACTAATGGCCATGTTTAATCCAGCGCACCCTGGAGAAATCTTAAAAGAACTAATTATCGAGTCTTTAGGCTTAACGATTACCGATGTTGCATCTCATTTGGGTGTGAGTCGTAAAACCTTGTCTAAGATTTTAAATACACACGGTTCTATTACACCGGAAATGGCTGTTCGGCTAGAACTGGCTTTTGGTAAGCCAACAGCCGATCATTGGCTACGCATGCAAAACGCCTTTGATCTTTGGCAAACACGACAACAAAAAGCGTCATTTCAAGTTTCACCTTACAACGTTCAAATGGCATAATCCGTCAATTGAAAAAAATAGCCGGAAGTGGAAAGGAAAATTGTATGGCTGGGTCGTTATTTGATCAGTTGAAAAAATCGGGTTTGGTGAATGAGCATAAAGCCAAGCAGATTAAGAAAGAAAAGTATCAGCAATCTAAAAAGCAAAAGGGTCAGCAGGCCGAGCCGCTAGAGAACGAAGCCGCCAAGTTGGCCGCAGAGGCCGCTCGCTTAAAAACGGAAAAAGACCGCCAATTAAATTTAGAGCGTCAGCAACAACAAGCTGAAAAAGCCAAACAAGCTGAGTTAAAGCAGATTTTGCAGTCGAACCAGTTAAAAGGTTTTGAGGGCGAGCTGACGTTTAATTTTGCGGATGACAAACAGGTGAAAACCTTACGAGTAAACGCCAAGACTCAAAAGGGTTTAATCAATGGTCGAATTCGCATCGCACGTTTGGCTGAGGCTTATGTTTTGATTCCGGATACCGCGGTTGAAAAAGTCGAACAACGTGATGCAAGTGTGTTGATTGCGTTTTCAAATGAAGACGAATCGATCCCAGAGGAAGATCGCGATTATTACGCCAAATTCGAAATCCCAGACGATTTGGTTTGGTAACTAACAGACCCTTATTTTAGGGGTTGAAGCAATCTTAGCAATTGCTCCATTTTCACATGGCTTTCTAAGCAGTCGGCTAAACGCTCCAGTTGTTGTTCGCGTTGTTGGTTGAGGTCGAAATTTTGTGGTTTAACCAGGCCGGCCCAGTTAAGCAGGGCTTGTAGCGCTTGCGGTTGGTCAAACAAGCCGTGACAGTAGGTGGCGAATATTTGATTATCGTCTGACACGGCGCCATCGGTGTCGCCGTTTTGCCAATGGATAGCGGGGGCATAATGGCTAAAATGGGTTTGGCCTTGATGGATTTCATAACCGCGTATTTTGGCCGGGGTTACCAGGCCTGGTAACTGCAATAAACCTTGGCGATTGATGAGTTGTTTTTGAGGGTAGAAAGTCGTGGTGTAGTCCATTAAACCCAAGCCTGGTATTTGGGTTTGATCAGACTCAATACGGTTTGGGTCGTTAATCAGTGTGCCGAGCATTTGCAAGCCACCACAAATACCAATCAGTTTGCCGCCGTAACGACAATGTTTGTGTAAATAGGGCCACCAGGCCTGGTGGCTGGTGTGGTTTTTTAGCCAATCCAAGTCGGCCATCACACTTTTGCTGCCCGGTAGAATCACTAAATCCGCTGGCGGAATGGGCTCGTTATGTTTGACCCATTGAAAATCCACCTGCGGATGCTGAATCAGCGGATCAAGATCAGTATGGTTGGAAATATGCGGAAACAACGGGGCAATCACTTTTAAAGCTTCGTGACCTTCGTGTGCTTCGTGGTTATATTCAAACGAACCAACCGCATCTTCGGCATCGAGATGCAAACCGTGTAAATAAGGTAAAACACCTAAAACTGGTTTGCCAGTTTCACGTTCTAACCAATCCAATCCATCTTGTAGTAAAGCTACATCGCCGCGAAAACGGTTAATCACAAAACCTTTAATTCGATTTCTTTCAGATGCTGACAAGCAGGCGAGGGTGCCAACAATATGCGCAAACACGCCGCCCTTGTCGATATCGGCAATTAAAATCACCGGACAATCCACCGCTTCGGCAAACCCCATATTGGCAATATCGCCTTCGCGTAAATTGATTTCGGCGGGCGAACCCGCGCCTTCAACCAAAATAAGCGGATAGTCATTTGATAGCATTTGAAAAGAATCGAATACCGCTTGCGCGGCCTTCGGTTTATAAGCCTGGTAGTCGAGCGCATTTAGGTTACCAATCGACTGACCTTGTAAAATCACCTGCGCACCGGTATCGCTATTGGGTTTGAGCAAAACCGGGTTCATGTGAACCGTGGGGGCGATATTGGCGGCTTGCGCTTGCAACGCCTGCGCACGACCAATTTCGCCGCCATCGGCAGTAACGGCGCTGTTGAGCGCCATATTTTGCGGTTTAAACGGCGCGACTTTAACACCACGCCGCACCAGCACCCGACATAAACCCGCCACCAGCGTGCTTTTACCGGCATCGGATGTGCAGCCTTGAATCATCAGGGTGGTGGTCATGTCGGAGTTCCTTAAAAGCGAGCGTTTAAACCTAGGTATGCACTGCGTTCAGCGGTGGCATAACCTTCGACGACTTGGTAATAGGTGTTGAACAAGTTATTCACTTTCAAATAAGCGCTCACCGATTGATCGATTTGATAGTTTATTACCCCGTTCCAAACACTGTAGTTTTCGGTGGCGGTATGGACATTGCCACCGCGGGTGGCGATATATTGCCCATTTAGGTTAATATCAAGTTGATCGTTTGGATACCAGTTTAAATCCAGTCCAACTTGGTTGTCAGGTCGACGTGAAAGTGGGTCACCATTGGCGTCTTCGGTGTTTAAATGGGTGTAATTCACCCCGAACCCCCAATCATTAAATCGACGTGCATATTCCGCTTCAATGCCTTTGATTTTGGTAGTGCCATCCAAGTTTTGGTACTGACTGTTTTTCCAGTCAATTAAGTCACTAATCTGCTTGTCAAAGTAAGTGATGCTTAGGCCGTGAAGTTTGTAAGTCAGACTCGCTTCAGTCGATTTCTCCGGGGTCAAATCCAGGTTAGCCGTGCCCCAAGGATTCAGTATTTGAATAATATTGGGTGCGTTGTAAGCGCTACCATAATTTACGGCTAAGGATTGGTGAGGGTTAATATCCAGTCTTACGCCTAGTTTACCGGTAAGCTCTGAACCAAAGTTGCTGTAATCGTCATAACGTAAGGCTTCGTTAAAGGTTAAATAACGCCAGCGGGTGCTGTGGGTGGCAAATACAGAACGGCTGTTGGTTTGTTTCTCTAATAAAACATTATCTAGCGCGCTCCAAGAGTATTTGTCTGAGCTAGCTTGGTTTTCTGCATAAGCCGCACCGACTAAGAAGTCATTAAATTGTTGGGTTAGTTGTAAATTGCGAGTTTGACCACGCACTATATCCGGTGAGCCTTCATCAAGTTGTTTGCTACTAAAAACGGATTGTTCTAGTGATAGTTTTGTATCGGTTGCTTGATAACTGAGTTGGCTTAGGTCAGTCCGGTTTTTTGAGCGTTTAACGGCATCAGGGTCGCCCCATCCGTCGTAGTTGGCTAGTGCATCCGTGCTGTTATGCGCTAACGTCAATTGTTGATTATTAGTGATAGGCACGACTGCGCGTAAGGTAATATTGCTATTGCGATAGCCATCTTTTTCATACTGGTTAATGTTTTCATTAACCGGTGCTTGGGCTGTATGACCCTCTGTGGTCAGGTGAGAGGCATTAATAAAAAGTCGCGCATCGCCGAGTTTAAAGCCGGTTGATATGGCTGATTTCCCGGTGTTATAGGCACCATGTTCAACATTAATTTGGGTCTCGGTTGATTGCTTAGTAATGATATTGATGACCCCGGCAGCGGCATCTGAGCCCCAAACACCAGATTGCGCGCCTTTGATGATTTCAATACGTTCAATATTGGCGACCATTAAGTCAGACAGATTGGCACCACTGGTATTAGAGGGATCTTGAGCCCGCACGCCATCAACTAAAATGAGTGTGCGTTGAGTATCGGACCCACGCATATACAAGCTGGTACTGGTGCCTAATCCGCCATTTTGGCTAAAGCTTAAACCGCTTACTTGGTTCAAAACTTCAATGAGTGAACTGGCTCGTTTGGCTCTAAGTTGAGCGGCCGTAATAACGGTGACATCGGCCGTCACTTTATCTAAGTCTTGTTCAATTTGGTTAGCGGTAACCACAATATTGTTTAGTGTGTTTTCAGCCATGACCAGGCCTGGTGCTAGGCATAAAGCCGCGATTAGCGGTTTAA
>NZ_JACUTY010000093.1 GCF_014859555.1 Thiomicrospira sp. | reverse complement strand
GTCTACCACATACAGACTGTAATTTAAGCACTTAAACGGCATAAAAAGCGAACTGTTATAACTTGAAACCGCGTAATCAGAAAAATTAAAATTTTCAGGAAATCTATGACATTTCTACAAGTGTTGACGGCGGCCATGCCGGTGTTAGCCGTGCTGTTATTTTTGGTTGTTATGCGCATGCCAGCTAGCCGCGCGATGGGTTTGAGTTTGGTGTTGGTGGTGGGCTTAGCTTGGTGGGCTTGGCAAGTGCCAGGGATTCAAATTGCGGCTTCAATATTAGAAGGTTGGGTGATTTCGGCTTCGATCTTGATTATTGTATTTGGCGCGATTGTGTTGCTCAACACCCTAAAAGTCAGTGGCGCGATCGAAGTGATTCGCGCCGGTTTTACCCAGATTTCACCCGACCGCCGAGTGCAAACCGTGATCGTGGGCTGGTTGTTTGTCGCCTTTTTAGAGGGGGCGAGTGGTTTTGGCACCCCGGCGGCGATTGTTGCACCTTTATTATTAGCGCTCGGTTTTCCGGCGATGGCCGCGGTGGTGTTGGCGTTGATTGCCGATAGTGCGGCGGTGTCTTATGGCGCGGTCGGTACGCCGGTAATTGTCGGTATCGGCCAAGGGCTAGTTGATCCAACCTATGATGAGATTATGCAAATCGCGGTTACGGCTAGTACGATTGATTTATTTGTCGCGAGTTTTTTGCCGCTGATTATGGTGCTGATTTTGACGCGGTTTTTTGGCGAAAATAAAAGTTGGCGCGAAGGCTTGGGTGCATGGAAGTTCGCCTTGCTCGGCGGGTTTTCTTTTACGATTCCAGCCTTATTGGTGGCGAAAACCTTAGGACCGGAGTTTCCGGCTATTTTGGGAGGATTAGCCGGCCTGGTGATGACGGTCATTGCCGCTAAAAAAGGGTTTTTAACGCCGAAAGAGGTGTGGTTATTTAAAACCGATCACTCAGAATTTTCCGCTAATGCGTTAAATGAACAACCACCAGGCCTGGCACTAGTGTCCGGAATAATTTTGTAAGCCCATAATTCATTATCATTGCGAGTCCTTATAACAGTGAGAGTTGTTGTTTTTCATACAATTCTCGCTGTTTTTTTCGCCTATAGTAGTCACTTATTTGGTTCGGCCTCTCGAACAAGCTATGTGTGAGTCGCCACAGCGTGAGCCTCATCGGTTCAATTTGATGGTGTGCCATCTGCTCGATTTTGATGAGCAGATACACAATCAAGGCCGATAAAACTTGAATACGAACCGCATTCGGGTTGTGACCAATAAAGCGTTTGATTTTTAAGTGCTGCTTAACCCATTTGAAGAACAGCTCAATCTGCCAACGCTGTTTATACAACTGTGCAATCGCTTGCGGTGAGCGTGTAAAGTCGTTAGTCACCAGTTCTAAATGACCTTTGTTATCTTCACGCTTGACGACAACTCGGCGCATTTGGAATTGAGCGAGTCGCTTTTTCTGACCGGTTCCTGTGAACTCAATACATTGATCTTGGAGAATGTGCGGATCTTGTGGATCTAACAGATAGGATTGAACAACATTGAATACTGCGCTCTTTTGTAACCGACTCACCAGCTTGATTTGCTGTTCACTCAGTTGTTTCCACCAAGCATAATCGATATACCCTCTATCCATGACATAGGTTGATCCCGGTTCTAATGCCCAGATACGCGCTTAGTTAATGTCTTGCACATTCGCATCGGTCAACTCAAAACATACCGGCACTTGGTTGGATAGTTCCAATTGCATGTGCAATTTAAAGCCTTTGATGCGTGAGCCGCGTAACGCCCAATCATAACCTTGGCCAAGCAATTGAATGGGGCTTGAGTCAATCAAGTAGGTGAAGCTGTCGAGCTCTTTACGTAACCGTCGATTCACCTGACCCATCAATTGCTGGCATAAGGCAAGATAGACATCGGCAGAACGTTTGGCATTGGCTTCCGATAAGGTGCTGCGTTTAAGCGCATGAACACCGAGGTGATAGTGATGGTGCGCTTGTGCGTTAAAGCCTTCTACCAACTGACGTAATGACTTGGCACCACTGAGTTGGGCATACATCATCGCCACCAATTGATTCCATGTGCTAAAACCTTTGGCGTGTTTATCGGTTTGGTATTGGGTGACTAAGGAATTAAATGTGGTGCGAATGGGTTTTAAAAATTGCGCGAATCGAGTAGAGTTAAACACAGCCGTCGTCTCCTTTTTGAAGTCTTTCTTTTGTCGGAAATACCTCTATCCTAGGAACGACGGCTTTTTTGTCAACCCTTCTTTATTTTATTCCGGACACTAGTGCCAGGCCTGGTGAAAATTCAGGGCTGCGAAAAATCGCCCGCTTTATCCTGTCTCGCGGTTGAACCGAAACAACATCATGGTTTATCTTTATACCAGGCCTGGCTGCCTTATGTTCTGGTCGCAGTGGTGTTGGTGTTGAGTCGGTTGTATTTTTTACCGTTTAAAGCCTGGCTCACCAGTGTGAGTTTAGAGTTTAATAGCATTTTAGCGACCGAAATTACGGCGACCTTGGTGCCGTTTTATTTGCCTGGTGCGTTATTTATGCTGGTCGCTTTGATCACCTTGGCATTGCATAAAGTGCCGCTGAAACAAGCCGGCCTGGCTTGGGGGCGTTCAGCCAAGGTGATGTGGCCGACCATTATTGCGTTGGGTGCGTCAGTGCCGATGGTGCGGATTTTCTTAAACTCTGGGGTGAATGAGGCGGGGTTTCTGTCAATGCCGATGGAGTTAGCGGCCTTAGAGGCGAGCACCTTTGAAGGTAATTGGCTATTAGCCGCCCCGTTTGTCGGTGCGCTGGGGAGTTTTATCGCTGGTTCCGCTACCTTTTCGAATATGATGTTTGCCCAATTCCAAGAATCCACCGCGCTGGCCACCGGCTTGCCGACCCATTGGATTTTGGCGCTGCAAATGCTGGGCGCGAATGCGGGTAATATGATTTGTGTGGTCAATGTAGTCGCCGCCGCCTCGGTGGTGAACCTGGTCGGCAAAGAAGGCCAGATCATCCGCTACACCCTAATGCCGATGTTATTTTATGTGATCAGCGTTGGGGTGGTTGCGATGCTAGCGATTTCGGTTTTGCATTAGTTACAGGCAATAAATGAACTTGAACCAGTTGACGCTCTACATAGAATTGTTGTTGCATCTAAGCGATCAAGCGTTCGGTTTAAGTCCGTGCCAAGTTCAGTAGCGGTTTTATTTAAATAGATTGTTCCTGTTACACTGGCTCTCAGTCCGGTGTTTCCTTGGACGTTGCCGCCAATGTACAAGCTGTTAGTGCTTCCTTGCAACATTTGGATTGTTGAGCCTAAGGCTAAGTCACCATAAATTATGACTTGGTTGTCACCATTGCCATCTATATAAATTTTGCCTTCATTACTCTGAAAAACCTGAACGTAATTCTCTTGGTTTCCTATGAGGTTAATTTCACCTCTATCTGTTATTTTGCCCTCAATATAGACTTTTTTGGTTTGCTGGTTACGTGATAGTTTAGAGTCCAAGTCGCCTTTAATGTATATGGTGTCATTACCATTGGCGAGATTAAGGTCTTGAGTCGCATCACCAGTAATATAGATATTGTCATCCACACTGGCTTCTGTCTTGCCATCATTAATTCCAGATGTTTGATCGGCATCCGTTCCGTCAATCTGAGTGAATTGATTTGGGTCGTTTAACTCTGTTTCAGTTGGTGCAGTTGGAAAGCCAGCATAATTGTCTGGAAGTGTTTGATCTGTAGGGTCACTGTTGTCACCATTGGTGTATTCGCTTGACCCAGAGAGCAACCCGGCGGCGTGTTTGATTTCCAGGCTGGACAACCAAATCAATACATCATCAAACGCATTCG
>NZ_JACUTY010000030.1 GCF_014859555.1 Thiomicrospira sp. | reverse complement strand
TTGATCTGAAAAACTTGGCGTTGCCAGAATGAATCAGGGGTTAATCGAGGTGCCCTTATGCAAAAAATTTAAAAGGAAAGCTGTGTGTTAAAAAATGTGGTGCAACCCAAATGGATAAAATGGCCCGTTGGTCTAGCATTAATGGCGGTTATATCCATGTCTGTTGCTAATTTAGACTCCGACACGGCTTCAGGTTCGGTTGATCCCGCCCTAGAGATTCAGCAAGCGATTGATGATCAGAAGCTAGATTTAGCGGAAACACTTTTAAATCAAGCCCAGCTTTCCGATTTCCAACGAGGCTATTTTCAGGGTTGGTTAAAATTAAAACAACAAGATACAGCGGCTGCACTGAAAACCTGGCAGGCGTTGCGTATGCAGTTTCCAAACAGTCTAGAATTGGGTAATAATCTCGCGGTGTTGCTGATGCAGGAAGGTGAGTATCAGCAAGCTCAAACCATTCTAGAGCAAAGTTTGCATGCCAATAATCAAGTATCGAAAGCGTTGGGAAACCTCAATCAACTCTATTCTTATCAAGCCCAACAAGCCTATAAGCAGGTATTTAGTCGTTTAGATGTGACTAAACCAAAAGGCCAATGGCTGGTCTTGACCGAAGCGTCAGATATTAAAGTGGAGAGCTCTGATTTTGTAGATCAAAAACAAGTTACTCAGGCGGTAGAAGCCTGGCGCCAGGCCTGGTCGAATAAAAATGTGGCCGATTACTTGGCCGCTTACAGTGACAGTTTTGTGCCCGCTAATAGCCAAAGCCTTAAGGCTTGGCAGAGTGCGCGCCAACGTAGCTTGACCGGCCCGCGTTTTATTGAAGTGTACGTTTCGGATGTGACATTGACGCCGTTAACGGAAGCGTTGGTTCGATTTACATTTAATCAGCGTTACCGTTCAAATATTGTGCAGGATGAAGTAATTAAGGTTTTGTTGCTGGAAAAAACAGCAGGTCAGTGGAAAATTGTGCAAGAGGTTGTTACCGATGAAATCAGCTAAGTCATGTTTTGCGCTTAATTCTGTTTGTTGGAAAGCCGCGCTGCTATCCGTCTGTTTAGTCTGGCCACCGGCCGGTTTAACTTCGGAGTCCCCCAATTCAACCTTGGCCGAGAAAATGCTTGTTGAAACCTTAAAAAACATTCAGTATTTAGAATTGGATGAAGCCATTGCCTTGTCTGCCGAGTTAACAAAAAACCATCCAGATTACCGTTTGGCACAGCTTATTCATGCCGATTTATTGTCAATGCGAGCCGGCAATTTTGGCTTAATTAATCAAATTCATCAATCTAACCCGCGTACTGTTGGGCGTTATAAGCAAGAAGCAGAAGTACGTTGGCGTCATGCGCATAGTGATGAAAATCAAGCGAATGTAACCTTGGCTCATTCGGTTTTGAAAGTAGGGGAACAACCACATGTGATTGTGGTTAATTTAGCTAAAAATCGTTTGTACCTTTATCAAAACAACCAGGGTCAACTGGATTTATTGACGGATTATTATATTTCGATGGGTACCGCTGGTGGTGGAAAACAGCGCGAAGGCGACCGTAAAACCCCGATTGGGGTGTACCATATTACGGACTGGGTGCCGGGTGAGCGATTGGCTGATTTATTTGGTGTAGGCGCGTTGCCATTAAATTATCCAAATATCTGGGATCAATCGCTTGGGCGCACTGGGCATGGCATTTGGTTGCATGGAACGGCGAGCAATACATTTAGTCGTCCACCTCAATCTAGCCAGGGTTGTGTGGTGTTAAACAATGATGAAATGGGCAGCTTGGTTACTAAATACAATGTTAGTTTAGCTACGCCAGTAGTGATTTTGAATGAAAAAGTCGAAACGGTATTTTTTGAAGCTGAAAAATTAGCAGTATTAACGGAGATTAATGCTTGGTTGGCCGATCAAGGGCAAAATTTTGATTGGGGCAAGGTCAGTGTTTACCGTTATCCAAATGAAGAAGGGTTATATTATGCAACCTTTCCATCCGTTGAAACCGATGGCCATTTAGTGCATCAATATTGGCGTCGCGGCCATGATGGTGGTTGGCAGTTGGTATTACAAACTACCGATCCGGTTATGATTAAAACGAGCTTGTCTTAGCGAAGGCTTGGTTAATTAAGCTTCACAGGTCGTATAAAAAAGCCTAGTGTTCGATTTGAACGCTAGGCTTTTTTGGATTACAGCCTTAACTAAATGAACCACTTGAGGGTTGGCACACTGAGCTTTAAAAATCTAACTCGGTTGGTTTAAGTTTGCCGTCTATCCAAACGCCCATGTCATGCCAAATTTGCTTAATTTCATCTTCGTTGGGTAAGCGGCCTGCTGAATCCAGTTCAAGTGTCAATACCGGAATATTGAGTTCTTCACCCGCATAACGCCCTAAAGAACCTGGAAAAGTACCTAACTGATGGAGCTTTAATTTTCCTACCTTGTCAGGCCGCGCAAAGTCTGGGCCATCATAGTCTAACAAACCGTAAGGCGCATGGATGGATATAATGGCATCTGGTTGAAAGGCTTTGATGATACCAACCTGCCATTGGGTTTCAGGTTCGCTGGCGGGGCCGGTTCCTGGGTTGCGTCTAGGGTTGGCGGCATAAAAACTATGCCAAAAGCGAATCGCTTTTTCGTCCCAATCACTGGTCGGGAAATTTCGGTTTAAGTCAACGCCATTGGCATTTTGGCGCGTGGCTGGTTGCAAAAACAAACCGTCCGGATTGGCTAAGGGTAAAAACAGCCAGTGATGATTTATATTTTGTGGGTTTTTGAGCATGGTTTGCATCCACAAATAGCTGATGCTGATCGCCGAATATTCATCACCGTGCACGCCGCCAATCGCTAATACGCGGGCTTTAGGGCGTTCGCCATTAATAGGTGTGAATTCGCGATGCAATAATGGCCATCCGCTCACACTTTTATGGTCGTTTGCGATGAGGCCAAACTCTTTGCAGCGCTCATATTCGACGGTGCGTAATTTTTTAGACCAGTCTAGGCAAAATTGATCAATTTCAGTAATGTTATTGGGTTGAGCTGACAGGGGCAAGCTGAATGAGGCTCCCAATATTAAGCTGGTAATTAGGTAAAAATAAGATGGTTTCATCCGAGACCCTTAATAACAATTTGTTGATCATTTTATCCTGTTACGCTTTGGTTTGTTATTTAGATGTAAAAAACCAAAGTGAGTTTTTCACAAAACGCTTACGTGTTGTTAAACAGGTTTTTGTTTACGGCCTTATGTAGGGCTTCTTCACGATTGATTTGCTGGCTTTCAACCAACTTTTGTAGATGTTGGTCAAGGGTTTGCATACCCAATTGTTGTGAGGTTTGAATCGCCGAATACATTTGAGGCACTTTATCTTCGCGAATCAAATTACGGATCGCGGATGAACCTAGCATGATTTCATGCGCGGCTACGCGGCCACCATCTAAAGACTTCAGAAGTGTTTGAGATATAACACCTCGCAGAGATTCCGATAACATTGAGCGCACCATTTGTTTTTCCTCGGCTGGAAACACGTCAATAATACGGTCAATCGTCTTGGCCGCCGAGCTGGTATGCAAGGTTCCAAACACCAAGTGCCCGGTTTCAGCGGCGGTTAAAGCCAAACGAATGGTTTCGAGGTCACGTAACTCCCCTACCAAAATTACATCCGGGTCTTCACGCAGTGCGGATCTTAGTGCACTATTGAAGCTTAAAGTATCGCGATGGACTTCACGTTGGTTAATTAAACAACGCATTGGAGTGTGAACAAACTCAATGGGGTCTTCAATGGTTAATATGTGTGCATATTGATTGCGGTTAATAAAATCCACCATCGCCGCCAGCGTAGTTGACTTACCTGAGCCGGTCGGCCCGGTGACTAAAACCAGGCCGCGCGGCATCACCGCAAGCTCTTTAAAGATATCGGGCGCATTCAGTTGTTCTAGCGTTAAAACCTGACTTGGAATCGTGCGAAATACCGCACCCATACCACGACTTTGTTTAAACACATTCACCCTAAAACGTGCAATCTCAGGGATTTCAAACGAAAAATCGGCTTCTAGATCACGCTCAAATTGTTCACGCTGCGTGTCGGTCATGATGCCAAATACTAGATTTTGAATCGTGTCAGCATCTAGGGCAGGGGTATCAATTCGGCGCACGTCACCTTGGGTTCGTAACATGGGTGCCAAGCCTGCTGACAAATGTAAATCGGAGGCATTTTGTTGAACGCTAAACGTTAACAATTCGGTAATATCCATATTAATCCTTAAGGCAATAGAGTTCTGATTATAGACTGAAGGCCTTTTTTTTGCGAGCCAGTATGAGATTGAATCCCCTTATATTTTTCAGGTGATATAATCGAAAAAAATTGGATGGACTCCACACGGACTCCGCTTTAAAAAGAGAGTGAACGGATATGCAGCCAACACAGTTACTAATTGTCGAAGATGATTTAGCCTTAAGTAAGATGTTAAGCTCGGTTTTGAGCTTAAAAGGCTACGATGTTTTAACCGCTGAAGATCGTTATAGTGCTTTGAAAACTTTGGAAGATCACCCAAATATTCACTGTGTGATTCAAGACTTGGGGTTACCACCTAAACCGGATTCTATGGAGGCGGGGCTGGATGCCATGCGCGAAATTTTGGAGCGTCATCCGGCGATTAAAATTATTGTGTTAACTGGGCGTGATAAACAAGAAGCCGCGATACAAGCGATTCGTCAAGGGGCGTTCGACTTTTTTGAAAAACCGGTTTCGATGGAAAAATTAGTGGATGCGATTGAACGTTCTTTGATGTTTTTTGAGGCCGAGCGCAGCTTGCAGTACGAAGGAACCTATGCGATTCACTTTAATTCGACTCTGGAAGAAGATGGTTTAAAAGTAACAAAAGATCACTTTGAAGCGCAGTTAGTTAAACGTGTGCTGAATGAATCGGACTTTAATGTAAAAATGGCGGCTGATCGGTTAGGTTTGAGACGCGAAAATTTATATTACTTAATCCGTAAACACGGAATTGACTTAGACAGAGTCAACGCGTCTTAATAAGCTAGTAAGTGACAAAACTAAGAAACCAAGCCAAACCACCAGGCCTGGTGGTTATGTCTAGATTTTATGCAAGGTGGGTTCAAAACCTTGTTCTTTATATTCACGCCAGCGCTGGCGACCTTTTTCAATTAATTCAGCCGATTGATCCAACACTTCAATCGTGCGCTGATAAGCTTGGAAATCAGGGTATAAATCCGGATGCAAGTTAATCAGTACATCTTGACTGGCACGTGTGATCTGAGCACCAAATAACTGAATTGGTGCAGGTAACGCTTGTTCAACCGCGTGTGGCAGATAACTGTGAGCTGGCTGCGCCCAAAGCGTCTGATCAAAACGTTCAGCCTCTTGACGTTGGGCGAAGCGCACATCTACGTGGCGTTTTTGCTGCTGGGTTTTAAGCAACAGCTTGGTTAAAAAACGCTCACGTGACGCCAAATCACTGCTGCTGAGTACGTAGAATAAGACGTCTTGACTCATTTTAGGCTTGCGCTTGCTGAACAATGAATTCCACTAAGGCCGCTACTGGACGCCCTGAGGCGCCTTTATTGGCCCCCGATTGCCAAGCGGTACCGGCAATGTCCAAATGTGCCCACTTAACGTCCTTAGTATAACGCGCTAGAAATTGAGCGGCGGTGATGGTGCCGGCTTCGCGTCCACCAATGTTGGCCATGTCGGCGAAGTTGGATTTAAGTTGTTCGTCCCATTCTTCACCCAATGGCAACTGCCAAAAACGATCGTAGGTGGTGTTGCCCGCCTTTAATAGCTGGTCAATGAGTGGTTGATCGTTGCCTAATAAACCCGAAACATGATTGCCCAGCGCGATAATACAAGCGCCGGTAAGGGTGGCGATATCAATCACCAGGCCTGGTTTATAAGTTTGTTGTGTGTAAGTGAGTGCATCGCATAATAGCAGCCGACCTTCGGCATCGGTATTTAAGATTTCAATCGTTTGGCCGGATAAAGACGTAACAACATCTCCAGGTTTAACCGCGTTGCCAGAGGGCATGTTTTCGGTAGATGGAATCACGCCCACCACATTAATGTTGGGTTTGAGTTCAGCCAGTGCTTGAAATACACCTAGTACGGTGGCGGCACCCCCCATATCATATTTCATTTCATCCATGCTAGCGCCGGGCTTAAGTGAGATACCACCGGTATCAAAAGTCACGCCCTTGCCAACCAACGCAATCGGTGCTTGATCAGCCGGACCACCTTGATATTGAATAGAGATCATTTTCGGAGGTGTGTCGGTGCCTTGTGCGACTGACATAAACGCGCCCATACCCATTTCAAGCATTTGTTCACGTTCTAGCACCTGCACGTTAAAGCCCGCTTGTTTCCCTAGCGCAATCGCGGTTTCCGCCAAATAAGCCGGTGTACAGAAGTTGCTAGGCATATTGGCTAGGTCTTGGGTTAGCGCCATGCCGATGGCGGTGGCTTGACCTTGAGAGACAGCTTGCTTAAATTCTCGACTGTCTTCGGTCATAAAGCTGACTTGGCTTAACTTGGGTTCTTTGGCGCTATGTTCGCCGCGACTTGTGTGGGCATAGTCATAAAAACTGCGCTGTAAGATTAAGCTATTTTGGAATAAGCCCCATTGGCCGAGTTGATCCGAGGGTGTTGCTAAGTGGGTGGTGTCAAGAATCTGGCAAGCGCCACTGTTGTCGAGGGTTTTTGCCATGGCTTGGATTGCACTGATATAGCTTTTGGCCGTCAGCTTGTCAGGGTCGCCTAGTCCCACCAGTAACAAACGGGCGCCATTTAAAGCATCTTGGTTTAATAGCATTAAGGTTTGACCACATTTGCCCTTAAAGTCATCCTGCTTGTCTAATTTTTCAATCATCTCATGTAAGCCAAAACTGGCGGCGGCGCTAATTGAGCGACCTTGATCAAACACCGGTAAAACCAAGGTGTCGAAGTTAGTGAGGTTTGGATTGGCGATTAAGTTAAAATGAATTTTTTTCATTGTGCAATTCCTTGTCGGCCAGACATTTATGGACTGGGTTACTTTATAATGTATCAATTTACGGAACATTTTAACGTGAGCGAGCCCAATTTTGCGCATTCTCGATAAATATCTTTATAAGGAGCTGACGGCCACGTTTTTTGCAGTGCTGGCTGTGTTGCTGCTGATTACCTTTGGTACGGAGGCCACGCGGCTGTTAGCCAAAGCGGTAGACGGTACCTTACCAGCTTCAATTGTGTTCCAGGTGTTATTATTACAAATTCCGACTGCGTTGGAATTGATTTTACCCTTGGTCGCCTTGTTGAGTGTGATGTTGGCGATGGGACGGCTTTATCAGGATCGAGAAGTGGTGGTGTTAAATAGTTGCGGTATTGGAACCGGCTACTTTCAGAAAATCATCACGCGGTTTTTAATTCCGATGCTACTTCTGACCGCGGTGGTCACTTTGTGGTTGACCCCTTGGGCGGTTAAAACTGAGCGCGCTTTAATTGCCGAAGCCCAAGTGGCTGCACCCTTAGCAGGCCTAGTGGAAGGGCGATTTAATAGTTTACCTCAGTCAAATGGGGTGTTATATGCGCAAAACATTGGCCGAGATGGTGGCATGACCGATGTTTGGATACGTTTTGTTGAGGATGGTCGTGATCAAACCATCATGGCTCCGCGCGGCTTCTTTGAATGGAAACAAGAGCGTTTAGCACTAGTGTTGTTGAACGGAATAAGTTATGAAGGTTTGTTGGGTGGTGAGCAATTAAGTGTGCGCGAATTTGAAAGGTTTGATGGGTTTTTGCCTGAGCTGCAAGCTGCAACAACTAAGCCAAGGCGTCAAGAAAAAAACACATCCGATTTATGGCGCAGCCAGAACCTTGAAGAGAAGGCGATGTTGCAATGGCGCTTAGCGGTGCCCCTTAGTGTATTGGTGTTGGGGCTGTTGGCGTTGAAGTTGAGTAAAACCGAGCCACGCCAAGGCCGATTTGCTAAGCTGTTTATTGCGATAGTGTTATATGTGTTTTATATGCAGTCAATGATTACGATTGACGATTGGGTTAAGGCTGGAAATTGGCCGATCGAAGTGGGTCTGTGGGTGGTGCCGGTCTTGTTTTTAGTGTTTGCCCTGACTTCGCCAAAAAACTGGCGCATATTAAGCAAGCTTAAGGCGGCCAAATGAATCGGATTGAACGTTATCTAGGCGCGGTGGTGATTAGCCATTCTTTACTGGTGTTATTGGTGCTGCTGGTCATTCTTGGTTTTGGCGAGTTTATGATGCAGTTAGGTCGTTTGTCGGACACCTATAGCTTGTCGCAAGGCACACTTTATACATTATTGAAAATGCCGGTGTTTGGTTACGAGATTTTTCCGGTCGCGTTATTAATAGGCACTTTGATTGGTTTAGGTGGGTTGGCGAATCACGCCGAGTTGACGGTGTTGCGGGTAACCGGTTGGTCGATTGGTCGTTTGTTTTGGGCGGTGATTAAGACCGTGATTTTATTGTGGGTCGCGGTGGCCATTTTGGGCGAACTGGTCGCACCAAAAAGTGAAGCTTATGCGGTTAAAATTCGAGCTGAAGGTTTACAGAAAAATATATCGGTAGGTGGTTCAGCCGGATTTTGGATGAAAGAACCGAATCGTTTAATTCATGTACAAAACGTGGTGTCGACCGCTGATATGCGAGGTCTGACCATATATGAGTTGGACGGATTATCCATTACTGGCGTGATTCAGGCCAGACAAGCCCAGTATCAAGATGATCAGTGGAAGTTAACCGCTATACGTAGCCAAAAATTGGCGTTAGAAGATCAGGTTCGATATGGTGAATCGCTGCGAAGTTTGAATTGGCAAGCCAGCCAACAAACCAGTTTGATGCAGGTGTTTCCAGTCGATCCAGCTTTATTGGAACGGTTACAGATTGAGTCGCGTTACCTTCGTGTCGATGACTTGTATCGCTATATTCAGTTTTTGCAAACGAATGATTTAGATGCCAGCGTTTACCAGTTGGAGTTTTGGCGTAAAGTCGCGACCCCGATTTCGATCTTGGGCATGATTGCGTTGGTGTTCCCGTTAATTTTTGGTTCGCAACGCCAAGTCAGTATGGGGCAGCGAGTTTTTGTTGGCGTATTGATTGGTCTTGGGTTTCATCTGTTGAACCAATTGCTGGGCAACTTAAGTGTGGTGTATCAATTGCCAGCTATTTTTGGGGCGTTTGTGCCATCTTTGATTTTATTAGCGGTGGCGTTTGTATTATTTAGACGTTTGCGGTGATCGAATTAAAATCGACCAAGCGCCTGATTAGCAGGCCTGGTGAAAGGAGAAAAAGTGACTAAATCGACTTATCCACGTGTTCAACTCGGTGTGTCAAACTGTCTATTGGGCGTAAAATGCCGTTATAACGGCGGCCATTCGCAAGATGATTTTGTCACCGATCGGTTAGCCAAATATGTCGACTTTGTGCCGTTTTGTCCAGAAGATGCGGCGATGGGTACACCACGAGAAAGTGTACGTTTGTGCCGGGTTGATGATCAGATACGAGTGCTAGGTGGAAAATCCGGTGTCGACTATACGGATGGCTTATTAGATTACAATCAAAAGATGATCGTGCGCTTGCAGAAAAAAGCCATTGATGGCGCAATAGTCAAGGCAAAATCACCTTCTTGTGGTTTAGATCGAATCAAGATTTATCGCCCTAGCGGTGAATGGTTGGGGTCGGATAAAGGTGTCGGACAAGGTTTGTTTACGCAGGCTTTGCAACAAACCATGCCGCATTTGGCGGTTGAGGATGAGGGGCGCTTGCAAGATCCTTGGTTGCGAGAGAATTTTGTCCTACAGTTGTTTACCCAAGCGCGTTGGCGAGTGTTTTTAAGCCAAGCACCAGGCCTGGTGCATTTGCAAACCTTTCATCGCCAGCATAAATTTATACTGCTGTCGAAAAATGAAGCCATTTATCGCAAAATGGGACCGATTGTGGCCCAAGCCAGCTTGGATAATTGGTCGCAGGTTATCGATCAATACCAAGCCCTACTTTATCAAGCGCTAGCGACTAAAACTCAGCGCAGTAATATGCTGAATGTGCTGGAGCATTTATACGGGTTTGTGAAAAGTCATTTAGGCTCGCCTCAGAAAGAATTATATCGTGATACTTTGGATGAATTTCGCCAAGGCATTGTTCCGTTGGTGGCGATGATGAAGTTGTTACAACAATGGGTGGGTGAGTTTGAGGTTGAGTATTTACAAGACCAATTGATTTTTGATCCTTATCCGGCTGATCTCGCTTTGCGTTCGGATTTGCTGGCTTTTAAAAACTTAGTCAAAAAGACTTCATAAGCACGCCTTAAAAATTAAGCCGCTAATATAAAAAAAGCCACGTTCTAGCGTGGCTTTTTTAGGGCTAGAGGGTGCAGGTCATTAAAACTCGAATTTTGGTTTAGCTTCGGCATGCACCAAGGCCGGTACGTCGGTTTCAAATAAGGACTCTTCCAGCCACTCCTGCTCACTAATACGAGTCACTAATATGGCTTGCATAGCGGGGCTTTGTCCGACTATGGCAAATAAACGACCGCCTAAGTTAAGCTGAGCTTTATAACTCTCAGGCAGTTCAGAGCAAGAGCCCGTAAGTACGATGACATCATAAAATTGTTGGTCAGGCCAAGCTTGGCTGGCGTCCCCGAGTTTTAGTTCAATATTATTAAACTGAGTTAAACGTGCGGCAGCGGTTTTTTGCAAGCTTTCAAACAATTCAACACTGGTTACATGGTTAGCTAAGCTAGCGAGCATGGCGGTCATGTAACCACTGCCGGTGCCAATTTCTAATACGCGATCTTCTTCATGCACATCAAGTGCCTGCATAATGCGGGCTTCCAATTTAGGTGCCAACATAACTTGGCCTTCCCCAATTGGTAGTTCGGTATCTGAATAAGCCAAGGTCTGCTGGTCAGCGGCGACAAATTTGTGGCGGGGCAGTTCAGAAAGCAGATCGAGCACCTGGGGATCAAGGACGTCCCACGGACGGATTTGTTGTTCAACCATGAAAAAACGAGCTTGATCTAAGTTCATTGTATTACCCTTTATGTATGGTGTATTCGTATAGAAACGCGTTTGAATCACACCTAAATAGTTTGGACGGTTTGTAGATATATTTTTGCAAAACGCTGATTATAGCGAAAATTTTAATTCTATGGGGAGGAAACCAGATCCTTAACTTATTATGAAGTCATATTTTTAGGTTTATTTGCTCAATTGATAAATCGTTTTATTGTAAAATTTCAAACCTTTGATCGGACTGGAGAGTACGGGTGTCTCAGGTTACCACCAAGCAGTTAGTGGATGCGTTGGCCGAAGTGAAACGGTTACCTCATATGCCCGAAGCTTTGCTAAAACTCAATAAGTTGTTGTCTGATCCTGCTGGTGTCCATGTTGACCGTGTGGCAGAGGTGATTATGCAGGACCTGCGTTTAACTACAGGGTTGCTTAAAGCAGTTAACTCATCCAAATATCAAATGGGAAAAGAAATCACCACTTTACCCGAGGCCATTGCACGTTTGGGCGTGAATGACTTACGAGTGTTGGCGTTAGCTATTAATTACAGCGAGGCTTTTAAACCTGACCTGATGCTGGATCGAGATGTATTTTTACAACATGGATTGTTGGCAGCGCATATTGGTTCGGGCTTGGCTAAACAGGTCAGTTTAAAAGTGAATCCTTATTATGGCTTTATGATTGGCTTGATGCATGAAATTGGCCAATATATGCTGTTGCAGAGTGAGTTAATTGATTATAAATCGGTGGTAGAAGCGAGCCACCACAAAGTGTCGGCACTCGTAACCCTGGAAAATAAAATGCTGGGTTTTTCGCATGCCAATATTGGCGCACGTTTGCTGAAAACTTGGGGTTTTCCTAAGGATGTTTATATGGGGGTGTTGGGCCATCATTCCCCGCATTTACTGGATGCCGAATTTCAACGTCCAGCTTACGTGGGGTTTTTAGCCGAAGTCGGTGCGCTGTCTGTACAGGGTCAAAATGGGTTAGTTCGAAGTGACAGTGAAAAGTTTAGCGCAACCACTTTGCGAGTTTTACAGCGTTTTAACCTAACCCAGGATGTTTTTTTAGCGATCATTGAAAAAGCCCAAGAGCAAGCCAAATCCTAGTGGAGTAGCAAAATTTTGATATTGGTCGATTAAGTGTTTACATATTCCGTGCTATAATTTAACGTTTTCATTTTTCAATCAACTGGTTGTGAGAGATATATGCCCGTTATTACCTTGCCCGATGGCTCAAAAAAACAGTACGACTCTGCCGTGTCAATTATGCAGGTGGCGCAGGATATAGGTTCTGGCCTGGCCAAGGCAACGATTGCTGGACGTGTGAATGGGCGTCTACTGGACGCTTCAGATCTGATTCAAGATGATGCGGATTTGCAGATCGTTACACTGAAAGATGAAGATGGTTTGCACATTATGCGCCACTCTTGTGCGCATTTATTAGGGCATGCATTAAAACAGTTGCATCCCGATGCTAAGATGGCGATCGGTCCGGTGATCGACAATGGGTTTTATTATGATGTTGAAGCCACCGAATCGCTCACGCCGGACGACCTGGAAGCATTAGAGAAACGCATGCAAGCCCTAGCGAAAACAGGCTATTCGGTTGAAAAGAAAATGACCTCACGTGATGAGGTAATCGCAACCTTTAAAGCACGTAATGAAGATTATAAGCTTGAGCTGGTGGCTGACCTGCCAGATGAAAAACAATTTGGCCTATACCATCACGAAGAATATGTTGATATGTGTCGTGGGCCACACGTGCCAAATATGACGCATATTAAAGCCTTTAAGCTTACCCATTTAGCTGGGGCTTATTGGCGTGGTAATTCCAATAACAAAATGCTGCAACGTATTTACGGGGTCGCGTTTGCTTCCAAGCAAGAGTTAGCCGACTATTTAACTATGATGGAAGAAGCGGAAAAACGCGATCATCGTAAACTTGGTAAATTGTTAGACTTATTCCACATCGAAGATATTGCACCCGGTATGGCGTTTTGGCATCCGAAAGGTACCACCTTATACCGCGTAGTAGAAGATTACATGCGTGAGCAATTGCGTATCCATGATTATGAAGAAATTCGCACACCTTTGATTATGGATCGCGTGTTGTGGGAAAAGTCAGGTCACTGGGACAAGTTTAAAGACAATATGTTCACCACCCATACCGAGCACCGTGATTACGCCGTGAAACCGATGAACTGCCCGGGTCACATTATGGTTTATAATCGCCAGCTACACAGCTACCGTGATTTACCGGTGCGTGTGGCCGAGTTTGGTACGGTGCACCGTAACGAAGCGTCAGGCACGTTACACGGCTTAATGCGTGTGCGCTCGTTTACACAGGATGATGCGCATATCTTCTGTACCGAATCGCAGATCAAATCAGAAGTACAAGGTTGTATTGATTTGGTTTACCAAACCTATGCTGACTTTGGTTTTGACCAAATAGAAGTCAAGTTCTCAACCCGCCCAGAGCAGCGTGTGGGCAGTGATGAAGTTTGGGATCGCTCCGAATTGGCGCTAGAACAAACTTTAAAAGACGCCGGTTTAAAATACGACTTGCAACCAGGCGAAGGCGCTTTTTATGGCCCGAAGATTGAATTTAGTTTGCGTGACTGCATTGGTCGGGTATGGCAGTGCGGTACGATTCAGTTAGACTTTTCGATGACTAATGCAGATCGTCTAGATGCGGTATATATTGGTCAGGATAACGAAAAACATCACCCAGTCATGATTCACCGAGCTATTTTAGGTTCGTTGGAACGTTTCGTGGGGATTTTGATAGAACATTACGAAGGAAAATTTCCAACCTGGATTGCACCGACTCAAGTAGTTATTGCACCAATTTCACAAACCCATGCAGATTATGCGGCTAAATTTGCTGAAAATCTGAAAAAACAGGGGTTTAGAGTCGAAACAGACTTGAGAAATGAAAAGGTTGGGTTTAAAATTCGCGAACATACTTTACAACGTGTGCCTTATATTTTGGTCGTAGGTGATCAAGAAGTAGAGGATGGCACGGTAAATGTGAGAGCACGAGGTGGAGATAACTTAGGAAGTTATTCTCTAGAAGCCATGTTGGACTTATTGATGCGAGATATCTCAAATCTAGGTCGTAATGTGGGCCAAGTGCATTGAATATAATGGTTGGAGGATAAAACTATCGCTGTAAGAAGAGGTCGACCAAGACCACAACAACCCGAAGCACCTAAAGATAATATCAACGAAGCGATTACCGCTAAAGAGGTGCGTTTAATTGATCAGGACGGTGAGCAAGCGGGGATCAAATCCATTGCTGAAGCCCTAGGAATGGCCGCCGAAGCAGGTTTGGATCTAGTAGAAATTACAGCGAAAGCCGACCCGCCCGTATGTCGAATTATGGACTACGGTAAATACATTTATCAGCAACAGAAAAAACAGCACGATGCTAAGAAAAATCAAAAGCAAGTGCAGGTTAAAGAAGTTAAGTTTCGCCCAGGAACTGAGGAAGGGGACTATCAGGTAAAGCTTCGCAACCTGATGCGTTTTCTTGAACAGGGTGATCGCGTCAAGGTAACCATATGGTTCCGTGGTCGCGAAATCACTCATAAGGAACTGGGAATGAAAATGTTGGAGCGCATTAAGGTTGATGTTGAAGAGGTTGCGACCGTTGAACAAGAACCGAAGATGGAAGGTCGTCAGATGCAAATGATGATTGCGCCAACAAAAAAAGGTAAGTAAGTTAATTTTTAACTGAAATCCATTACAACAATCGGCTCTTAACCTTTGGGTTAATTGACTGGTGCAGCTCCCTCAGTGCTGTTCGTTGTTCCGACTGACCTCTTGGCGGTGATACGCCGGGAGGTTGTTTGTTTAAAGGCAGACAAAATAGGTTGGTGTATTGAATCACCACCTGTAATGTCCAAATGCGGAGTTTGACATGCCAAAAATTAAATCACACAGTGGCGCAGCTAAGCGCTTCAAAAAAACTGGTTCAGGCCGTTTCAAGTGTAAGCAAGCTCACTTGCGTCATATCCTGACTAAAAAGTCGACCAAGCGTAAGCGCCAATTACGTGCGCCTAACATGATCCACGACCACGATGTGGCCATGGTTCGTCGTATGCTACCGTACCTATAGTCAAGGAGATTAGAACATGGCAAGAGTGAAAAGAGGCGTTGTGGCGCGTAAAGCCCACAAGAAAGTATTAAAGCAGGCTAAAGGTTACTACGGTGCCCGTCGCAAGCAATTTACTACGGCCAACCAAGCGGTCATTAAAGCAGGTCAATATGCTTACCGTGACCGTCGTCAAAGAAAACGTCAATTCCGTCGTTTGTGGATCGCGCGTATCAACGCAGCGGCACGCATCAACGGTATGACATATAGCCGTTTTATAAACGGTTTGAGCAAAGCCGGTGTAGCGGTGGATCGTAAAGTGTTGTCTGACATTGCGATTCATGATGCGCCAGCGTTTGCTGCGATTGCTGAAAAAGCGAAAGCCGCTTTAGCATAAGCATCAAGCAAGGTTCAAATGGAAGGGGCGTCATGCCCCTTTTTTGTCACACATTTTAAGTGAGTGGGTCATTTGTAAGTGGATTTAACCACCAGGCCTGATGGTCTGAAATCGATTTACAAATGGTTTTACTATGGAAAAGTCTCATGCAATCAACCCTTCAAAATATTCTAGATCACGCCAAACAAACAATTGAGAAAACCACTGAATTGGCTGATTTAGACCAGCTGCGTGTCGAGTTCTTAGGTAAGAAAGCCCAAATAACCGGACTCATGAAAACCCTCGGACAGTTGAGTGCGGAAGACCGCCCATTAGCTGGTCAATGGATTAATGACGCCAAACAAAGCATTCAGCAGCTCATTTCTAACAAAAAAAATGAGCTGGAATCGGCTAAGTTACAAACTAAATTGGCGCAAGAGTCAATTGATGTCACCTTACCAGGACGTCGATTAGATTTGGGTGGTTTGCACCCGGTTACACGCACGTTGCGTCGTATTGAATCTTTGTTTGCCCGTTCTGGTTTTGAAGTCGCAACCGGCCCTGAAATTGAAGATGACTGGCATAACTTTGGGGCGTTAAATATTCCAGAAACCCACCCGGCGCGTGCGATGCACGATACGTTTTATATAGATGAATCGACCGTGTTACGCACCCATACCTCGGGTGTGCAAGTTCGTATCATGGAAAACAACCAGCCACCAATTCGAATTATTGCGCCGGGTCGTGTGTATCGTTGCGATTCCGATCAAACCCATACCCCGATGTTTCACCAGATTGAAGGTTTGATTGTCGAAAAAGACGCCAACTTCGCACAATTAATGAATTTGTTGACCGACTTTCTGCGTCACTTCTTTGAAGACGAGAAGTTAAAAACCCGCTTTAGACCTTCCTACTTCCCTTTTACTGAACCATCTGCCGAAGTCGATATTGCGACCGATTTATTTGGCGAGGGGCGCTGGGTTGAGGTTTTAGGTTGTGGCATGGTTCACCCAAATGTACTCAAAAATGTCGGTATTGATCCGGAAGAATATACTGGACTTGCTTTTGGTTTAGGTGTGGAGCGCCTAGCCATGTTGCGTTATGGGGTGAAAGATTTACGTCAGTTTTTTGAAAACGACCTGCGCTTCTTAAAGCAGTTTAAATAGATTTTTAACCAGGCCTGGTGCTTGCTGCGCAACGCTTGCAAAAGCCAACATTGCAGTTAAAAGACGAAAAATAGAGTTAAGACAATGAAATTAAGTGAACAATGGTTAAGAAGCTGGGTTAATCCAGACTGGAATTCAAATACATTGGCCGAGGCTTTAAGTTTGGCCGGCTTAGAAGTTGATGCGCTTGAAGCCGTCGCGCCTGAATTTTCGGGCGTATTAATCGGCCAAGTGGTGGCCATCGAAAAACATCCAGATGCTGAAAAACTGAACGTGACGAAAGTCGATGTCGGCCAAGTCGAACACTTGCAAATCGTGTGTGGCGCACCCAATGTTGTGGTCGGCATGAAAGTGCCTTGCGCGGTCGTCGGCGCCAAATTGCCCGGCGACTTTAAAATCAAGAAAGCCAAGCTACGTGGTGTCGAATCATTTGGCATGTTGTGTTCAGGTGATGAACTCGGTTTAGAGCAAGATTACGACGGCTTAAAAGTCTTGGCCAAAGACGCACCGATTGGTGAAGATATTCGGGCTTATTTGAATTTGAATGACATGATGATTGATGTCGACTTAACCCCAAACCGTGCGGATTGTTTAAGTGTAGAAGGTTTGGCACGCGAGTTGGCGGTGGTGAGTGGAGCGGCGTTTAAACAACCCTATGTGGATAATCAAGTCGCTACAGCCGGCGCATGTAGTCAACAAGTGGTAGTTGAAGACCACCAGGCCTGCCCTAAGTATTTAGGTTGTATTGTTGAGGGTTACGATGCCAAGGCGGCGACGCCAGGTTGGATGATTGAACGTTTAGAACGTTCGGGTTTACGCCCCATTAGCTTAACCGTTGATATTACCAACTATGTGATGCTGGAGCTGGGTCAGCCGATGCACGCGTTTGATGCCGATAAACTGCAAGGTAACATTCAAGTACGTCAAGCCAAATCAGGCGAGTCGGTTGTTACGCTGGACGAAAAACAACTGACACTGAAAGATAATACGCTGGTGATTGCCGATGACTCAGGTGCGATTGCGTTAGCTGGCATTATGGGCGGTTTGTCGACGTCGGTCACCGCCGCAACTCAGCGATTGTTTTTTGAATGTGCGCATTTCTCACCCTTAGCGATTGTAGGTAAAGCGCGTCAATATGGTTTGCATACTGATTCATCACACCGTTTTGAACGTGGTGTCGATCCGTTATTACCAGAGCGTGCGTTAGCGCGTGCTTTAGACTTATTAGGCCAAATTGCCGGTGGCAAGGTGTCGGAATGGGTCAAAGTGATGGATGCCAGCACCATGCCACAGCCGAGCGTGATTGAATTGCGTCGAGCACGTTTGCATCAGCTACTCGGTGCAGTGATTGAGGATCAATTTATTACTGACATCCTAACTCGACTGGGTTGTGAGGTGTCCTCTACCCAAGCCGGTTGGCAAGTGGTGGCGCCATCTTATCGTTTTGATATGCAAATTGAAGTCGATTTGATTGAAGAAATTGCACGGGTGTATGGTTATAACAACCTGTCGTCCGCTCAAGTAAATATGCCATTGAGTTTAAAGCCGCTGCCAGAATCTGAGCAAGATACACAAATGTTACGTCAGGCGATGGTGCAGCGAGGTTATCACGAGGTGATTACCTACAGCTTCGTAGAAGAAGCCGCGTTGCAAAAGTTATCACCAGAAATTCCGTATGTGTTGTTACAGAATCCGATTTCTGAAGACATGAAAGCGATGCGTACCAGTTTGTTCCCTGGTTTATTGCAAACGATTAGTTATAATCAAAAACGCCAACAAAGTCGTGTGCGTTTGTTTGAAACAGGTTTAATCTTTAGTCGCGAAAATACTCAAATCCAGCAGACTCCTGTCATCGGTGGGGCGATTTGTGGCGATGTCTCGCCATTTGGCTGGAGTGAAGATTCACGTTCAGTTGACTTTTTTGACTTAAAAGGTGATGTGGAAAATCTATTAGCCATGAGTCATTTGCATGGTCAAGTACGTTTTGTCACGAGCCAGTCACCAGAGTTTCACCCGGGACAGTGCGCCGCGATTATGCTGGGCGAACAACATATTGGCATAATGGGACAATTGCACCCACAATGGCAAAAAGCCTTTGGTTTGAATGGCGCGGTATTTATGTTCCAAATATTCATGGATAGCGTGTTAACCATGCAAGTACCAGCCGTCACAGGTATTTCTAAGTTCCCAGAAGTGCAGCGCGATTTAGCCTTATTGGTGGAGCGCAGTGTTTCGGTTCAAGCTTTAACCGATGCGATTTATCAAGTCGATTCAGATTTGCTTAAAAACGTGCAGGTATTTGATATCTACCAAGGCCAAGGTGTCGCCGAAACACATAAGAGCGTGGCCTTGAGTTTGAAAATTCAGCATCACGATCGCACCTTACAAGATGAAGAGGTCGACGCATTAATTCAACAAGTTATTGAAAAAACTCACCAAGCGGTGGGTGCCCAATTAAGATAAAGGACAAAAAAACCATGGCCACTTTAACAAAAGCCGAAGTTTCAGAATCACTGGCGGATATTTACGGTTTCAATAAACGTGAATCGAAAGAGTTAGTTGAACAGTTTTTTGAAGAAATCACTGAGGTATTAGTCGGCGGTGAGTGCGTTAAAATTTCTGGGTTTGGAAATTTTGAATTGAGAGACAAAAACTCACGCCCGGGACGTAATCCTCGTACGGGTGAAGAGGTACCTATTACGGCACGTCGTGTGGTAACCTTTAAGCCAGGCCAAAAATTGAGAGCACAAATAGATAATGCCTAACACCAAACCCAGTACGCAACCGGCATTGGAAATAGATCTGCCGGACAAAAAGTACTTCACCATCGGTGAGGTTAGTCAGATTTGTCAGCTCAAATCTCACGTGTTGCGTTACTGGGAACAAGTGTTTCCACAACTTAATCCCAACAAACGTCGGGGTCGACGTTATTATCAAAAAGCCGATCTAGAGCTTTTAATTGAAATTAAAAGCCTGTTGCACGAGCAGGGCTATACTATTCCAGGCGCAAAAGCCCGTTTAAGCCAAGTGAATTACACGCAAGGTCTAATTGAAAGCGTTAGCCAGGATGAGTTAGCCTCCAACTCTCTCGAAAAAATTAAACAAATCCACACTGAATTGGTGACATTTAAACACTACATACAAAAACGTTACTGAGCCGAACGTTTATGCAAATGAAACCACTCTTAGTCGCTTGGTGTCCAATCCCGGTTAGACTTTCCAAATATTTCTGTTAACATTGTTTCGCTAAATAAAGGCTTATTACAACAGGCTTTTGCGTGGGTTTAATAATTTTTTGAGCTAAGTCCATAAACCTCCGTTTAATAGCCATTTTTTATTTTTTTATAGGTAATCAGTGTGACGTCATCAGATCAAATTTCTACCACTTGTTCAAAGATAGAAGGGTTCTTAACAGGTCAAGCACCTTCTAAGCTCGTTATGTTTGGTTTTTTTGCGTTCATCATTGCATTGCTTTATATCTGGCCAGCTATTTATTTACCTTTATTTGATATGGACGAAGGGGCTTACGCAGCGGTTTCCAGAGAAATGGCATTAACGGGTCAATGGTGGGCCACCATGCTGAATGGCGAGCCGTTTTTTCATAAACCGGTATTGATGTATTGGCTGCAATCAATCGGATTGTTTTTAGTGGGTGATGGCAACTTGGCTTATCGATTACCCTCACTTGTCGCCTTGGGGATTTGGTTGTGGGTGACCTTTACGTTTTTGCAACGTCATGTTGATCAACAAACCGCTTGGTTAAGTGTTTGGATTGGTTTGTTCAGTGCCGGCATGGCGGTTATTTTTAAAGCCGCGATTCCGGATGCCTGGTTAATTTTATTTATATCCTTAGGCATGTATAAGGCGCTGGACTTCTTAGCCAGTCAGCGTGAATCTGATTTGAATTGGGCGTTTGTATGGACTGGTTTTGGTATGTTAGCCAAAGGCCCAGTTGCACTCCTGATTGTGGCGGGGGCGTTATTTATACATTTGGTGATCGGGCGTAAGTGGCCAGCCTTAAAACAAATGATTCTGGCCTGGAAAGGTTGGTTGCTGTTGCTGCTGATTGCGTTACCTTGGTATGTGTTGCAGGTGGTGTTATTCGGCCAAGAATTTATAAATGAATTTTTTGGCGTTCACAATGTAGGACGTTTTATGAGCCCGATGGAGGGCCATAGCGGCAATCCGCTTTATTATGTGGTGGCGCTGTTATTTTTAACCTTACCTTTTTTCCCATTACTGATTCAATCGATTTGGCCTTGGTGGAAGTGGTCCAAGCAGTCGCAACTATGGCAAGTCATGGCGATTTGGTTTTTATTAGTGTTGGTGTTTTTCACGCTGGCGGCGACTAAGTTACCTCATTATCTAATGTATGGTGTGCCGCCAGTTATTATTGCGATGGCTTATTATGTCAGGCAGCAAGGCACACGTTGGGGCCTGGGTTTAACCTTAATTGTGGTGGCAGCTTTGCTGACCAGCGTACCTTGGTTGATTGAATGGGGAATGAAGAGTGAGAAAAATCTTTATTTGATCGAAACCTATGGCCAAGCCACGCAATATATCACCACCGGTTATTTTGGTTGGCTGGCTTTATTAGCCATAGCAGGCCTGGTGCTGTTATGGGCGAAGTGGGGCAGCGCGACCAAAGTGGTCGTGGCTGGTGTGATGATGACCTTGGCGCTGAACTATGCGGTGTTAAATTATGCCGCTGAACTACAGCAAAAACCTATCGTGCAAGCCGCGCAGTTTGTCAAAGACAACCAGCTTGAAGTGGTAACCTGCTGCATTGAAATGCCAAGTTTTAATGTGGTGGCACAGCAAATGACACCGGTAAGAATGCCAAAAGCCGGTGAAATAGTGTTTGGCAAAACCTACGAGTTAGAACGCCGTTTTAATCAAATAGAATGGGTATGGCAAGGTCGAGGCGTTGCACTGGCCAAAGTCATTGAGGAATAAGTTATGCAATCTATAAAGCCATCGGTTTCGCATAGAGGTCGAGGGGTCGTATTATCGGATTTGGATCTAGATTTAGCTTCGCGTGTTGATTTATCTATTGTGGTGCCTTGTTACAACGAAGAAGCGGTGATTCCAATTTTTTTGACCACGATCGAACCGATTTTAAAAGGGCTTGATTTAAGTTACGAATTGGTGTTTGTGAATGATGGCAGTCGTGATAATACCTTAGATGTGTTGCAGCAGGCCAAGACGGACTACCCTGAAATTCGCATCATTAACTTTTCACGTAACTTTGGTAAAGAGGCCGCTTTGTCCGCTGGTATCGACTTTGCGGAAGGCAAAGCACTGATTCCAATGGATGTGGATTTGCAAGACCCACCCGAACTTATCCCGCAAATGGTGCGAATTTGGCAGCAACAGGGCATTGACGTGGTGCTGGCAAAACGAATTGATCGGAGTAAGGACAGTTTTTTTAAACGCTGGAGCGCCAACATATTCTATCGTCTCAATAATATGATCTCGGTGAATCGTATTCCTGAGAATGTGGGCGATTTTCGTTTAGTATCACGTCGTTGTGTGGAAGCGATTAAGTTAATGGGCGAAACCCAGCGTTTTATGAAAGGCATTTTTGCTTGGGTCGGCTTTAAAACTCACACTATCGAATATCAGCGTGATGAACGCCAAGCTGGCAAAACCAGCTTTAATGCTTGGAAATTATGGAACCTGGCCCTAGAAGGCATTACCAGCTTTTCAACCGCACCCTTGCGTGTTTGGTTATACGTTGGCTTAGTCGCTTGGTGTTTGTCTATTTTATATGGCTCCTGGATTATTTTGCGTACTCTAATTTATGGCGCCGACTTGCCGGGTTATGCCTCGATGTTTACCGCCATTTTATTTTTAGGCAGCACTCAATTAATTGTGCTGGGTGTGATCGGTGAATATATTGGGCGTATTTACCTAGAAAGCAAAGGTCGCCCTTTGTATATTGTTGAAGACGAATACTAAGCCGTGATCAAACAGTTTAGTCGCTATAGCTTAGTAGGCGTGGCAAACACCGCCGCACACTGGCTGGTGTTTGCGTTGCTCTTTATGTTGGGTTTAAACCAGGCTACGTCTAACGGCTTGGCGTTTCTGGTGGCCGCCAGTTTGTCTTATGTTTTGAATGCACATTACACCTTTGATAAGAAACCGCATAAAAAAGGTTATGCGTTTTTTGTGCTCAGCATGGGATTAGTGAGTATTTGGATTGGTTGGCTTGGCGATGTGTTTGAATGGCCAGCTATTGTGACCTTGTTATTGTTTTCATTGATTAGTTTAGTTTTGGGTTTTGCTTGGTCCAAATGGGTTATTTTTAAACATTATCACTAACCTAAATCGGCCGTAATTTAGTTTATATCTTATCGAGACCTTCCTTATATATCTG
>NZ_JACUTY010000029.1 GCF_014859555.1 Thiomicrospira sp. | reverse complement strand
AACCCCTGTTACCGCCGTGAAAGGGCAGTGTCCTAGGCCTCTAGACGAACGGGACAAATTTAATCTATCTAACTTGGGGATATTGGTGGAGCTAGGCGGGATCGAACCGCCGACCTCTACAATGCCATTGTAGCGCTCTCCCAGCTGAGCTATAGCCCCTCAAGCTGATAGCGGCGTATTATAAAGACTCCTCCGCCAGCGTCAAGCGGTTTTTAGTAAAAACCGCAAAAAACTTTTCGATTAGAGCCGCTTTTGCGCCCTACTTTTATCCGACTTTCTTTTGTACCCACAACAATGAATCTAAACGGCCATCGGCAAACAATTGATATCCTTGCAAATGGCGCTGGGTCACCGCATATTGATTTTCATACCAAAGCGGCAAAATCGGTAATGTCTGCTGTAAATGCGCCTGTAACTCTTGATACACTAAGGCTTGTTCTGCGACCGAATTGGCTTGGCCGGCTTGCTGAATTAATTGATCCGCTACATCGCTTCGGTAACGTCCACGGTTTGCACCATTGGGTGGAATTGCATCACTAGCAAACACATATTGGAAAATATCCGGGCTTTTAATACCGACCCAAGCCAAGCCAAACATTTGAAAACGCCCTTGCACAATATCACTGTAAAACGTGCCCCAATCGTAACTTTGAATCTTTAGATCAATACCAACACGTTTTAATTGCGCTTGGTATAAGGTGGCTAATCGAATCCGCGTCGGATCACTGGAGGTCTTATAACTTAACACCAGCGGTTTACCTTCCTGTTTGCCAGGGTAATCCACCTGCGCAATTAAAGCGCGCGCTTTTTCAAGATTATGCGGCCAACCGCTTAACGCCGCATTACCCGCCCAATGCTCCGGCACTAATAATCCACCCGCCAAACGTGCTTGACCATCAAAAATAGCATCAATAATTTGCTGACGGTTTATGGTATAAGCAATGGCTTCACGCAAAACGGACTGACTAAGTAATGGATCGTCAAAGTTAAAACCAATATAAGAGTAACTGGTACCCTTTTGCCAAGTTACTTCAAAATCGGGCTGTGCCTCACAATAACTTACCAATTCGGGTGATAGGTCATTTTGCAGACAGTCTAACTCGCCTTTTTGCAGTTTAAGCACCCGAACCATCGCGTCTTTTACCACAACAAAATGCAGCTCAATTTGATCTGGACGGCGTAAAATCAAACGTTGTTCGTTCATCTCAACAAATTCAGCTTCACCCGAACCCAGCGGCTGAGCCGTGAAATCATGGCCAGATTCAATTAAATCTTTGGGCAAAATACCCAAAGTTAAGCGACCAACAAACAACGCATCCGGTTCACTTAAATGAAAATCAACTTGCTGATCATTCAGCACCTCAATACGTGCAATGTGTTTAAGTGGCCCGCGATGAGGTGACCCAAAAGACACATCCAATAAACTCTGATAGGTCGTGGCCACATCGTGGGCATCTAAGGTTTTTCCGTGTTTAAACACAGATGGCTTGTCTAAGGTAAATCGATAGTGTTGATTGGAAATAACTTGCCAATTGGCTAGGTCGGGAACGGGTTCAGAGCGTTCATTAAAGTCAATTAATTGGCGATACAATAAACGATTAACGCGGCTTGATAAGGCATCGGTAGCACGCCTGGGGTCAAGCATACGTGGGCGTGTAGTCACCCCTACGAGTATTTTATTTGCTTGACTTGGCTGCTCACAGCCGCTTAGAAATGGCGACACCGCCAACAAGCCAAGGCTGCTTTTTAACAGGCTTCGACGTTTAATCGACTCTGGCATATTAAGCTGGGTTACTCAGTAACTGGTCAATTTGACGCAGATGATCTACATTCAGCTCACCCAAGGTGTTCTGTAAGCGCAGCTGGGTCAATAATACATTATGCAAGGCTTCGGCTAAATTGCTTTGAGCATCAAACAAGTTTGCGCGCGCGGTCACCACATCAATTAAGTTACGTAGTCCGACACGATAGCCCTCTTCCGCCGCTTCTAAAAAAGCTTCACTAGATTTAACCGCTTCCCGCAAGGCCAACACCAACGAATATCCACGTCCTAAGTTTTGAGCTTGAACTCGTGCATCTAAACGTGCTTGCTCGCGTGCATCACGTACCGAAATATTGGCGGCCTGACTGTTAAAACGCGCTTCGGATACTTGTGAACTGGTTGCCCCTCCGCGATACAACGGCACATTTAAGGTAATGCCGACCGAGGTATTTTGATTGTCTCTACGTGTTGAACCGGTGCCATAACCTGAATAGCTTGAATCACTAATTTGTGCATTGAGGGATACATTAAACCAGTGGCCGGATTTTTGCGCTTCAACCTCTTCGGAGGCGACTAAAAAATTTTGTTGAGCTAAACGCACTTGCAGGTTGTCCGATTCTGCCTTCAGCTCCAAAGCGGTTTTATCCATGTTTAGATTAGGTAAAGCGACATCTAAAACCAATTGTTTGATTTGATTAACCGATTTACCGGTCAGTTTGGTCATGGCTTCATAAGCACTATCAAGTGAATTCTCAGCGTTAATGCGCGCTGAAATAGACAAATCATAGGCTGAACGAGTTTGCAATACATCGGTGCGACTTGCTAAACCAACATCAGATGAGGCCTGGGCTTTTTCCCATTGGATTTTGTCGGCTTCTTGCTTAGAGGTCGCCAAAGCTAAATTTTGTTCAGCGAGCAGTACATCAAAATACACACTGGAAACCCGTTCAATTAAACTTTGCTGCGCCAAACGATAAGTGATTTCGGATGATTCAAGTTGATATTTGGCTTGATCGTAACGACTAAAGGCTTCGCGATTAAATAAAGGTTGCTCTAAATTAACCGATAAAACCTGATCGCTGCCTGAATTGCCATCTAGATTACTTTCGTTTTGTTGCAGGCTGGCGCGAGCATCCACCTTAGGCAACAGCAAACTTCTGGCTTGAGTCATGATTTCACGTTCGGCCTCATAACGCGCTCGTGCCTGTGCTAACTGTGCGTCATGCAATAAAGCCATCTGGTAGATATCCACCAGGCCTGGTGCCGCCTGACCGGGTAACGAGGTGAGTAAAGCCGCGCTCATTGCGCTCATTAAGGCTAAGTGTTTAACGCTTCTCATCGAGTGTCCATTCCTTATAAGGGTGTTTGCTCAAACTAATGTTGTAATACTTTACGTCATGTGTCACTTCTGCGCCAGCCCAAGCTGGCAAGCTGAAGGACTGGGTTTCAGATTCAAGCTCGACTTCGGCTACCACTAAACCCGCATTATCGCCAAAAAATTCATCCACTTCCCAAGTCATTCCATCGTACTCGACTAGGTAACGATTTTTTTCAATAACCGGCCCAACCGACAGTTTTTTAAGCATTTTTTCGGCATCGGCTAATGGAATAGGATATTCGTATTCATCGCGACTTAAACCGATTTCTAAGCTTTTAATATTTAAGTTCGCGACCTCGCCTTCGATACGCACACGCACCGAACTTTTGCTTGAACTTTCCTCAATTTGGTTCAGGTAGCCTTGCAAAAAACGCGTGGGCGGCTTCACAGCTTGCCGCCATGTTTCGTTTGCTAACAAAAATTTACGTTCTATTTCTCGCGCCATATTTATCCTAATTATCGATACTCAACCAGGCCTGGTGGTAGGCTTGCCAATGGGGTTGATTTGGGTGTTGTAAAACCTGGGCTAATTCATCGCAGGCTTGTTGATACTGGGTAGGTGTAAACCAACCGCGCATTAACTGAAAACGCAAATATACCAAGTAAGTATTAATCACATCCAGTTCGCAATAATCTCGAATGCCTTTAATATTGCCGGCTAAATACTGATCCAACACCCCGGCACCGCTTAACCCCATTTTACCGGGCAAGCCTAATAACTGGGCAATCTCATCTAATTTAGCTACCGCTCGCGGTTGGTATCCCGCCATTACATCCATTAAATCAATATGCGCAAACTGAAAGCGGCTGATGTAGTTATGCCATTTTCGGTCGCGATCAAAATCGCCCATATCCCAATAACTACGCGCACTGATACCGTGTAATAAAGCACGATAATGCAACACCGGCAAATCAAAACCGCCACCATTCCAACTCACAAGCGTGGGTTTAAAACGTTCAATGCCTTCAAAAAAGCGTTCAATTAAGGTTTTTTCGTCAGAATCAACCTCACCTATTGACCAAATTTTAACGGAGTCGCCAGTTTTCATCACTGCCGAAATCGCAACAATTTGATGCAAAAAGTGTTTTTGAAACTCACCGCCACTTTCAATTCGACGTTTTAAGTTAATCGCCTGTAACGTATCTTCATCCGACAAGTTTTCCAAACCAAATACACGCCGAGCGCCGGCCAAGTCGGGAACGGTTTCGATATCAAAAATTAAAGCCGGTTGCATACTCACCCCACCGGAAACACATTAGTGGATAAATAACGATCACCTCGGTCGCAAATAATGCTCACAATCAAGGCATTTTCAAGTTCATTGGCGAGTTGAAGCGCCGCCGCCGTTGCACCACCCGAAGAAATGCCGGCAAAAATGCCTTCCTGTTTGGCCAATTCGCGTGTGGTTTGTTCGGCTAGAGTTTGTGGCATATCAATAATGCGATCTACGCGTTTATCATCGTAAATATCAGGCAAATACTCTTTAGTCCAACGTCTGATTCCTGGAATAGATGAACCTTCGGTCGGCTGAACCCCGACGATCTGAATATTGGGATTTTGTTGTTTTAGATACATAGAGCACCCCATAATGGTGCCGGTCGTGCCCATCGCGCTCACAAAATGCGTCACTTTAGCTTGGGTATCGCGCCAAATTTCTGGGCCGGTGGAGTGATAATGTGCTAGTGGATTATCTGGGTTAGCGAACTGATTTAGTACCCGCCCTTCGCCTCTAGCTTGCATATCCAAAGCTAGATCACGCGCGCCCTCCATACCTTGTGCCTGTGTCACCAAGATTAATTTCGCGCCATAAGCCGCCATTGAAGCACGGCGTTCGATGCTCATATTGTCTGGCATAATCAAAATCATCTGATAACCCAAAGTGGCCGCCGCCATGGCTAACGCAATACCGGTATTGCCGCTCGTGGCCTCAATCAAGGTGTCGCCGGGCTTAATCTCGCCACGTTTTTGTGCCTGTAAAATCATATTTAAGGCTGGACGATCTTTCACCGACCCCGCCGGATTATTGCCTTCCAGCTTAACCAACACCACCGAGCCGGTTGTTGGATTCACTAAACGTTGCAATTGAACCAAGGGCGTGTTTCCGACGGTATCCATCAGAGTTTTAAATGACATGTGTTGGCTCCTAATCAAACGCTTAATTGAGGGAAGTTGGAAACAAAATTTACGAACCAGCCAACCATAAACCTAACGCGAGCAACAATGGCGTGAATAAATTCAGTATCACGTTCCATAATAAAGCCGGTTGCAATTGGTGCAAATCATCATAATACTGGCTGACTTTTAAATATAAAGGCACGGCTAGAATCAGGCTTAAACCACCTAACAACGCCCACAAAGGCAAATATTCTAACGCGACCAATAACAGAAGCGTTAAAAACGCCGACAATAAAAACCAACGAAACACCAACGCGCCACGTTGTAAACCTTCTGAAATCAATATATTACGTCGTCCAACCTGCTTGTCAGCATCTAAGTCCGGAAACTGATTTAGTAATAACAAGTTGTTAACCAGAAAAAACGGGATCAAGGACACACCAAACGCCAACCAGCTGTATTCACCCATCATCACAAAATAGGTGCCCATCACCATTAACGGACCAAAACCCAAACCAGGGGAAATCAAACACAACCAAGGCGAACGGGTTAATTTAGGCGTATAACTGATCACTACCAAAATGCCCAGTAGCCCTAAAGGTAACAAACCCCAGCCGCGTAAAAGCACAAAAAATAAACCGATACTGATCACCACGCCCAGCATTACATAACCCAAGGCTTCCACCCATTTGATGGCTTGTGGTGTCATTTGCAGCGAGCCGCTGCCACCGCTAAATGCCGTGCGTTGGGTTAAGCCGTCCAAACCTGAGTGTGCATCATGCGCTTCGTTAAGTAAATTCACACTCGCGTGCGCCGCTAACGCACCGATCATAATCAAACTGAATAAAGCATTCGACCAAACCGCACCAGAATACCAGGCCAACGCACCGCCTAAAAAGACCACTGAAACGCTCAGTAACAAAAAAGCGGGCCGAACACTGCGAATAATGGCGGTGAAAATGGATGACATTTGAAAGTGAATTTCCTATTTAAAAAAAGCTTAATCACAAAGCTGAATAAAGCTGAATTCAGATAATAAACCCAAACCTTATGGCCGCCAAGCACCAGGCCTGGTAGTTTTGAATTTTAATCAGTCACATAATTTGTTACACGTTTTGCCCAGCCCGGCATCCAGCGTTGTTCATTCCGCTCTACCGGCGCATTTTTAACACGCTGTGCTAACACCGACTCAGCCGCTTGTGCAAAATCTTGCAGGGCGAGCTTTGGATTAGATCTGGCCGGCATAGCTTGCAACACTTGCAACAAGCCCCAGCCTTGGCCTTGGTAACGTTCTGCAGGGTGATCACCAAAGCCTTTAAAGTTCGCATAATCAATCAACGCAAAATGGCCAGCACGGGTTTGGCTTATGGTTTCGATTTTGGCATGAATTTTAGCAGCCTGATGCTTAGGCAAGCCGTTTAATAACGTCTCAATACGTGATTCAAAACGCTGAATAATAAACCCGGTTTGTTGCGGCTTAGTGTTAACCAACCAATCCCGCAATGCTTGCATATCTTCCGACCACCAGGCCTGGTCAAATTCAGCTTTGTTCGCCCAAGGGGCATGGCGTTGTTGAATCCATTTTGGCGAAGACTCGGTTTGCGAAACAAATGCGACCATTTCAACAAAGGTCGGTTCAAATGGCACCTCAATATTTTGCGGAATCCAAATAAAGTGTCCGATACCAAAAGATGGGAATTCTTCATTTGGACTCCAAAAAGTCAGATTTTCGACTTTACCGGCGGTTTCATTTTGAAAGATCTTTTCACCAATCCATGCCATATCGGCGTTTGATAAATGAGCCGACAAGGATGGGGTTGCCGCCAACGAAACAGGAATATAAAAGACATAAAAAACAACAACTAACAATAATGTTTTAAACATGATAACCGTATTTAGTCTTGAGTTTGGCTTGGGCGTTAATCCCGCTTTTGTATAGAGGTAGAATAAATAACCACCACATAAAAGCAAACCTAGCCGGTGTTAAAAACACCATTAGAGAAAAACAGGTGGTTTTAGAGAAACGATCAAACACCCCGTTCACACACTTATTCATACAATCGATTGACTTTGGATGCCTCGTGTTTTGCCAGTGCTTCTTTCAATCGCTCTTGTTCAAGTTGACTGAGTGCTAAGTCGGCTTGCAAGTCTTCAACCTTTTGGGTCAAGGCCTGGTTCGTTTCTCGCAACTCTTGAAATTGAATTAGGCTGGGAGCATAGGCTTGTAGCAACAAAGCCATTAAGGCAACAAACAATGCAAAAAATGCCACTTTTAACACTTTAACCTCCTAACACTTAAACCTATATATGACGTCTAAGTTTGGATTGAATGCACCAGGCCTGGTCATTAAACGAGCTGATTTAGCGGCCTCGTCGAGTCGGTTTAATCGGTGCTTTTTTAGTTTGTTTGATGGCCACTTGGCCGCGTAAATCCGGCCGAACTTCACCCGGTAAATCCACGCTTTTTAATAAAGTATTCACCTGCATCCAGTTTAAAGCTTGGGTTTTACCGCGACGTAAATTACGCGGCAAACTAAAATCGCCATAACGGGTGCGCATTAAACGACTCACTTGTACGCCTTGCGATTCCCACAAACGACGCACTTCACGATAACGCCCTTCTTTTAACACCACGCGATACCACTGGTTTAACGCGTCTTCTTCGGACGGTAAACGCGATAACACATCAAACTTGGCTAAGCCGTCATCTAACATCACGCCTTGGCGCAAGGTGGTCATCATCTCCTCAGTCACTTCACCAAAAATACGCACCGCGTATTCACGTTCGATTTCATAGGATGGGTGCATTAAACGGTTGGCTAATTCACCATTATTGGTGACCAATAACAAACCGCTGGTATTAATATCCAATCGGCCAATCGTAATCCAACGGCCATTTTTAATGTGTGGCAGTTGATCAAAAATGGTGTCGCGGGCTTTTTCATCGGAGCGAGTGCAAACCAAGCCTTCCGGTTTGTGATAAAGCAAAACCTCAGTGGGTTGCTGAACCAAACGCGTCGATTTAACACTATTACCACGTACTTGAATTTTATCGGTATCTGTCGCACGATCACCTAGTTTGGCCGTGCGGCCATTAAGTTGCACTTGACCTTGTTCAATCATGCGCTCAATTTCACGACGCGAACCATAACCGCCACGTGCGAGAATTTTTTGGAGCTTTTCACCTGTAATCATGACAACCTTTTACGTATTTACTGTGTTTTTATTATTAATCGAGCTGCTTAATGTGTGGATTTTACCATTGACGCAAGCCGCTCGGAATTTATAAATCCAAATCGATGCGGTTTTGACTTTGCTCTTGTTCCTGCTCTTGAATAAAACGCTGAACAATCGTCTCAAGCTGGTCAACCAAGGCTTGTTTGCTTGATAAACCTAAATCCTCTAATAATTTAGGCGTTGTGCCCCATAAAGTAGGGTGACCAGGGACCTCTTTTTGACCTAAGGCTTTGATCCAACCTTGTTGTTTAAGTTGCGCCATAATCGGCGAACTTACCGATACCCCACGAATCGCCTCAATCTCGGCGCGTGTAACAGGTTGGCGATGCGCCATAATCGCCAGGGTTTCTAACAAAGCACGCGATAATTTAGGCGGGGTTTGTTGGTAGAGTTTATACACCCAATCCAAATAATCATCCGCCACCTGAATTCGTACGGCCTCGCCTACTTCAGCCAATACCAGGCCTGATCCGGCTAAAGATTGCTTAATCTCAGTCAGCGCTGTTTGCACATCCGCCAATTCAATATCGGGATATTCCAGCTGCAACAATTCAAATAATGTTTGCGCACTCAAAGCTTGATCACTACTAAAGATCAGCGCCTGCACAATCGGATAAAGGGTTTGTTGATGTTCGCTCATGAATTTAAGACTTGGGTCATGGGTTAGAAAACTACCTTGCTATGTAGGTCGTGAAATCAATTAAGCCGCGCGACGAATCGAAATATCGGCATAGGCTTCATCTTGTTGCAACTCAATTTGTTGCTGACGCCAGAGTTCTAATAACGCAATAAACGTGACCACCAGGCCTGGTTTGCCTTCTTGTGCGACCAGTAAGTCCAGCATCGAAACCGGCTCTAAGCTAATTTGGCTTAACACCCATTCAATTTTGTCGCTGATTTCGATTGGCTCTTCACTCACCTGATGCGCCACTTTGGTTAAAGCGCGTTGCATCACGTTTTGTAAGGCGGCATTTAAATCATCTAAATCAATTTGGGCGGTCACTTCCGGCGGGGTTTCGACTTCAATTGAAATCGGCCAAACATCGCGCCCGACAATTTTTAAACTATCTAACCAACGTGCGCCTTGCTGGTAGGCTTCGTATTCCAACAGTTTTTGCATCAGCTCAACTCGAGGATCGTCTTCGTTCTCATCATCATCGTCAAAGCTGGGTGGTTTGGGCAATAATAAACGCGATTTGATTTCGGTTAACCAAGCCGCCATAAACAAATATTCACCGGCCAGTTCAATATCCAACTGCTGCATCAAACCTATATATTGTTGATATTGACGCGCAATTTCAAACACCGGAATATCGCGAATATCAAATTTGTTGGTGCGAATCAGGTGCGACAGCAAATCCAGAGGGCCTTCAAAATCCGTTAGCAGGACTTTTAACGCATTGGGTGGAATATATAAGCCCTTCGGCAAATTCACCATAGGCTCACCCTGCACAATCGCCAATGGCAGTGACAGCTGTTGCGTGGCTTGCATGCTAAAGCACACCAAACACTTGATAAATTAACTGCTGTAAAAAACCATAAGGACCCATTAAAATCGGGCCTAAAACACCAAAAAATAACAAGCCCAATAAAATAAATAAACCATAAGGTTCAATCCGGTTGTATTGCCAAGCCCAGCGGCTGGGTAAAAACGCCGACAAAATTCGACTGCCATCCAGTGGCGGAATCGGCAACAGATTTAATACCATTAAAATCAAATTAATACTGACACCGGCAATGCCCGAATAAATCATAAACTGGCCGATACCGGGTTGGCTGGCAACTAATATAAAACCGATCTTTAACACCAATGCCCACAATAACGCCATCAACAAGTTAGCGGCTGGACCAGCTAAGGCCACCCAAGCCATATCCACGCGTGGATTACGCAGGTTTTTCATGGTGACTGGCACCGCTTTGGCCCAACCAAAAATAAAACCGCCAAACCACAATAACGCCGCCGGTACTAAAATTGTACCGATTGGATCAATGTGTTTAATCGGGTTTAAGCTGACTCGACCTAACATGCGTGCGGTTTTATCGCCGAGCTTTTCTGCCATCCAGCCGTGTGCGGCTTCGTGTAGCGTAATTGCAAATAGAACCGGCAACGCCCAAACCGCGAGTTTTTGCATTAAATCTAGCTGATCTAACGGCATCATTGGTTAAACACTCCTTGGCCTTGACGCACCAGTACCGGCTGTTCTTCGGTAAAATCAATAATTGTGGTGGGTTCAAAACCACTGAACCCACCATCTAGTACCGCATCCAGCGCATGACCCAAGCTATCTTTAATGGTCCAACCATCGGTCATCGGCAGCTCTTCGCCGGGTAAAATTAAACTCGCTGTCATTAAAGGCTTATCGAAATAAGCCAGTAAATCAAGGGTGATTTGATTCGGTGTGATACGCAAACCAATGGTTTTACGTTTCGGGTTTTGAATCCGACGCGGCACTTCACGACTGGCCGTTAAAATAAAAGTATAAGGCCCAGGCAAATGCGCCTTTAAATAACGAAACTGCACATTACCCACCTTGGCGTAATGCGATAAGTGACTCAGATCGTTGCACATTAAAGTTAAATCATGTTTGTCGGATAACTGGCGAATTTGACGAATGCGATCCGCGCCTTCTTTATTATCCAGCAAACAACCTAACGCATAACCCGACTCAGTCGGGTAAGCAATCAAGCCGCCTTTATTAAGCACCTCAACCACTTGTTCAAGCAAACGAGCCTGTGGGTTTTCAGGATGAACATTGATATATAAGCAATCTGTCGACATTTGGTTTAACCATCATAAAGTTAATTGTGAAATTATAACGCTTTCACGAGAAAAATTAGCAATTACCAGGCCTGGTGGTTACTTCTTTAACTGTGGTGCATCATAAATGGGGATGACACCAGCAGGTAATTCGGCAAGCCAACCTAAATTACGCCAGCGATGTTCCGGGCTGTGAAAATCCGACCCCATTGAAGCGTAAAATCCGTAACGTTTAGCGCGATCCGCCATGCCAACCGACTCAGAGGTTCGGTTAGGCGAAGTCACAACTTCCAAACCTTGACCACCAGCCTGGGAAAAGGCCTCCAGCATTAAATTTAGTTTGCGGCTGGTCAGATTATATTGTCCTGGATGCGCCACTACCGCGATACCGCCAGCCTCAACAATTTTCTTTACCGCGTCTTCTAACGCGGGCCACGGCGCATTAACAAACGCCGATCGGCCGGTTTTTAAAAACTTATCAAACGCCTGCGAAATGCCACTGACATATTGGCGTTCGACCAATATCTGCGCGACATGCGGGCGCCCAGCCACGCCCTCGCCTACCATCTCTTTTAAACGCGTCATCATGCAGGGCTGACCGCGTTTCATGAGTTTTTCATTAATCTGCGCCACACGCTGCCAACGCAATTCTCGAATTTCAGCCAACATGGTTTGTAGGTTTGGATTAGCCACATCGACATTTAGGCCGACAATATGAATCGTGCGGTTTTGCCATAACACCGACACTTCCACTCCAGAAGTAAGACGTAAACCCTGTTGCGTCGCGTAATCTTTGACTTGCTCATAGCCCGCTGTGGTATCGTGATCCGTGATCGCCAGCCAATCAACCTGCTTCTCAATCGCCAAATCCACAAGGTCTTGTGGGGCCAAAGTGCCGTCGGATGCGCTGGTATGACAATGAAAATCAACTTTCATTCTAGTGAGTTCCCCTTTAGAATAAGCCATTCTATTAGTCGAGACTGACGAAAGCCAGTTTTTTAGCCCGAATACTTTGAAGTGAATGACACCCAAAACCTATGAAATTATTATTTGACCTGTTTCCCGTTTTCCTATTCTTTATCGCCTATAAGATGTACGACATCTATATCGCCACTGGCGTGATTATCGTCGCCACGATTATTCAGGTTTCTTATTTATACGCACGCCACAGACGGGTTGAAAAAATCCACTTAATTACCCTAGGTTTAATAGTGATTTTAGGCGGCGCGACCTTGTTATTGCAGGATGAGCGTTTTATCGCTTGGAAACCGACTATTGTAAACTGGGGGTTTGCATTGGTGTTTTTAGCCAGCCATTATGTGATGGGCAACAAACCGATTGTGCGCCGCATGATGGAAGCGATGATTGAACTGCCCGACCAAATTTGGGTTCGTTTAAGTTATTTGTGGGTGGGTTTTTTCGTGTTCAGTGGCCTCATTAACCTTTGGGTTTATTACAACTTTTCACTGGATGCTTGGGTCAACTTTAAATTGTTCGGTTTAATGGGCTTAACCTTCGCCTTTATTTTATTGCAAGGGCTTTATATTAGCCGCTATACTCAAATTTCGAACGATGAAGAAGTACAATCCACCGAATCATCGAACGAAACCGGCGATTCAAACCGCACCAAACCAGACTAATTACTCAAAGGAACGGCTATGCTTTTTTCTATTTTTGCCTACGATATTGAAGACAGTCTTCCACTAAGACAAGCCGCCCGTCCTGCACATGTTGCTCGGTTAGAAGAACTTTATGCGCAAGGTCGTTTAATGTTAGCCGGGCCCAATCCTAATCTAAACACCGAAGGCTTTAGCGGCAGCTTAATTGTGGCCGAATTCGACAACTTTGAAGACGCCAACAAATGGGCCGAAACCGACCCCTATATGCTAGAAGGCGTATATGACTATGTGGACGTCAAACCCTTTAAACTGGTGTTTCCTAAATAAATTAATCAGGAGTGCTTGAGATGTCGAACGTTGCTTATCTGATTCCAAAACGTCAGCAAAAACTTCAATTTGAAGCCACCGAACCCTTAGAATTACTAGACGTCGATTTTGTTGAAATCCCCTTACTAGGCTGGACATCCGCCGGTGACCCAATTCAAATGGAACTCGATTACGATACGGTGTCGGTGCCGCAATCCTTGGTAAAAAAAGAAACCTTTGCTTTAAGAGTTAAAGGCAACTCGATGATTGATGAACATATTCAAGATGGCGACATCGTCATTATCGAACGCCGCAACTCCGCCGAAAACGGCGAATCAGTGGTGGTACGCATCAACAATGAAGAAGTTACAATGAAAAAACTCTATGTCGAATCCACTGGCGTGCGTTTACAGCCCGCCAACCCAGACATGAAACCCATCATCCTAAAAAATGAAGATATCCAAATCCTGGGTATCGTGCGTGGTATTTTACGCCAATCATGAAATCGAGCGCTAATATTGCCCTGCTCGCCTGTGGTGGCACGATTGACAAGGACTACAACGTCTTAAACGGCGAGCTAGAATTTACGCAGACTTATCTAACTGAGCTATTAAAACAAGCACGTCACCAACTCGATTTGCGGTTTGAGACACTCATGTTAAAAGACAGCTTAGACATGACTCAAAACGATCGCCAGCAAGTTCTAGAGGCTTGTTTAAACGCACCAGAACAGCAAATTGTCATCACCCACGGCACCGACACCCTAACTCAAACCGCCGAATTTTTAGCCGATCAAATTGGCGCACAAAAAACCATTGTGTTGACTGGTGCGATGCGGCCATTTCGTTTGGCGGAATCTGATGCCAGTTTTAATTTGGGCGCGGCTTTGATGGCCGTGCAAACCACCAGGCCTGGTGTTTATATTGTGATGAATGGCCGACTATTTGAAGCCCATCAAGTTCAAAAGAACCGCCAGCTTGGCGTGTTTGAAGCTCGTTAATCTATTTCACTTACTCGCAAGAGACTTTTAAATGCGTGTATTCCTCGCCTATTTGATGGTCATCGCCATCTGGACCACCACCCCTTTAGCGATTAGCTGGAGCGGCGAAGCCGATTGGTTTTTTGGCGTGGCCGCGCGCATTATTTTAAGTGCTTTGGTGATTTTACCGCTGGTGTTTTGGTTTACCAATCGACCTTTTTCGTTTGCCTGGTCGGCACTAAAAGTTTACGCCGCCGCCTCGATTGGTTTATTAGGCGGCATGACCTTAATCTATTGGTCGGCGCAAACCATGCCATCGGGCTGGATTGCGTTAATCTGGGGACTTAACCCGATTATGACCGGCTTGCTTGTGCATTATCTGATGATTGGCCACAAACTCACCCCCAACAAGTTGCTGGGCATTTTTATCAGCATGGCCGGGTTGGTATTAGTCTTTGCCCCCAACTTAGACACGCAACAAGCCAGTCTACAAATCACCGGTTTGGCCGTTGCTATTTTGGCGGCGTTTTTCCATTCTCTGAGCACCGTGTTAGTCAAAAAAACCAATCACGAACTTCCGGCGATTCACGTGGTCGCTGGCGCCCTCTGGATCACCAGCTTGGCTTATATTCTGTTTAACCCTAACGTATTAATTAACTGGCCGAGCTTGTCGCACCGCTCAAGTTTTGCGATTGGCTACTTGGTGATTATTGGTTCGGTACTCGGGTTTGTGCTGTATTACTACGTGTTAAAACATATGGACGCAATTCGACTCGGCATGATCCCGATGATCACCCCCATTTTTGCTTTATTGCTAGGTTACTTCGCCAACAACGAACAACTCAGCCTCACCATCTGGCTAGGGGCCGGCCTGGTGATATTAGGCTTAGCCCTATTTGAACTCAACACCCTTCAACGCCACTACAAACAAAAACGCCTGTTAGAAACAGGCGAATAAATTTTGTTTTACCAACCGTGCGTTTAACAAGAAAACAGTTACATAAAACCTTGCCTTATGAAGGATCAACCCCTAGAATTTGTACTTAATTCTGCTATAAGCATTACGCAACAAAATCTAGTGTTTGCCATAAGTCGGACAACGCACGAATATTTGATTTGGCGACATATTATTACTCAACAACAGGTACAAGCATGACCCAACCAACTCAACCGCAAACTCAGTATGATGACGAAATAGACCTATTCGAGCTCTGGCAGACCATTTGGTCACAAAAATGGCTAATTATTGGCCTGACGTTGCTTGTCACCGTTTTGGCCGCGTTGTATGCACTAAGCCTGCCGAAAGTGTATCAATCAAACGTATCGCTATTACCTCCTATCCAACAGAATATTGAAGAAATAAACTTTGTACTTGAACCGGCTGCTCAAGATTTTAAAGGCACTACCTCTTCTTTAAAAAGCCTTAACTTTTCATACTCACCTCAAAATGTATTTGATCTATACAGAACCGAACTTTTGTCGAATAGAACGATGGAAGAGTTTTACGATCAATACCAAATAAAATCCTACTTTTTATTGGCTGATCTGGAAAACCCCCATTCTCAACTTCGGGCTTATCAAAAGTTTGTTGATAGCTTGTCTTATTCTGGCCCTGCCAAAAATGCATCATTTAATGCAAGTAGCTTAACCTTAGAGTTTACCGATGCCGAAAAAACAGCCGAATGGCTAAATGAATATGTAAAGTTCACCGCTAATAAAACTCGACAACATATTCTAGATACAATCCACAGCCGACTTGCTCAAGAAAAAAACCAATTACAACAGCAAATTAGCGCACTTATTGAGCAAGAAAAAGATGAACGTCAAAACAAAATTCAGCGTCTGAATGAATCATTAGAAATTGCTCAAAAAGCGGGAATCCACGATTCAATTACCAATAAATCAACGGGACAATTTGATGCGGATTATTTACGTGGCACAAAAATTCTAGCCGCCGAAATTCAAGCGTTAAAAAATCGTGAGTCGGATGAAGCCTTTGCCTTAGGTGTTAGTAAGTTATCTGAAAAATTAAAACTCATTAACTCTGTTAACCTAAACGCCGATAATATAATCCCAGTACAGATTGATAAAACCGCTACCGTACCTAACAGCCCGATTAAACCCAATAAAAAATTAATTGTAGCGGTCGCCCTAGTGCTGGGTGGGATGTTAGGTGTCTTTATTGCCCTAATTCGCGGTGCGGTGCGTAAACGTAAGGATTTGAGTTTAGAGTCTGCGGCTTAGACTTTTAACCAAACACTTTTTAAGCACAAAAAAACACCCCATAGACTGATTAACTATGGGGTGTTTTTATTATCCGTTAACAAGCTAGCAACTAAGTTTTTGGCTTAAACCAACCCTAAAACCCTACCATTCCAAACCTTTTAGATATTGAAATAAAGCACGTGATGATTTCGGTGGTTTTTGCATTTCGGCTTCTTTAATGGCGTTGCGGATATGTTGGCGCAATAAAGTACGATCCGCTTGTGGGAAATCTAGCATAAATTCGTTTAAGGCGTCGTCCTGCTCGGCAATTAAACGATCACGCCAGCGCTCAAGCTTTTGGAAGTGTAAGTTTTGTTGTTTCGCGCGCTGTTCAACTTCTTCAAGTTTGGCTTTAATCTCCGCCAATTCGTCTTCATGCTGACGTAACCATTTGCCTATAAACAAACGTTGACGTTTAATCGCTGGGCCTGGGTCCATGCGTTTGAGCAACAGCAGAGCATCTAACAACTCGCTTGGCAAGCCCATTTTTTTAATCGCGGTTTCGCTCAGCTCACCTAATTGCACACCAATATCGGTGACGTGTTGCGCCGCCAGTTTAATATCGGTACGGCTACTAAATTCTTCTTGTTCCCAATCTGAAACCGCCTTTTTGCGGGTTCCTTTACTGACGTTACGTGGTCTAACCATGTTGCACTCCTGCTAATTCGATAAATTCAGCTTCGGTGAGCACTGCTACACCCAACTGTTCGGCCTTGGTTAATTTGGAACCAGCCTTGTCGCCGGCAATCAGATAATCGGTTTTAGCCGATACACTGCCCGCGACTTTGGCCCCTTGTAATTCGAGTATCTGCTTGGCTTCATCGCGTGTCATTTGCTCTAAGCTTCCGGTTAACACGCAGGTTTTGCCATTAAACACTGAGTCGGTTTGGGTTGCATTGTCCTCTATTTCTGGCCAAATAATGCCCGCATCAAGTAAACCATCAATCACTTCTAGGTTATGCGATTGTTGGAAAAAGTCACGAATATGATTCGCTACTATTTCACCGACATCCGGTACTTCAATTAAGTTGTCGAGTTCAGCGAGCTTCAGCGCATCAAGCGTTTTAAAGTGCTGTGCGAGTTGTTTGGCGGTCACCTCACCCACTTCTGGAATACCTAACGCATATATAAAACGCGCTAAGGTAGTGTGTTTTGAGGCTTCAATCGCCTCTAACACCTTTTGTGCCGACTTTTGTGCCATGCGTTCTAAACCAGATACTTGCTCAAGTGTTAATCCATAAAAATCATCGGGATGATGCACGAGATCGGCTTCAACCAGTTGATTAATGAGTTTATCACCCAGGCCTTGAATATCCATGGCTTTGCGCGAGACAAAGTGCTCTAACGCGCGCTTGCGTTGTGCGGCACAAAATAAACCACCCATGCAACGATAAACCGCCTTATCCAGCTCTCTGACCACTTCAGAGTCACACACCGGACAGGTTTTCGGCATTTCAAACAATTGCGTTTGTGCTGGGCGTAAACTCAGCACCGCGCCCACCACTTCGGGGATTACATCACCCGCACGACGAACAATCACCGTGTCGCCTACCCGTACATCTTTACGTTGAATTTCGTCTAGGTTATGCAAGGTCGCATTCGAAACCGTGACACCCGCCACCGATACTGGCTCTAAACGCGCAACTGGCGTTAAGGCGCCTGTTCGGCCCACTTGAATATCAATGCCTAACAGCTTGGTCCAGACTTCTTGGGCGGGGAATTTACGCGCAATGGCCCAACGCGGGAATTTAGAGGTAAAACCCAGCTGTTGTTGCCAAGCAATCTGATCCACTTTGTAAACAATGCCATCAATTTCATAGTCCAGTCCATCACGCTTGGCGAGCAAATCTTCATAATAAGCCACCAGGCCTGGTTGTCCGGCAACTAACTTGGCCAGCGGATTGGTTGGCAAACCCCATTCGTGCAATTGCTGGATCACCGCCGTATAGTTTGCGGGAAGCGTCCAATCATCACTGAATGCGCCCCAGCCATAACAAAAAAAGCTTAAAGGACGCAAGGCCGTAATTTTAGGATCAAGTTGGCGTAAAGAACCCGCGGCGGCATTGCGTGGATTAGCAAACACCTTATCGGCTTTATCTAGTTGGGATTGGTTAATTTTAGCGAACGCGGCTTTGCTCATAAACACTTCACCACGCACTTCTAAAACCTCAGGCCAGTCGGTTCCGCGCAGTTTTAGTGGAATACAACGAATCGTGCGCACATTGTGGGTCACATCTTCCCCCACCAAGCCATCGCCCCGCGTGGCGGCTTGCTTTAACATGCCCTGTTCGTAACGCAAATTAATCGCCAAACCGTCCATTTTAGGCTCGGCGGCATATTCTATTGACTGGTTATCGGCTAACAATTCGGCGGATTTTAAACGTTCAAGCGCGCGTTGATTAAAGCTCGCGAGTTCGTCGTTATCAAACGCGTTATCCAGCGATAACATGGGCACTTGATGGCGTACTTCTTTAAACCCGCCACGAATTTGATCGCCCACTCGCTGGCTCGGCGAATCAGGCGTAATCAGTTCAGGGTGAGCTTGCTCTATTTCGATTAGTTGGCGGTAAAGCGCATCATACTGTGGATCGCTGATAGTAGGATTATCCAGCACATAATAAGCGTAGTTATGCGACTCAATCTGTTGTTTGAGTTGAGACAAGGTCTGTTCAATAGGTTGTTCAGGCATGGTGGGTTAGGATTTCGTCACTTCATATTCTGAAGCTGCTTCGCGCATGGCTTGCAAATCGGATTCGCGCAATAAATGGCGTTGCATGTCGTACATACGTCCGTTTAAACGCTGCGATAAACGCCGGGCGGTTATAATTAAATCATCTACCGCTTTGGAACCGGCTACCGCACACGGCAGTTCAGTAATTAACGCGACACCTGGCGTGGTTAAACCTTCAATCGGTTCGGCTGGAAACAAACCCGGCTCCATAATGTTGGCGGCTTGCAGGGTAATGTTTTTATTCGTTTTTTTAACAAATGTACCTTTGTCAGAAAAACTTAAACCAATCGATTTTAAGGTCTGACTGACCTCGTTTAAAGAGAACTCTTGATGTGAAGATAACACCAAAATCGCAAACACTTGTGGCGGACGCGGCGTTAAAGAACCTGGCTGGGTAAGTTCGAGTTCTTCAGGCTGCATGTCATCAATTTCGAGCACAGCATCAATATTAGGCGGGGTTAATTCAAAGTCATCGCCAAATGGCAGTTTGGCTTGCGCTTCGGGTACAGTGTCTTCCGGTTCAAAACTGGCCACCGCATCGGCTTTAGGAGATGCGAGAGATGTTGGAGTGGTTTGAGTTGATTCCGCGTTGGATTGTTCTGGCAGATCAGCGGTCTCTAAAGGATCATTAGACGATGAGATTTTTGAGTGAGCCTGATCTTGACTTGGATCTTGGTCTTGATCCTGCCCAGGTTGTTGATTGCGCTGACGGCTAAAAAAGTACAAGCCCACCACCACAATAATCGCAAACACCAGCAATACTTGCTGTAACTCATTCATTGACCCGACTCTCCTATCATCTCCACGGCGGCTTCTAAATCGACACTCACGAGTCTTGAGACTCCGGGTTCATGCATCGTGACCCCGATTAAGTGTTTTGCTAATGCCATGGTCGTCTTGTTATGTGTAATAAAGATGAATTGTACCTTCTCTGATAGGCTTCTGACTAGCCCACAAAACCGAATTACATTTGAATCATCTAATGGTGCGTCGACTTCATCCAATATACAGAAAGGCGCGGGCTTAAGTTCAAAGATGGCAAAAATAAGCGCCAAAGCCGCCAAGGTTTTTTCGCCACCCGATAAAAGCTGAATGCGCGCATTACGTTTTCCGGGCGGTCTGGCCATCACCACCACCCCGCCTTCCAGCGGATCTTGTTGTGGATCTTGCCAAGATAGACTGGCATCGCCACCTTGAAACAGCTTAGGGAACAAGGTTTTAAAGGATTGGTTAACCTGATCAAAGGTTTCAACTAAACGCTTGCGACTGTCTTCATCAATCGTGGTAATGGCCTCTTCAAGTGTTTCAATTGAGGCCTCCAAGTCGGCCAGCTGTTGCTGTAGAGCTTCTAACTTGCTACTGACCTGGTCATATTCCTCGATCGCGGTCATGTTGACCGCACCAAGCCGAGTTAAATGCAACTTAACCTGTTTTAGTTCGGTTTCTAATTGATCTATATCTTCTGGTTCAAATCGAATCTGTGCCAGTTCATGGGCTTCCAAGCCTTCAGACTCCAGGGTTTTCTTTAAAGTTTGAATCTGTTGCTGTCCATTTTGCAAATGTAACTGGCAAGTCACCAACGCTTGCTCAGCCTGATGATGCGCGGCTTGTGCGGCTTCGGCTTCAAGTTGCGCGGCTTCAGTCGCTTGTTTTTGCTTAGCCAATTGGGTTTGCAATAAATCAAGCTGCCCACTCACACGTTCTAACTGGCTTTGTTGCCGATTTAATTCTTCTGGGTCAACCTTAGTCGAACTGGCTAAATGCTGGGCGACTAAATCGGCTTGTATTTGGTCTTGGGTGAGCTGTTGTTGCAACTGCTGGGTTTGAAACTTTAGGTTCTGTTGGCTTTGCTGGTTTTGGTTAATCTGCTGCTCTAAACGTTGCAGTTGCAATTGCACCCGCTCGCGATCACGCTGAATCGGCTGTAACTTATGTTGAGTTTCCGCCAAGGTTTGATTGGCCTGGTCTTCTTGTTCAGAATGAACATCCAATTGTTCCTCTAACGCCTCGATATCTAACGCTAAATCTTGTTTTTGTTTTTGCAATTGCGTTTGTTTTTGCGCCAGCTCATTTAACGAGGTTTGATAATGATCTAGCGTTTTTTGATTCTGTTGCTGATTGCTTAACAAATGTTGACGTTGATCATCCAAACGTTGCCATTCGCGTTCGTTTTGTTGCTGTTGGGTTTTTAAAGCGTCAAGTTGCTGCTGGCGTGTTGACTGTTGTTGAACCAGCTCGTTAATCTGTGGTGTCATCTGAGCTAACTGCTGATTAAGAGCTTGCTCCGATTGCAAGAGTTCATCAATTTGAGTTTGGCGTTCCAACACCCCATCCAACGCAGAACCGGTTGGCTGCACAATGGCATTTTTGGCATAAAGCACACCGGCTTGATCAATCAACCAGGCCTGGTGGTCGAGTTCAGCTAAATCAGCTTGCAAGCTTTGATGTGAAGACCGTAATCGAATCGAACTCGCCCAAGCTTTCACCAGGCCTGGTTGTTGGATTTTACTCGCCAAACTACCGGCTAAACTCTGCACTTCGCTTACACCATCTTCAGGCGTTTCCCAAGCCAGTAGCGGCAAGCTAGGAAGTTGGGCTTGTTCATCAAACGACCAGGCCTGGTTTAATATCACGCCTTGAATACGCGCGCCCAACCAAGCTTCGACCGCCAATTGCCAGTCTGAATCGACTTTTAAACAATTCAGTAGCGACTCACCCGGATGACGTTCCAGCACATGATCTTGATCGGACTCCAACGACTTTAATAACGAAGCTTGAAGTTTTTGCAGACCTTGACGTTCACTTTGTAAACGCCTTTGTTCGGCTTGCGATTGTGTTTGCTGTTCGCGTGCTTGATTCAGGTTTTGTTGAATTTCAGCTAAGGCCTGCTGAGCTTGCGTTATTTGTTCAGCTAAGGCAATCTGGTTTTGTTTAAGTGGGGTTTGTTGCTCACTTAAGGCATCAAGCTGCGCTTGACCGGCTGAGGCTTGCACACGATCTAAACTATCTTGCGTCATTGCGATTTGTTGTTGGATATGTTCAAGCGTTTGCTCGTGACGAGCCGCTTCGTTTTGTGCCTGTTTTAGGCGTTGCTCAAGCTGTTGAGTTTGCCAATGGGCTTGATGCTGGGCTTGTTCGTGTTGCTGTTTCAAACCTTGTTGTGACGACCAGGTCTGCTCTAACTGATCCAACTCTTCATCTAAACGTTCTTGCTCGTACAACAAGGCTTCAGCTTCTTCTTCGGCTTCTTTAAATTGCGCCTGCAAGGCTTCAAGCTGAGCTTGACGTTGGGTTTGCTGTTGTTGATTAAGACTTTGCTGCGCTTGCCATTGCTGGGCTTGTTGATCGGCGAAGCTTTGTTGCTGTTGCAATTTATCAACCAGCTTATCCAACCGATGAAATTCGGCTTCAGCTTGATCGACTTCAGCTTGCAAAGCCGGCAGTTTTTGGCGATCTAAAATCCAAGCGGTTTGGGTTTTATCCCAATCGGCTTTGGTATTGGCAAAGGTTTTTTCGGCTTCACGCAATTGCGTTTGAGCTTGATCCAGTTGCTGGTGTAAACTTTGCCATTGCTGATAATACAGGCTTTTTTCCAGCACCTGTTGGCGCTGGGAGGCTTGCTGATAATCGCGGGCTTTTTCGGCCTGAATAGAAAGATGATGGGCTTGATCGGTTAAGGCTTCGTTTAACACCGCCAGTTGAGCTAAGTTTTCACGTGTGCGTTCTAGGCGTAACAAGGTTTCTTTACGGCGCGAACGGTAAGGTCCAATACCGGCGACTTCTTCAAAATACACCCGCATATCTTCAGGTTTGGCTTCGATAATGCGGCTGATATTGCCCTGGCCGATTAAGGCATAACTGCGTGGCCCTAAGCCGGTGCCGTTAAACAAATCAATCACATCACGACGCCGACATTTACGCTGGTTTAGAAAGTACTGCGTGCCATCTTCGCGGTGGTGCACACGTTTAACCGAAATTTCCGCAAAGCTGGCGTAAGCGCCTCCAGCCAGACCAGATTCATTATCAAAAATCAGCTCCACCGAACAGTGGCTAACGGCTTTGCGTTTATCGGTGCCGTTAAACAACACATCGTTCATATCGCCGCCGCGTAACTCACGCGCCGAACTTTCACCCATCACCCAACGCACCGCATCCAGTGTATTCGATTTGCCGCAGCCGTTTGGGCCAACAATTCCCACCAAATCGCTCGCCAAAACCAAACGAGTGGTTTCAACAAAGGATTTAAATCCTGCAATTTTAATGAGTTTTAAGCGCATTCAGTTAGGTTTCTATT
>NZ_JACUTY010000028.1 GCF_014859555.1 Thiomicrospira sp. | reverse complement strand
ACCCCCGACCCTCGCCTTGTAAGGGCGATGCTCTCCCAGCTGAGCTAAGCACCCAATTCTGCATTCTGACTGGCTTAGAGCCGTGTGTCGTTGTGCTTAATTGATGCGCGTATTATAAAGAGCTGGGGAGCGATGTCAACAGAATTTACGACAAATTTATGACATTTAGTTCTGAATTAGTTAACAGCGTCTTTTAGAGACTTGCCTGCTGAAAACTTAGGCACTTTAGCGGCTGGAATTTTCATCTCTGCGCCAGTTTGTGGGTTACGGCCTGTGCGCGCCGCACGTTCACCAACCTTGAAGGTTCCGAAACCAATGATGGCAACCTGGTCCCCCTTGCTTAAAGCGGTCGTTACTGTACCCACTGTTGCTTCTAGTGCCGCGGCCGCTTGTACTTTTGTTAAACCGGCTTTTTCAGCAATTGCGCTTACCAATTCAGATTTATTCATGTTCATATACTCCAGTAAAAATTATTATTATCGCCATCGAAATGGACTCAAACATTTATAGCAACAGCTTGCCCCCTATGTCAAGGCATAGAGGCGCATTTTAGTCATTAATGTGGCTTTCGTTCCTCTAAAACGACATTTTCAAGCACGGGATCGGCTACCGGTTGGAGACTAGACGCATCATTAACCAAAGGTGTTGGCTTAATCGTTAAGGCTTCTTCTAGCACCTCCTCAATCCAATGTACCGGTTTAATATTCAGCTGCGAGGTAATTTCTGTTGAAATATCTGCCAAATCTCGTACATTGTCATAAGGAATCAGCACGGTTTTAATTCCGCCACGGAGCGCGGCCAACAACTTCTCTTTAAGCCCACCAATTGGCAACACCTCACCTCTCAGCGTGATTTCACCCGTCATAGCGACATCAGCACGCACGGGGATCTGAGTTAAAGCTGAGGTGATCGCCGTGCAAACCGCAATACCCGCACTCGGGCCATCTTTTTTAATCGCGCCTTCCGGAAAATGCAAATGCAGGTCTAACTTTTCATAAAAGTCCGCTTGCAAGCCAAAATCAGCTGAACGACTACGAATCACACTCATTGCCGCCTTAACCGATTCAGACATGACACTACCCAATTGCCCTGTACTGTCTAGCTTGCCTTTACCTGGCATGACCGTGGCTTCAATGCGCAACAAATCCCCGCCTACTCGAGTCCAGGCTAAGCCGGTCACTTGACCAATACGGTTTTTATCATCCGCCAAGCCAAAACGGTATTTAGCGACACCCAAGTAAGCTTCCAAATCGGCCTTATCGACCTTAATCAAACCGGACTTAGAGCCATCAATCAACTGCTTAACCGCTTTACGACAAATCTTAGCGAGCGAACGATCCAGTGAACGTACGCCCGCTTCTCGGGTATAAACCTGAATAATGTCTTTAATTGCCTGCTCAGTAATATCAAGCTCGTCCGGTTTTAAACCGTGATCTTTGATCTGTCGTGGCAATAAATGCTGCATCGCAATGTTAATTTTCTCTGGCTCGGTGTAACCAGCGAGATTAATAATCTCCATACGGTCTAACAAGGCCTCAGGAATATCCATTGAGTTTGAAGTGGCCACAAACATCACATCCGACAAATCGTAATCAACTTCAAGATAATGATCATTAAAACTGGCGTTTTGCTCTGGATCGAGTACTTCTAGCAGCGCACTCGCGGGATCACCACGCGAATCACTCGCCATCTTGTCAACTTCGTCTAACAAAAACAGCGGATTTCTCGTGCCCGCATTGGCCATTTTTTGGATAATTTTGCCCGGCAATGCACCAATATAGGTTTTACGATGACCGCGAATTTCCGCTTCATCACGCACTCCGCCTAACGACATACGTACATATTTACGATTCGTTGCTTCCGCAATCGAACGCGCCAGGGTAGTTTTACCGACACCAGGCGGACCAACCAAACACAAAATTGGGCCTTTAATTTTTTTAACGCGCTGTTGTACGGCAAGATACTCAACAATACGTTCTTTAACCTTTTCTAAGCCATAATGCTGCTGATCCAAAATAGTTTCCGCGCGCGGCAAGTCTTTGGAAACACGCGAACGTTTTTTCCAAGGCACACTGACTAACCAATCCAAATAATTACGAATCACATTGGCTTCTGCCGATTGAGCCTGCATTTGCTTTAATTTACGCAACTCAGATTGAGCCTTAGTCAAAACCTCGGCGGACATGCCGGCTTCATTAATCTTATTTTCAAGTCGGGTTAAATCGTCTTCACCCTCTTCACCTTGACGTAATTCTTTATGAATCGCTTTGATTTTTTCATTCAAATAGTATTCACGCTGAGTTTTATCTATCTGGCTTTTAACACGCATGGTAATGCGTTTTTCAGACTCAATTAGCTCAATATCTTCTTCGACATACGCCAACAAACCTTCTAAACGTGCGTTCACCGACACCAAAGATAAAAGCGATTGTTTACGCTCAATCCCTAAACTCATATTCGCGCCAACTAAATCAACCAAACGATTAGCATCATGAGTTTTCTCGATCGTATCTTTAACTTCAGACGGTAATTTTTTGCGCAACTCTGCCAAGTGTAGAAAACGATCGCGCAACAAGCTGGTTAATGCCCGCGTTTCAGCATCCGGCCCGGAGTCGACATCCAACGCGGCAATATCAGCCTCTAAAAATTCGCCATCAGCATGCAGGTTTAGCAGCTCGAAACGCTGCACCCCTTCCACCAGCACCTTAACGGTTCCATCTGGCAACTTTAAGGTTTGCAGAATATTGGCCAAAGTTCCCACAGAATATAAATCATCACTTGCCGGGTCTTCCAACTCTGGGCTTTTTTGAGCGATTAAAAATAATTGTCGATCACGTTTCTGTGCTTCGTAGACAGCATTAATCGACTTTTCACGCCCCACAAATAAAGGCATAACAGAACCAGGAAAAACCACCACATCACGCAGCGGCATAATCAACACTTTCATTTTCATCGCTATTTGCTCTATGTCCATAAACTCTCTTTTAGAATAAAAAGCCCAGACTAGGCTGGGCTTTAAACAAATAAAAACACGTTAGCAATCTTTACTCGCTCGCCGCTTTTGCAACGTCTGAGTAAACCATCATAGGTGGTTTTTTACCTTGTACAACGGCCTTATTAATCACAACCTTTTCTACATTTTGCATACTGGGTAGGTCATACATAGTGTCGAGCAAAATTTGCTCTAAGATGGATCGTAAACCTCGCGCCCCTGTTTTACGCGCAATGGCTAGCTTTGCTATTTCTGTAAGGGCATCTTTGCGGAATTCAAGCTCTGCACCTTCTAACTCAAACATTTTTTGGAATTGTTTAACTAACGCATTTTTAGGCTCGGTTAGAATTTGGATCAGTGCCTTCTCATCTAACTCAGTTAAAGCTGCAATCACCGGCAAACGTCCAACAAATTCAGGGATCAAACCGTACTTGGTTAAATCTTCCGGTTCAATACTGGCAAATTTTTCGGTTAAGCTTTTTACCTTATCGGCCGACTTCACTTCAGCTGAGAAACCAATACCTAGGTTTTTTTCGGTACGTTGTTCAATAATTTTATCTAAACCTTCAAACGCCCCGCCCACAATAAACAGAATTTTTGAGGTATCGACATAAATCATTTCTTGATTCGGATGTTTACGCCCACCTTGTGGTGGAACCGCCGCCTGCGTGCCTTCAATCAACTTTAATAACGCTTGCTGAACCCCTTCGCCCGACACATCACGTGTAATAGATGGGTTTTCAGACTTACGCGTAATTTTGTCGATTTCATCGATATAAATAATACCGCGTTCGGCTTTTTGCGGATCGTTATCACAGCGTTGCAACAGCTTTAACACGATACTTTCAACGTCTTCACCCACATAACCGGCTTCAGTCAAAGTGGTGGCATCCGCAATCGCGAACGGCACATCCAGCAATCTAGCCATCGTCTGAGCCAATAACGTCTTGCCCGAACCGGTTGGTCCGATCAATAAAATATTACTTTTAGTTAACTCGACTTCGTCATCTGAGCCTGCATTTTGTAAACGTCTATAATGGTTGTATACCGCCACCGACAAGACTTTTTTAGCACGATCCTGGCCGATAACGTAATCATTCAAAATATGACTAATTTCATGCGGTGTTGGTAAATGATCTAAATCGAACATCGCTTCCGCTTCTTCACCAAATTCTTCATGCAAAATGTCATTACATAAATCCACACACTCATCGCAAATATAAACCGATGGGCCCGCAATTAGCTTACGAACTTCTTCTTGGCTTTTGCCACAAAACGAGCAATATAAAATTTTATCTGCCATAGATTCCTCTCCACCCCCAATCATTGTTAGCGGTTCTGTAAAACTTGATCAATCAAACCGTATTCTTTTGCGCGTTCAGCACTCATAAAGTTATCACGATCTGTATCATTTTCAACTATTTCCAACGACTGCCCTGTGTTTTCAGCCAACGCACGATTGAGTTTGTCTTTAATATATAAAATTTCTTTAGCATGAATTTCGAAGTCACTAGCTTGACCTTGAAAGCCACCTAAGGGCTGGTGAATCATCACTCTTGAGTTAGGCAAGGCAAAACGTTTACCTTTTGCACCAGCCGCTAGCAAAAACGATCCCATGCTGGCCGCTTGGCCTAAACACATGGTTGATACATCCGGTTTAATAAAACGCATCGTGTCGTAAATCGCCATACCAGCCGTTACACTGCCACCCGGTGAGTTAATATAGAGATGAATATCTTTATCCGGATTTTCAGACTCAAGAAACAGCATTTGCGCCACTATCAAATTTGCCATGTTATCTTCAACCTGACCGACTAAAAATATCACTCGTTCTTTAAGCAATCTTGAAAAAATATCGTAAGATCGTTCACCACGGCTTGTCTGTTCAACCACCATCGGAACTAACGCATTACTGATTACCGAGTTATCCATTCGCTACCTCAACTTTAATAAATCTACTGTGTAAGCCTATATTAGCGTTTTATGACGCTAAAAAAAACTAAACCCCGTGACAAATTGCAAAAAACAACTCGTCACGAGGTTTAATTAGCATCTAAGTCTTTTAGAGCGGACTAATTAGCCTGCGCTACTAACCACTTCATCGAATGCTTTTTTAACTTCTTTCACTTTGGCTTCATCCAAAATTTTCTTCGCCACCGCCGACTCAACCAAAATTGAGCGTACTTCGCTTAAACGGCTTGGATTTTTAGCATACCATTCTTTAATTTCGGCCGGATCTTCGTAAGTTGATGCCTGATCCTCAATAAACGCGTTGATGTCTTGTTCTGACGCTTTAATATCGTGTGCGCGAATAATGTCACCAATAATTAAACCTAACTTAACGCGTTTTTTGGCTTCATCTGCAAACAAATCAGGCGTCATACCAGACATTTGACCTTTTGGCATACCCTGCTGTTCCATACGCTGTATGTATTGTTCAAGCATCGCTTCCGACTCTTGAGTTACTAACGCGGCCGGAACTTGGACATCCACTTCTTGCTCCAAGGCTTCAAACGCTGCTTGACGGTTACGTGCATCTAGCGTACGTTTTAATTCACGCGCCATGTTTTCACGAATTTCTTTACGCAAGGTTTCTTCTTTGCCGTCTTCTACACCGAAAGACTGGATAAATTCTTCATCCAACTCAGGTAGTTGTTTGGTTTGTACCGAATGAACCGTAATATCGAATTGCGCTGTTTTACCTTTTAGGTTTTCAGCTTGGTACTCTTCAGGGAAGGTTACGTCGATGGTTTTAGTTTCGCCTTTTTTCATACCCATAATGCCATCTTCAAAACCAGGGATCATACGACCACTACCAAGCTCTAATGGTACATTTTCAGCTTTACCACCTTCAAACTCAACACCGTCAAGTTTACCCACAAAGTCGATAATAACTTGCTCGCCCGTCTTGGCTTTTTTAGCGGCACTGGCTGGTTTCCAAGCCGAACGCTGCTCACGCAAACGGGTAATCATTTTTTCAACATCTTCATCGGTGACTTCAGACTTTATAGCCTCAACTTTAATTCCGCTAAAAGCGGGCAAGGTAATTTCTGGGTAAACCTCAAAACGAGCCGTAAAGTTAATTTCAGCGTCGGTTACTTTGACTTCATCAATTTCCGGATAACCAGCAACTTGTAACTTTTCTTTATCGGCCGCATCAAAAAACGCATAGTGAACGGCTTCGCCCAAAAGCTCTTGGCGAACTTGCGCATCGTAACGTTTCTTAACCATACCCATCGGCACTTTACCAGGGCGGAAACCGTCTATTTTGACGGTGCGGCGCATTTCGGCTAAACGCTTATCTACTTTAGCGTCTAATTCAGCCGACGGAAAAGTGACCGTGATTTTGTGCTCTAGGCCTTGTTCAGGTTTCTCAACAGATACTTGCATACAAATTCTCAAATCTCGTTAAATTCAAAATAAAGACACTCAACTAATAAAGCCAGTTGGTGCACGTAATAAATAGTCCCAAAATTATACAGAACCCAATAAAAACAACAAGGAAAATCTCAACCAGGCCTGGTGCTTTAGAATATAAGCATTTGCTTATTTTATTAACACGGGGGATTTATTTTCAGTTAGAATATGCGCGTTATTTCCCATTCGATTTAGTTAAAAGGATGTCTAAGTTATGAATATCGAAAGAGTCGTATTGTTTGTTGCAGGAAGTGTTGTGTTAATCAGCTTGGCATTGGGCACCTGGGTTGGCCAGGCCTGGTTTTTATTAACCGCATTCGTGGGTTTAAACTTAATTGTTTCAAGCCTAACGCGTTTTTGCCCAATGGTAATGATTTTGAAGAAGTTCGGTCTGAAGCACGGCTCACCTTTCTTAAAAGATCCTGCTAAGTAATCCGCGTCGATTTAGCAGATGACCGACTGGCTCATCTGCTTTCTGCTTCAAACCATCACCTTATTAACGCGGTTTTAATCCAACTGGAACGACTGCGTAATGGTCTCAACCTCGTCTTGCAACATTAACCATTCGGTTTCAACGTCATCCAAATTTGTTTGATATTCGGCTTGTTGTTTAAGTAAACCGGCTAGCTGAGGAGATTGCGCAGGATCATAAATCGCATCATCGGCTAGTTGGCTGTGCACCTCATCTAAGGCCGCTTGTAATTTTGCTAATTGCTTATCCAACACATCAAGCCGCTTACGCTGAGATCGCGTCGCGTCTTGTAGCTGTTTACGTAACTGTGCAGTTTGCTGGCGTTGTTCACGTTTATTTTGTGAACCGCCATTGGAATTTTCTGATTCTTCACCGACGCCATTCAGCCGATTCTCTTGTTGTTTCTGTTGTTTTAATAAACTTAAACGTTGCTGTAAATAGGCATCCAAATCGCCATGAAACAAACTTACACTTGCATCATGCACCCACCAGTATTGATCCACAATGCCCGCTAACAAATGCCGATCATGTGACACCACAATCAGCGCCCCCTCAAAACTCTGCAAGGCTTCATCTAACGCATCACGAGAATCCATGTCCAAGTGGTTGGTGGGCTCATCCAGGATAATTAAATTGGGTTTTAAATAAACAATCAAAGCCAAAGATAAACGTGCTTTTTCGCCGCCTGAAAACTGTTTAATCGGCGATAGAGCTTGTTCGTGACTAAAGCCAAACCCACCTAAAAAATCACGCGCTTGCTGATCTGACAGTTCGGGAAAATGCTTGAGCATGGTTTGCAATGGGGTTTTATCTAAATCCAACGACTCGACTTGATGCTGGGCAAAATAACCGACTTTTAAACCTTTGCTGTTAATGATTTTACCTTGGTCTGGCTTAAGTTCATCCACTATAAGCTTTAAGAAAGTGGTTTTACCGCTGCCGTTTATGCCGACCAAACCAATTCGATCACCAGCTCTTAACACCAAATCGACCTTATCTAACACCACTTTGTTATCGTAAGCAAAACTCACCTGTTCGATGCGCATCATAGGATCAGGCAAATGATCGGGGTTCATAAATTCGAAACGAAACGGATTGGTGGCCTGCAAAGCCGCGACTTCTTCCATGCGTTCTAAAGCCTTGACTCGGCTTTGGGCTTGTTTGGCTTTGCTGGCTTTGGCTTTAAAGCGTGTAATAAAGGTGGTGAGATGTTGCATGCGCTGTTTTTGCTTGTCGTGCAGGGCTTGCTGTTGCATTAACTGCATGCTGCGCTGACGTTCATAAGATGCAAAGTTGCCGGTATAGAGTTGAATACGCTGATCTTCTAGCAACGCAATACCGTTAACGACTTTATCTAAAAAGTGTCGATCATGCGAAATCAATAACACGGCACCGGGATATTGCGCTAACCACTGCTCTAGCCAAGCGACCGCTTCGATATCCAAGTGGTTAGTAGGTTCGTCTAACAACAATAAATCTGAACGTTGCATTAAGGCTCTAGCCAACTTTAAACGCACCTGCCAGCCACCGGAAAACTGTGTGACTAACTGCGCAAAATCAGCCTGCTGAAACCCCAAGCCGTATAATAATTGCTGAGCTTTTTGTGGCACTTCATAGGCCTGAATGTGATCCAAATGATCATGCAAACGCACCATCGCATCTTGATCATTTTGTTCTTCAGCCTGCTTAAGATCGGTGATTAATTGGAAATAAAGTGTATCGCCCGATGTCACATAATCCAATGCACTGAGTTGCTCAGTCACTTCAGACTGTTCGACATAACCTATCTGCCAGCCAGCCGGCAAACCAATCGTGCCGGCATCTAAACTGATTTGGCCTAATATGGCTTTAAACAAAGTGGATTTCCCAACCCCATTACGACCAATTAAGCCAATCTTTTGACCCGGATTAAGGGTTAAACTCGCATTTTCTAATAAACACTTAACACCCGCATACAAACTAACCGACTGAATAGATAACATAAGGCGCTAAACAGCCTTCGGTTGAAGAATGCGGCCATCAACCATTGTGATCGTTTCACCAATTTGCGCGGCTAAATCTAAATCGTGGGTGACCACTAATAAAGCCGTGTCAAATTCCTCATTTAAAGACAGCATCAACTCAAACACCTGTTCAGCCGATTTGGAATCCAAATTACCGGTTGGCTCATCAGCCAAAATACAACCAGGCCTGGTGATTAAGGCGCGAGCCATCGCAACGCGTTGGCGTTCTCCGCCCGACAATTCAGATGGTTTATGTTGTAAACGATGACCTAAACCAACTTGTTTTAGGAGGTCAACCGCCTGTTTTTCGGCGCTTGAGGCCGATTGGCGCGCGACTCTTAAGGGCAGCATGACATTTTCCAGCGCGCTAAGCTCAGCTAACAAATAATGAAACTGATACACAAACCCCATGTTCTGGTTACGCAAGATACCGCGTTTGGTTTCCGACAAACTTGAAAAATCTTGGCCTGCGAGCTTCACTTCGCCCGTGCTCGGTTTATCTAATCCGGCCAACAAATGCAATAAGGTACTTTTACCCGAGCCCGACGCGCCAACGATGGCTTTGCGTTCACGTGAGTGTAACACCAGATCAATACCTTGCAATACCTCGGTATTAATCAAACCATCACGGTAAGTTTTGCCCAGGTTTTTGGCTTGTAAAATAATATTTTGCTCGACTGGGTTTGCTTGTAAATTACTCATAACGCAAGGCCTCCGCTGGTTGAATGCGAGAAGCTCGCCAGGCCGGGTATAAGGTCGCTAGCAAGGTCAGCACAAAAGCTAAACCAGAAACCGCCCACACATCCGACCACTCTAATTTAGAAGGCACTTCACTGATGTAATACACATCCGCTGGGAAGAATTGGAAACCAAACAATCGCTCAATAAACGGAATAATCACATCAATATTCAGCGACAAAGCGACCCCGCCGAGCAAGCCCAGCAGCGCCCCAATAATACCGATAACCAAACCTTGAATCATAAAAATGGCTTGTACACTCAAGGGTGAGGCACCAATGGTACGTAGCACCGCAATATCTTTTTGCTTATCCGTCACCACCATTACCATAGTGGAGACAATATTAAACGCCGCCACCATAATAATCAGCGCCAACACGATAAACATCATGCGTTTTTCCATTTGAATGGCTTTAAAAAAGTTCGCGTGTTGTTGCGTCCAGTCTCGCATCGAATATTGGCCTTCTAGCAACTCGATATAATCGTTTCGGACTTGGTGTACCAAAAATAGATCACTTAAACGCAGTTGCAATCCACTGACTTCGCCATCTCGGTATTTGAAAATTCTGGCGGCATCCTCCAAGTGCAAAAACGCCATACCCGAATCATATTCATACATTCCGGCTTCAAATAAGCCCACCACAGTTAAGCGTTTAATACGTGGTAACACCCCCATCGGCGACACACTGCCTTGCGGCGCAATTAAAGTGAGGCGATCCCCAACCGTTACAGCCAGATTTTGAGCCAGATCAAACCCCAATATAATGCCAAATTCGCCGGCTTTTAAACTGCTAAACGAACCAATAAACACATTATCTTCAATATTAGATACCTGGCCTTCGTACTCGGGCAAAACGCCACGCACCATCACGCCTTTAACCCGGTCGTTATTGGTTAACATGCCTTGCTCTTCAATATTAGGCGCCGCACCTACGACGAGCGGATGTTGCTTGCTAATGTTATAAATCTCTTGCCAATCCCCCAGGCGTTGATAACTTTCCGACAAGGTCATATGTGCGGTCATACCTAAAATGCGTTCACGCAGTTCATGCTGAAAACCGTTCATAATCGACATCACGGTAATTAAGGCCATTACCCCTAAACCAATACCGATCATTGACGACATAGAAATAAAAGAGATAAAGCCATTGCGGCGTTTGGCACGTATGTAACGCAAACCCAGCAGCCATTCGAAAGGAAGTTTAAACATAATCACCCATTAGTTATTGTTTATTCAGACCGATTCTCTGATCGATTCAATGGTGCAAACACCGGTAGACTGTAATTTTTTTGAATCGCTAATACACGCAAGCCAAACACCACTATTATCGCCAATACACTGGCCAATTCACGACTCGGTAAATAATGAAAACCTAACACTAAAACACTCGCCCCTAAAAAGGAAGCGGTGGCATAGATTTCTTTACGAAAAATCAGCGGTACTTCACCCGCCAATACATCACGAATCACCCCGCCTACCACACCGGTCATTACGCCGGTCATAATCACAATCGGATCACTAAAGCCAAGTTCAAAGGCTTTTTGCGCACCAATCACGGTAAATACAGCTAACCCAAGTGCATCTAACAGCAATAACAAACGAACCGGCACATCGTAATAACGTGCATAAATAAACATAAAAACCGCGGAAGTCACAATTAAATAAATATAAATGGTTTGCTGTGTCCAAAAAACCGGCACATCCAAAATCAAATCCCGCAACGTACCACCACCTACGGCGGTCACCATAGCAAGTACAATCGCGCCGAATAAATCCAACTGTTTACGGCTAGCCGCCAGCAAGCCAGTGATGGCAAACACCACCGTGCCTAATAAATCTAAATAATAAATAGCGCTTAAAAATGTCATATTGGCGCAATTATACTCGTGCCCAAACAAAAACGCTGGCAAAAACCCGCTTTTTTGCTGTCCATTGTTTGGTTATTTCGAGGTAGAATAAGATTTTTTTATCAGCGGAATCCATCAAGCGGCATGAGCCATCCCATTTCTTTACTCGAATTTGAATCCATCCCACACAAAGCCACACGTTCGCACTGGGGGCCACTTAACTTAAGCGAGCAAGCGCTTGCGATTGCTAGGCAAGCTCAACAAGCACCAGGCCTGGTGGTCGTATTATGTGCGGACAGTGCACGAGCCAATGACATGATTGACTTGTTAGGCTTTTTTGTACCCAAAAACTTCAAACTCTTGCCGTTTCCAGAATGGGAAACCTTGCCTTATGATCGGTTTTCGCCGCATCAGGATATAATTTCTGAGCGCTTAAAAACCCTCTACGAACTGCCTAATACCCAGCAAGGCCTGTTAGTTATTCCGGTCAACACCTTACTGCAAAAACTCGCGCCTTCGGCCTATATTCAGCAACATACCCTGTTGTTAGAAACCGGTCAGACCTTAGATATGTCGAACTTTGCCGAGCAATTAGAAAGCCACGGCTACCAACGTGTCAGCCAAGTGATGGAACATGGCGAGTTTGCAATACGCGGCGCGCTGATTGATTTATTTCCAATGGGCAGTAAGCAGCCGTTTCGGTTAGATTTATTTGATGACGAAATCGAATCAATCCGCCGGTTTGATGCCGATAACCAACGCACGATTGATCAAATGGATCGCATCGAACTCTTGCCTGCAAAAGAATATGATTTTACTGAAAAAGGCATCGCCCAATTTCGTCATGCATTTCGCGATGTATTTGGTGCCGAAGCCCGCCAAAGTGGCGTTTACAAAAAAGTCAGCGAGGCTGAAAACATTGGTGGGCTCGAATATTACCTACCGTTATTCCACCAACAAACCGCCACCTTGTTTGATTATTTCCCAGACGACACGCTGTTTTTTGACCAATCTAACTTAGAAGACGCGATTGAACAAAACTGGCATGACTTTAATGAACGTTACGAGATTGGTCGCCACAATCCTGATCACCCGTTATTAGCGCCTGATCAACTGATTTTAAATACCAGCGACACCTTAAGTCAGCTTAAACAATACCATCGCATCAGCCTACATGCGCATGGTGATCAAACCAAGTTAACGACTCGTTTTGATACGCTTTTATTGCCCGATCTGAGCATACAAAATCATTCAGATTATCCAATGGCCAAACTCAAAGCCTTTTTGGATCGCTACCAAGGCCAAATTGCGTTTAGTGCTGAAAGCTTAGGTCGGCGCGAAACCCTGCTTAACCTGCTGGGTAAACATCAAATTCACCCCGAAACCTTTGATGACTGGTTGAACCTAGAAAAAACGCATACTAACCTAAAAGCACCAGGCCTGGTGGTCGCGCCCCTGCAAGAATCCATCCACACACCCCAATTTAGCTTAATTGCCGAATCCGCTTTACTGGGTCAAACCGTGGCGCAAAAACGTCGGCGCAAAACTAAACACAATGAATTTGATCAAGCCATTACCCACCTAGTCGAACTCGAAATCGGCAGCCCGATTGTGCATTTGGATCATGGTGTGGGTCGCTACTTAGGTTTAGAACACATCAACCTACATGGCGAAAATCGCGAATTTTTGATGATTGAATATGCTGGCCACGACAAACTCTATGTGCCGGTGACCTCCTTACACTTAATCAGCCGTTACACCGGTGCCAGTGCCGAAACCGCGCCCCTGCATAAACTGGGCACCGACAAGTGGGATAAAGCCAAACGCAAAGCCGCCGAAAAAGTGCGCGATGTGGCCGCCGAACTGCTTGATATTTATGCGCAACGTGAAGCCAAATCAGGGTATGCCTACACCTTAACCCAAGACGCTTATAGTCAGTTTTGCGCTGGTTTCCCGTTTGAAGAAACTGACGACCAACAACAAACTATCGAAGCCGTATTGCACGATATGCAAAGCCCGCGTCCAATGGATCGTTTGGTATGTGGCGATGTCGGCTTTGGTAAAACCGAAGTCGCGATGCGCGCTGCTTTTGTGGCCGCTTATGCTGGCAAACAAGTGTCGGTTTTAGTACCCACCACCCTATTGGCCAACCAACATTTCGAAAACTTCAAAGACCGTTTTGCCGACTGGCCGGTGCGGATTGAGGTGTTATCACGTTTCCAAACCGCAAAAGAACAAACCAGCATATTGCAGGACTTGGCCGACAATAAAGTCGACATCATTATCGGCACCCATAAACTCATCCAAAAAGATGTGCAATTTGCCAATTTGGGTTTAATTATTATCGACGAAGAACACCGGTTTGGCGTGCGCCAAAAAGAACAGCTTAAAAAACTGCGCGCCGAAGTCGATGTACTCACCATGACCGCCACCCCAATTCCGCGCACCCTTAATATGGCGATGAACGATCTACGTGATTTATCCATTATCGCCACCCCGCCGGCTAAACGTCTAGCCGTGCAAACCTTTGTGCAGGAATGGAATGAAGATACGGTTCGCGAAGCCTGTTTGCGAGAATTACGCCGCGGCGGTCAAGTTTACCTATTATTTAATCAGGTCGATAAAATCGAACGTATGGCCGAAGATATTGCCTTATTAATACCGGAAGCGCGCGTTGGCATTGCACACGGTCAAATGCATGAACGCGATTTGGAACGCGTCATGCAAGACTTCTACCACCGTCGATTCAATATTTTGGTTTGTACCACCATTATCGAAACCGGTATTGATGTGCCAACCGCCAACACCATCATTATCCACCGTGCCGATAAGTTTGGTTTAGCCCAGCTCCACCAATTGCGTGGTCGTGTGGGTCGTTCACATCACCGAGCTTACGCTTACATGTTTACCGGCGACAAAGCCATGATTACCGACGATGCCCACAAACGCCTGGATGCCATCGCCAAACACGATACGCTGGGCGCCGGTTTTATGCTGGCCAGCCACGATCTCGAAATTCGTGGCGCAGGTGAACTGCTGGGCGAAGGTCAATCCGGCCAAATTCACGAAGTCGGTTTTGGGCTTTACAGTGAACTTTTAGAACGCGCTGTTAAAGCCCTAAGATCCGGCAAACAACCCGAACTTAACGCACCTTTAGATACTGGCTGCGAAGTCGACTTAGGATTTGCGGCGTTAATTCCCGAAGACTATCTGCCCGACATTCACTCGCGTCTGGTGTTTTATAAACGCATCGCCAGCGCCGAAGACGACGCCGCCTTGCATGAGCTTGAAATTGAAATGATTGATCGATTTGGTTTATTGCCACAACAAGTCAAAAACCTGTTTGATGCCACCCGCATTAAACTCATGGCCGAGCCTTTAGGTATCAAGAAAATTGACGCCAGCCAAACCGAATGCCGCATTAAATTTAACGCTCAGCCCAACATTGACCCAGTGAAATTAATCCAATTAATTCAAACACACCCCAAACGTTACAAGCTAAAAGGTCAGACGGAGTTAAAAGTTTTCGATACAATGCCTGAGATAGGTTTGCGCACTCAGGTTATTCAGTTTACGTTAGAAAGCCTGGCACCAGACAACACCGCCACCAACCCTAACGACCCACAGCCCAAAGCCGTTAAACCAGCCAAAGCTAACAATAAAGGTTAATCCATTCATGAAAATACTTGTTATCGCTTTAACCAGTTTGATTAGTTGGTTACCCTACCAAGTTTCGGCACAACAAGAAAAGTCGCCACCCAAAGTTCAAATTGAGGTGATTGTATTCCAATCGCTTGCGTTGCGCGGCTGGACCGAAGAATATTGGCCAGATACTTTAGAACTGCCCAGTACCGAAAACGCCACCCAATTTAATGCGGCCGATGGTTATGCCACACTCTTAAAAGAAGCCTCATTTACGCTGAAAGAAGAAGTGTCAAAAATGACCACCGACAAAGGTTATGACGTACTTGCCCACTTTGCTTGGCAACAGCCGGCTCTAGACAGAGAGAAAGCGATACCTATTTTAATCGACCAGTTTGTGCAACAACGACGCTTAGAATCGAGCATTTTATTTGGCACCATTCGTATGTACCAAGAACGTTTCTCACACATTCAAGTCAATCTAGAACTTGACCGCCAAATCCCGCAAGCCGTATTGGAACGCTTTACCGCCCACCAACAGCTAGATATTGACTGGATTACCGAAGGTTGGCGTTTTCAAATCAACGAATCACGCCGAGTGCGTTATGGCGAAATTCATTATCTAGATCACCCTATCTTTGGCATATTGATCAAGGTAGATCGAGTTAGATAACGCGGACTAAAGCTGAGTTTCTAACCCCCATAAAAAAACCACCAGGCCTGGTGGTTTTTTTATGTTCAAACGTCAAACTCTCTTAATTATCTTATCGCTTAGATTCCGGCAGGATTAAATTTAACTCTAACACCTCAAAGCCGTTTTCTTCATCTAATGATATCTGCAAATTCTCATCATCAATATCTACGTATTTAGCAATCACCTGCAAAATTTCTTCACGTAACTTTGGTAAATAATCCGGCGCCTTCGCTTGCAAACGTTCGTGTGCCAGCAAAATTTGGAGTCGATCACGCGCTTGCATGGCGGACGGCTTCTTTTTTTGCCCTAATAAATAGTCTAGTAATGCCATATCTACTTCCCAAACAATTTCTTAAATAGGCTTTTATGCTCAACGGTTAAAAAACGCTGGGGTTTATTTTCACCCAAAAAGCGATCTACAATATCTTTATAAGCTTCAGAAGCACTGGTGTCTTCATTCAGAATCACCGGAATACCGGCATTTGAAGCCTGCAAAACCTCTTCTGACTCCGGCACCACACCTAACAAATCCACGCTCAAAAGCTCAACCACATCCTGCATCGCCAGCATTTCGCCTGCCGCCACACGACTTGGATTGTAACGCGTCAAAATCAAATGCTCAACCACCGGCGTTTCACCATCAATCGCACGCTTTGATTTAGCTTGTAAGATACCCAAAATCCGATCAGAATCGCGAACCGAAGACACTTCAGGGTTGGTCACAATCACCGCTTCATCCGCGTAATACAGCGCAAGTTGCGCGCCCTTTTCAATCCCGGCGGGAGAATCACAAATAATATAGTCAAAGCCATCGGCTTTCAGATCATCAATAACTTTGCCTACACCTTCCAAGGTCAACGCATCTTTATCACGTGTTTGTGAGGCGGCCAAAATATATAGATTAGGGGTTTTTTTATCCTTGATTAAAGCTTGCTTTAGACTAGCTTCACCTTGCACAACGTTTACAAAGTCATACACCACTCGGCGTTCACAGCCCATAATTAGGTCTAAATTGCGCAAGCCCACATCAAAGTCAATCACCGCGACTTTAAACCCTTTAAGCGCTAAACCGGCAGAAAAACTTGCACTGGTCGTGGTTTTTCCCACGCCACCCTTACCTGAGGTTACTACAATGACTCGTGCCACATTGACTCCTTTTGAAGCTCTTAAATATACAAAACATTATAATGAATAATAAACATAACTGACACTAAAGTAATAAAAACTACGCCAGCTTATTAAAAACCAATCGTTCGTTATGCAGACTCACTTCGACCCAGCCCTGCTTATATTCGGGCTTAATATCTTCTGACATTTGATACATACCCGCAATGCAGACCATCTCGGCATCCAAGTTTTGTGCATAAATTCTGGCCTGAGTATTGCCTGCGCTACCGGCAAATACCTTGCCTTTCACCGAACCGTAAATATGCACATGACCATCCGCCACCACTTCGGCACCCGGGTTCACCGTACCTTTAACAATTAAATCCCGACCTTGTGCGTAAATCTGTCGTCCGGATCGAATCGCGCCTTCAACCACCATCGCACCCTGATCAGCAGAAGTATTGGCCGATGTTGTGTTTGCCGACTCTTCTGGCGCTCTGGCAACTGGTTCAAATACCGCTAAACCGGCATACTGAGCTTGTTCTCGAATCACCGCTTGCGAAGTTCGCACGCCAATCGGCACCATTTGATGCTGGTGTAAAAAGTCCACTAATAACGCTAAAAATGTAGGTCCAAACCCTTCTGTCTCAGGTTCAATCACAACCGGTAACCCACTAAAAAAATCGGGAGCTTGCGCAATATTTTGTTCTAACTGGCTTTTAACCAGTGCAATATCATCACTGTATATTTTTAACACCGACAAAGATAAAACTGAGCCTTTTAAGGCCACCGCTTTGCTCATAATTTCAATCCAAAGAAGCTTTAAATAAAGGCTATTCTACCATTAATCCGGCTTTAAGAATTTAGCGAAAAAATCCAAAACCTGTTGATCATAGTGTTCGATACCACGGAAGCGGTGGCCACCGCCAGACGTGATGATTTGTTGTGCTTGCGGCAAATAATCCAACGCTAACTTTGCATCCAAAACCTCATCATCAAGTTGCTGCAATAACAACAGACGTTTTTGCAAACATTGGCTGGGAGAGTCCACCCGAAAAGTCGACAAACGCTCTAAATGCTCTGCCTGCCAAATAAAACGTGGCGACACATCGGTTTTGTCTGCCCGCTTGAAGCCTGATTGTTGATCCCAAGGCGGAATCGCCGGATTAATTAACACCGCTGGTAGCTTGTATTTATGCGCCAGATAAATCGCAAAATAACCGCCTAAAGACGAACCAAGCAAACCAACCTTTTCATGATGACCAAGCGCTTGAATCAAATTATCTAACGTATGCACGGCTAAACGCGATTCGGTAGATAAGCTTGGCGTCAAAAACGCCTCTCCCTCAAACAGTTTTTGATAATGACGTGCTTTTTCGCTTAAGCCATTTGAGCCATAGCCATGAATGTATATCAGCATAAAACCAACCATTCGTTTTTATAATTAACCATATAACGCACACCAAATAATGGCGCGTGCTTACTCTTGTGGCACAGCGGGCGGCAAAGCCGGGCGTGTAATTAAAATGCCGCCAATTAAAATCGGGATCACACCCAACATTTGCGACCAGGTTGGCAACTCAGCCAACCAAAAATAAGCCAACACCAAGGTAAACAAAGGCGTCATCGCGGCTAAAGCACTGGTTTTGGTGATCGAAATTCGGTGTAACGCCTCCACCCAAAGCCATTTACTTAAACCTAAAATCAGTACACCCACAATTAACAGCGGCAACCAAACCGATTGAATACTCGACCAATCCGGTAAACCTTCCAACCACCAGGCCAACCCCAAAAGCAGCGGAAACGCCACCAGATTACGAAACCCCAACAAGGTCAAACTATCGACATGTAACCGAGCGCGCTGCTGAAACCGATTCGCAATCGGCGCGACCATTGCCGCCGCCAACACCAATCCATCGCCTATATTTAACTTAAAGTCTGCGGGAAACAACACCAAAATCGCGCCTATCATCATTAATAGCGCGCCCAGGCTATGAAAAAGCGATAACGGCTGACGCCCTAAAACATGAAAATACAGATAAGCAAACAAAACCTGCAAAAACAAAATCACCGCCATATTGCCGGCGGTAGTGGTTTGCAAACCTAAAAACACCAAACTAAATAACAAGGTAATCCAAAACGCCGTCATCCAAAGATCAAACTGCGCACGATTCTGCCATAAACGTCCCAAACGCCCGTTTAACGCCAACAAACCAATAAACACCAACGAAGCCAAAAACGTCGCCAGCGCATAAGTGCTTAACGCACCCAAACTCGCCACCAGCCCAATCGACAAAATCGGAAACCAAGCCTCGATTAAGGTCAAACTTAATACCGACGCCTCACCCTTGCGCTCAGTTGAAAATTTAAACTTCATAAAATTTCATCGCTAACTAAACCGTTTTTTCAAGCGTTTGATATTACTAGCAAGCACGGGCTTTAACCGAGGAAACCCGTCCAGAATCTCATGATTTTGCTCAATCGCTTTGATAAGTTTTGTCAGTTCTTTTTCAATCAAACTAACCTTCACACCTATCGCCTCAGCAAACCGGTCAAAATGGCGTTTTTGCAACCAATCTAAACGATTTTCACCACCCAACTTCATACTAAACTTATCGCTTAACCCTTCATAACACTGGGTAGATAACAAGTCATAAAATGGCGCTAACTCACATTTTGGCGCATATAAAAAAGCGATATTTTTACCATGAGCATCACGGTTACCAATCAAAATATTAAAAAGCACCCAACGCACCAACTGCAAAATATCCGCCGCAGGTCGATGACTGTAAGCACGAATCAGTTCAGCACACTGTTTTAAACTTGGGCCGCCTTCTGATTCATATTTATTTTCAGCATCTATCGCTAACGCCTGGCAAAAATCTTCCTGATGCAAACGTTCACCCTGTATTCGGTCATAACGTGTCACCACCAAATGCGTGTGTTCTTTAACCGGCAATAAATCCACCTCCGCCACACTCAAACCCACCGCTTTGGCTAACTTCATGCAAACTAACTCATTCAGCACCAAGTCATCAAAGTGCGGATTGGCGAGTTTAATAATATGTGTAGTCGCGATATCCGGCGACAAAGGCAAAGCAAACATCAATGGCGCCTTATCATCCTGTTTAATAATCGGCAATTTATTCTGCGCACCCGCCAAAGATAAACGCATTTCGCCTTTTAAAGGTTTAAACGGTGTGCGGCCAACCTGTTGTAACACCTCGGCCAAATCACTCAAGCTCAAATCAATTTTTTGGCTTTTATATTTTGGCAAAACCGGCGTATCGTAAATCGAAATCGCGCCGGCTACCTCACCGCCAATTTCGGCTAGCAGACCAAAATCATTTTTTGCAGATAGTCCCAGTTTTTGACACAGCGCACTTCTTACTTCGCCTTCGGGCAAAATATTGGCAAAAAACGTCTCGGCATGCTCAAAAGTTTGATTCACTAAAGGCAAGCTAATCGACAGCGCAAACGCCTCCTCAGAATCCAACCAGGCCTGGTGATAAGTAAACTGCATATGGCGAGCTGCGGTTTTAACCAGCTTGCCAACCAATGATGTTTGATAAAAAACATATAAGGTTTGCATCATAACGGCCACCTATCCACTTATCTATTCGACAACATAAGCTGCAAACCCAACGCATGCAAAACCGCCAAAACAGAATCCAACTGCACACTCGGCTTACCATTTTCAAGTTCCGACACAAATCGTACACCGACATTCGCAATGGCGGCTAAATCCTGCTGAGTCAGACCATCCGCCTTACGTTTTTCACGCACCTTTAGCCCAAGTTGCGCGGCATCTTGCAGGCCATCCATATTACCGAACGGGTTGTTTTTTACATAATCCATCTTAAAAACCTAAATTTATCCCTTTCGGGAATAGTAACCTAATTAGAATCAGAATTAAACAAAATACTACCGAACGGGAAATTACCATACAAAGGCACCAGGCCTGGTTGCCTTTGTTTTTAAATCATTTTAAACCCATAAACTCGCCATAAATCCATTGACACCCCCCTTTAGCCGCTTACAATGGCTTAATTCAATTAAAAGCAACATAATAAGTAAATATGAGCAAATCAATTCAGCAACAAGAAACCCAATTTTTAAACGATCTAGAGAAAAAACTCTGGACCAGCGCCAATAAACTCCTACCCTCGTTAGATGCCTCGCAATACAAACACGTGATGCTCGGTTTAGTGTTTTTAAAGTATGTTTCCGATTCGTTTGGTATTCGTCGTGACGAACTCACCGCGCAATTTAAAAACCCAGACAGTGACTACTACCTAGACCCCGCCGATTTTGGTGGTGCCGACAGCGCCGAATATCAAGAAGAAATTAACACCGAACTTGAAGAGCGTGATTATTACACCGAAGCCAATGTATTTTGGGTGCCTAAAGTCGCCCGCTGGGCGTTTATACAAAACCAAAACAAAGTGGTGATTACCGGTGAAATTGAAGTCCCGGATGGCAAAACCACCAAAAAAATCCGCTCAGTCGGTCAATTAATTGATAACGCCTTAGACGCCATCGAACTCGACAACCCAAAACTCAAAGGCGTACTCAACAAACGCTACACCCAACTGCAAATTGACCAAGCCAAACTCGGCGAACTGATTGATCTCATCGCCACCATTCCGTTTACCCATAATAGCCTCAGCAGCAAAGACATTCTCGGCCATGTGTACGAATACTTTTTAGGCCAATTCGCCCTAGCCGAAGGCAAAAAAGGCGGCCAGTTCTACACGCCAAAATCCATTGTGAGTTTAATTGTACAAATGATGGAACCCTTCAAAGGGCGCGTGTACGACCCCGCCATGGGTTCGGGCGGCTTCTTTGTACAATCCGAACACTTTATACGCGAACACCAAGGCCGCATTGGTGATGTCTCTATTTACGGTCAAGAATACAACCACACCACCTGGCAACTCGCCGCCATGAACATGGTGATTCGCGGCATCGACTTTAACTTCGGCAAAGAACCCGCCAGCAGTTACACCAACGACCAACACCCAGACTTACGCGCCGACTTTGTGATGGCCAACCCGCCTTTTAATATGAAAGAATGGGACACAGGCGTGGACGACAATGACCCACGCTGGGTTTACGGCAAACCGCCATCCGGCAACGCCAACTTTGCCTGGTTACAACACATGCTCTACCACACCGCGCCCAATGGCAGTGTAGGGCTATTGCTGGCCAATGGTTCCATGAGCTCCAATACTAGCGGCGAAGGCCAAATTCGCAAAGCCCTAATAGAAGCCGACCTCATCGAATGCATGGTCGCCCTACCCGGCCAACTCTTCACCAACACCCAAATTCCCGCCTGCATCTGGTTTTTAAGCAAAAACAAAAAAGCCCGCACCGCCGCCAGCGGCCGCCAACTGCGCGACCGAAGCGGCGAAGTGCTGTTTATTGACGCGCGTAATTTAGGCTATATGAAAGATCGAGTTTTGCGTGACTTCACCCAAGAAGACCTAAGCCTTATTACCGACCACTTCCATAACTGGCAAACAGGCGAAGGCTATGAAGACCAACCAGGCCTGGTCAAATCCGCCAAGCTAGAAGAAACCGCTCTCGTTCCCACACCCCCAACCGCTCTCGTTCCCACGCTCCCGCGTGGGAACGCAGACCAGCCGCCCACCTACCAAGACATACCAGGCCTGGTCAAATCTGCCAAGCTAGAAGATATTCAAAAACACGACTATGTCTTAACCCCAGGGCGCTATGTCGGCGCAACCGAACAAGAAGACGACGGCGAACCCTTCGCCGAAAAAATGGCCAGACTCACCACACAACTCAAAACACAATTTGAACAAAGCGACAAACTAGAAGCCGAGATTAAAAAGAACTTGGCGGGGTTGGGTTATGAAGTCTGACTTTAACCCTTCAGAGTATGTGACTATTCCCGAGGGTTGGAGTTGCAAAACATTAGTAGAATGCACCATTGACGGTAATATATCCTATGGAATTGTTCAGCCTGGGCAGCATGATGAAAATGGTATACCCGTAATTCGTATAAATAACATAAATAATGGTCAGCTTAATTTATCAAATGTATTGAAAGTTTCTCTTGAAATAGAACAAAAATACAAGAGAACTCGTTTAAAAGGCGGCGAAGTATTATTAACTCTAGTCGGTTCGACTGGTCAAAGCTTTGTTGCGCCTAAGGAACTTGCTGGTTGGAATGTCCCTCGTGCTATAGCTGTTATTCGTGCGAATGAAGAAGTCGGTGCGGATTGGATTAATATCTGTTTACAGTCAACAGAAACGATGCATTTTCTTAATATTAGAGCTAATACTACAGTTCAAAAAACCCTAAACCTCAAAGAGGTTCGCGATATCCCAATATTAATCCCACCCAAAAATGTAAAAGATTCAATTGAAAATTTGGCACTTTCATTGTCAGATAAAATTGAACTCAACCGCCAAACCAATCAAACCCTTGAACAAATCGCGCAAGCCCTATTTAAAAGCTGGTTTGTCGATTTCGACCCCGTAAAAGCCAAAATCGCCGCCAAACAAGCCGGCGGTAACGCCGAACAAATCGAACGCGCCGCCATGGCCGCCATCAGCGGAAAAACCGAACCCGAACTAAACCAACTCACCCCAGAGCA
>NZ_JACUTY010000092.1 GCF_014859555.1 Thiomicrospira sp. | reverse complement strand
CAATAAGCCTGATTGTATGACATCGCAGCCAAAATGCCAGCCCCAACAAAAAAGCCTCTGCAAGCTATAAGCTCACAAAGGCTGGAAAGTAGTACGGAATGGAGCGACGGTCCCTGAACCCGGGGGTTCAAGGTGGCGGCCTTCGCAAACAATTTAGGCTTCTCGGGCAATTAAGCGAGATGCTCACCATTCAATGCGTCTGGCCCCAAAGTTTTACTTATCGGCTCGAGGGTCTCATCACCCCATCCCGCAAAGCCTATTATATCGAAATACACGCCTGACTATAGGCTGGTTTCATTGAATATTTTTATTCGTTTCATTAACAAAAGGCTATCAACTAAGCGGTATCACCAGGCCTGGTGATACTAGTTTGCAGGGTAAATTATGTGACTTTAGGAACGCTTACTCAGCATGCTCTAATTAACTACCCATTCCCCTATTAAGCAATATTAAGACTGCAAGGTCTTTTTAATCTCTTCAAACTCTTGTTTATTGATCTCACCATTGGCATAGCGTTTTTTAAGTAATTCCATCGCACTTTCTGCAGATTTAGACGGTGTTCCAACCAACTTAAACAGAAAAACAACGATAATAATTAATAATATCAACCAAAAAAACCACATACCACCCATCATACCGCCTCCACAAAACTCATTAATTGATTCAAAATTCCAATTCATAACGGATCTCCTAGTCTTTTGGGCATCTCGATTAACCCCTTTTAATTATTCGTTCATAAAAATTTCTATAATATTTAAGGCCGCCAGTACTAGTAACAATACAACTTTTGGTGCGCCTGCTGGCACATATTCAACTTTCTAAGGGAGTTTCTTATCCTTTAATCCCCAAGAAAATTAACCCAAGGGTAAAAACGACGGCCTATAAGCCTTTATCATTAATTTTTGTTTCTATTAAAATGAGATCTATTTTATTGCACAGTTGCCATCTGATGTGCTTCTCCTGCTGGAAGCTGAATTGTGTCAACCACTTTGAACTGATTTTGATCAATTACCCAGATAATCGGTGTTGTTTGGCTCGACACATAAACCTTGTCTGTGCCTGGAATCGTATTCAGATGATAAGGTGCGGGTGATAATTTCATCACTTGTTTGTCACCCGATTTTGTATCTATAGAAACTAAAATTTCATCTGTTATACTCGTTACAAACAGTTTTGTGCCATCCTGACTGATATCCAAGCCATGTACCTTTTGACCAACTTCATACTCGTCAACAATCTCACCCGTATCGACAGCAATGACCGTCACTCCTCCAAGGCCAGGATTGGCAGCATATAAATGTGATTCATCCTTTGAAAAAATGATATGGGTTGGCATTACTCCTCCCTCTAAATCTCGAACTACTTTCAAAGTTTGCAAATCAATTTGACTGATATTATTGTCCCCAGTATTGCTGACATAAGCAGATTGGCCATCTTTAGTCACGAGCGCATAATTAGGACCTTTACCTGTTGGAATGGTTTTTATCAATTTATTCTGTTTTAAATCGACGACTGAAACATAACCGCGGCTTGGGTGTGTAGAAATTACATAACGGCCATTAGGGGTAATGGCTTGGTGATGCGTACCACCTGAAACAGAAATAGTCGACATCACATGGCCGTGCTCTGGATGAACAAGGTATAGCAGACTGTTAGGTTTATCCTTTGGGTCACCAGGCTTTAAAGGTGTTTCATCTAAACTCCCCGCAATAAGGTATTCTCCATCTGGCGTCGCAACTAAACCATGTGAGTTTGCCACCCCTGGAATCGTTGCAATCACTTGACTGGTGGCCGCATTAATCACAGCTATTTGATTGGCCTTGCCTAAAGGTGTATATACAATAGGGTTTGCATTCGCACTTTGTGTAAAAAATGCACTCAGTAACGCAGTGATAAATATTAAGTTGAATGTTTTCATCATACTTTCCTCAATTATTTTAAAAAACCTTAATTTTGATACAAACAGTAACCTTATCAAGGTGCTTTACTTAATTAACGCCTGAATACAGTAGTTAAACCACAGTGAATTGTCCCATCATTCCAGCATCTTCATGTTCTAAAATATGACAATGGTACATATAAGGAATTAATTCATCACGATAGGGTCCTGTTGGAAATAGGATTCTGATGGTTTCATCTTTATGGACCGTCACCACATCTTTATAACCTCGCTCCCAAGGATAAGGTGCTTGGCCGTTGCGATCTAACACCCTAAATTGAGTGTTGTGCACGTGGAATGGATGGTGCATCATGGACGGATTATGCAATTCCCATAACTCAAAGGTATTAGCATGAGCTACCTCATTAATCACATTCATATTCATCGCTTGGCCATTAATCGTGAAACCGCCCGAGCCAAACATCATTCTCGGCCCCATTTGCATCTCTAAGTTCATCTGGCGAGTTTGCGCCACCTCTACTTTAGACCAATCCGGCAGGGTTACCAACTGTGTAGTTTTAAAAGCCGCTGATCGTTCAGACTGGCTAGGATCAATATGTAATAAATTAAAATCTTGATCCAGATCGCTGGCGCTATTTCCACCCATCATGCCCATTCGCATAGATAGGTTGCCGTAACCTTTGATGGTTTTTAAGGTAATAGGTTTGCGGTCTGAAAGATCCACAATTATTTCAGCTCGCTCGCCTGGTGCTAAACGAATCTGGCGTAAGCTGTAGGAACGCTCTAACAAACCACCATCGGAGGCAATCAGTTGAAAAGCGCGATTATCCGAAAATACTAAATCATAAAAACGCGCATTGGACGCATTATGTAAACGCAATCTCACTAATGTTTTTTTGGGTTTAAGCACTGAATTTGCGACCCCATTCACCAACATCACATCGCCATGCATGCCTAGCATTTTATTCATACGCGTATTACTGTAATAAAATTCGCCCGACTCATCGAACGCCCTGTCCATCAAAATAACCGGGTAATCATCTATGCCATATTCATGCGGAATACCCAATTCGGCATCTTGATCCTCATCCACAATCTGCATTTGACCGCCCAGACCACGCCAAACTTGCTGACCGGTTTGGTTGTGGGTGTGCGAATGATAAAAAAGCGTTGAGGCTTCATTGAGTATTTTCCATTCGGCTACCCAAGTTTTACTGGGTTGAATGGCTTGATGTGGCCCACCATCTTCTGATGCTGGTAAAACCATACCATGCCAATGAAGTGCGGCCGTTTCACTCAAATTATTCGTCACCTCCATCCTAACAACTTGGCCTTTTTTCATTCTTAACACGGGGGCTAAAAAGTCTTGGTTAATGCCTATAGTTTTAGTGGTTTTATCGGCTAATATTCGAGTCTCACCTTGTTGTAAGGCCAGTTTAAAAACTTGTTTACCTTGAATAGTTTGGCCTTCGTCCAAGGCGGGCAAATTAAAATCATTTAGATAGTAATTGGGTTTTGAAATCCCGGTTTGGCCAGCGGTTTCTGCAAGCGTGAAAGGAACATAAGCCGCGGTGATTAAACCTGAGGTTATGCCAAGCCCTTGTCGTAGAAAATTGCGTCTATTCATATTAAACTCCATTTATTTAAGCCCATCTAGTTTGAGCCAAGCCTGGTAAATTTCATCTGACCAAAAACTTTGAAAATACGCAATCGCCGCCAATTGTTCCGACTGGCTTAACCTATCTTTAAACCCAGGCATGGTTCCGCCAAGCGGTACACCGCCATTTTGTATCGTTCTTAACAAAATTTTTAAAGGATGATGCCATGCATGTGCGCTTCCATTTAAAGGCGGCGCCGGATAGGTTCCATCTGCTAAGGTTTGCTTCCAGTCTTTAGTCAATCCCTGAGCTTGGTCGCCATGACAAACCGCACAGTTCTGGATAAATACGTTCTGCCCATATCTAACATCTTCGCTGGCATACCATCTTTCAGTGCTTCCTACTTGTTCAGGTTGCTCAGAAGAACAAGCCGCCAGAATCAACACCAATGGCGTTATCAGTAAAAACTTCATGGATTGTCCTGTTTAATTAGCTAAGCTTAAAAATGAATAAGACTAATCAATATGTGGGCACCTCGATTAACCCCTGATTCATTCTGGCAACGCCAAGTTTTTCAGATCA